>DATBHS010000231.1:0-33364 GCA_036557345.1 Bryobacteraceae bacterium
AAAACTGACATTACGTGTCGTGTTTTGGAGTCATTTTTCGCCTTACAAGGTGGAAGACAATAGATCAAAGAAGCAATGAGAAATCGAGATGCGGAGTTTTCCGATTGTGATGACTGTGACTGGTTGCTGCGCTCCGCTGACTATCAGGACGATCTTATCAGCAATATAAAGATGCAAGCTTCAGATACCCACAAAGCCAAATTTTGTGCCACACCGGACAACAGTGTCAACATTGAACGTCCGAAGGAGCAATTCCAAAGTAATTTCGGCGATTTTGGATCCGAACCGTTGCCATACCCCAACTTAGGGCGCGAGGCCGATGCGGCGCAACAAATCGGTGAATCGTGGATCTGACCGAACGGGATCGAAAATTGGCTCCACCTTAAGAATCCTCAGTAGCCAAGTCCGATCTTCATAAGCTTTTTCGAGCCATTCGAACGCTCGATCTTTTTCTCTAAGACCAATATAGATTTCCGCGATGCTAAAAGGCGAGGTATACTGTTGTTTTGGCGCCAGGATCAATTTGTCGAGGATCTTCTGTGCCTCACTTCTATTACCTGCCACCCCATAGGCGTATCCGAGGAGCGCTATTACGTTTGAGTCGTCCCCAGAAAGGGTTTTCGCCTTATGAAACTCTGAAATGGCTGCCTCATATCTCCTCTCCTGCACATAAGCCAAACCTAGATAGAAGTGCGTCACCCAAAAGTTCGGATCAATCTCGAGTGTCTTCCGCCATTGCTCTATCGCCCGGTTGTTCTGGCGGGCACGGTAGAACACCAATCCCATAGCTGTGGAGGTGATGAGCGAGAGAGGCTCAAGCTCCTGGGCGCGTTGCATTTCAGTTATAGCTTCATCAAACCGTCCCATAGGCGATAAATATTCAGAATACCATTGATGCGCTGTAGCATAATTCGGGTCCAGCTCGATAGCTCGTTTGAATTCTCTCTCGGCTGTCATCCAATCCCAATAATAATCCGCGTTGATCTCAGCCAATGATGCGTGGGCTTCGGCGAGGTCATCATCTACCTTCAGAGCTTTCATCGCCGCTGCGTTTGCCTTCGGAAAAATGTCCTTCGGCGCTAGATCGCTGTATACTCCAAGTATAA
Organism: Bryobacteraceae bacterium; assembly: GCA_036557345.1. Taxonomy (GTDB): domain Bacteria; phylum Acidobacteriota; class Terriglobia; order Bryobacterales; family Bryobacteraceae; genus Bog-105. The sequence goes on from DATBHS010000231.1 coordinate 1,107, forward strand.
TGTAGGAGTCTGCCAATCCGGCGAAAGCCAGAGCGTAGTTCGGGTCTTTTTCTATCGCCTGATTGTAGTACACAATACTTTTCTTAACTGCCTCCTCTATCCGCTTGCTCCAGAAGTAGCGGCCTAGGAGATAGAGTTGATTGGCCTCACGATCTTCGGTGTAATGCTTGGTCAGCCGCGCCCTCTCTGCGCCGGTCAGTTGCGGCATCAATGCTCCTGCTACTTGCTCAGAGATCAGGGTCTGCACAGTGAAGACATCCGTGCAGGTTTCTTCGCACTGCCACGTCCACAACGGCATTCCATCCCGCACTCTCAACAGTCGGGCCGTCACGCGAACCTTCTCGCCAGAACGCCAGAGGCTCGCGTCCAACACGGTGTCCACTTGTTGTTCGCGGCCTGCTACGAGCGGATCCTGGATTGACGCCGTGTATTTGCTCACGGAGCCGGTGGAACGCACGATGATCTTTCCGGCGCCGCTGAGCCTGGTAATGACGGCGTCCGCAAGGCCGATCCCTAAGTATTCATCATCCTGACTATGGTTGAGCGGCTTGAACGGGAGCACAGCGATACTCTTGATCGAAGCGGGCGCAGCCCTTTCCGCCTTCCTGTCAGGTCCGAAATAGACCCATGCCGCCACGCACAGCAGCGCCACGCCCGCAGCAATGGCCGCCTTTCGCCACGGCGCTCTTTTTTGCCGAGCGTTCGCCACTTCATCGCTTTCTTTCTTCTCTTCAACGGTGATGGGTGAATGCGCCGTCTGGCTGAGACCATTGCTCCCGACCTCCTGCACCTCCGCCACGAAACGATAGCCCCGCTTCGGCGCTGTCTCAATAAACTGCTGCCCGTTATCGCCAAGTGTCTTCCGCAGGATTGAGATGATACTGGCGATGTTGGCCTCCTCGACGAAGGTGTCGGGCCAGACCGCTTTCATCAACTCCTCTTTTTCCACCAAACGCCCGTGACGCTCGATCAGCACGAGCAATAGGTCGAAGACTTTTGGCTGAAGTGGGACAACAACGCCATTCCGCCACAAGAGTCGATCGGCGATGTCCAACCGGCAGGGGCCGAATTCATAAATCCGCTGAGTTTTATGGTTCATGACTACTCCAAAAGGGGCTTTGAGAGCGCCCCTAGAATTTCCCATGAAAATCCCAAGCGTTATCGGAAGACATTGCCGCGGCGCTGAGTGTATCGTCCGCAAAAGACAGCGTCCTCGTGCCGTAGCCGAATGAGCCAGTGAAGGTGTTTGCAAAACGCGGCTGATTCTAAGGCAGGGTTGTTTTCCATATTCGTTTGAACCGGGCGGTTAAGCGATAAGTAGAAAAGAGTCCTGACTACTTTACGGAGGCAAAAAAGACTGACCTGTCGTGTCGCGTTTCGGAGTCATTTTTCGCCTTACAAGGCGGAAGACAATAGGTCAAAGACGCAAGGAAAAATCGGGATGCGGAGTTTTACGATTGTGATGACTGTGACTGGTTGCTGCGCTCCGCTAACTATCAGGACGATTCGTAACAGCAATGCAAAGATACCGGCTTCAGATGCCGCAAAGCCGAATTGTGCGCCACGCCGGACAAAAGTGTCAACATCGAACTCCCGATTGGGCAATTCCAAAATAATTTCCGCTATCTGGCGGTTTTCAGGGGTAAACGGCGTCTGCCAGAGTGGGCCGAACAATAAAAAGGGAAGTCCAATGGCAGTCGAGAGAATGATCTATACCAACCGCGTTGCAAAAACGCAGATAGTAAAGTGACAATATGTTCCGTTCAACATCCTCAGGATCGAGATCCGGCTGGTCCGTGATAGGCATCGCGGTATGTGGTCTCTTGGTTTGGTCAGCCGGAGAGCCTCTTGTTCGAGCTAGTGACGATAAAGTCACCAGTAACGGCTCGTACCAGACGACCTTCGAAATTCCCGTTCCTCAAGCTCCAGCGGCGCCGAAAGTAATCCTTGCATATGACAGCGGCGCGAGCGGGAGTCTCGCTGGGATCGGCTGGGATCTGTCAGTCGGCTGGCCCGTTTCCATCGTCCGTGACATACGACTGGGAACAATGGAGTGGAAGCTTGATACCCCGTGGCTCTGGGGCAGTACGCCACTCGTTTTCAAACCTCCCACGCTCCCCCCGGGGACGGATCCGTTCGACTGCGCAAAACCAGGCGAAAGACAGTATCGGACCGCTCCCGACGCTCTCGCTTGCGTTGCCATCGACTTCACCCCAATGCGCGAATCTGCGAGAGTGCAGCTTGCCACTGGTACAACGCTGCAGTATCAACCGATCATCTACGACGGCGTACACAATCCTGCTGCGCCGGCTGGAAATGATACGGCCGTGCTCGCGTTTCGACTAGAGTCGGTGACCGACAGCAACGGCTTCCGATCCTGCTTCACATATCAGGATTTCAACGACACAAAATTCGGCAAGATTGGCGTGCTCAAGGAAATCGACTACGGACCCACACCGATCACCGGCGGCTGCGCCAGCCCAGCTTTTCATTCGGTGCATAGCATCGTCTTCGACTATGCGGATATGGAGCAGGCTGGATACTTCGCTGCCTGGACCCTCCGATTTGGCGCCCCCGTTAAATTCGGGAGCCTTCTCAAGAAGGTCACTGTTATTGCTGCCGGCAAGAAACAGGATGAGTTCGCATTGGTTCACGAAGGTACAACAACAGAGACCCGCCAACCGCGACTCGTACGGATCGAACATGCGGTCCAGGACGCCTCGGGGAAGCCGAAGACGCGAGTCGAGCGGACCTATCGGTACGGCGAGCGGAAGGCGCAATTCGACGGCGGAAGTATCGTTGAGCTACCTGACAATCTACGAGACCTGCATACGTTTCCGGATTCTATTGCCGGAACGGTAACTCGCCCGATGCTGCGGCAGGATGTCATAGATAACCCGCTTGGCGCAGGTCAGATCGGTCAGGACACAGGCGGATTCGCGCCGGTGACGACTGCGACCACTGAGCAATGGGCTCTGACGGACATCAACGGAGACGGCCTACCCGACTTTCTATGGAGCAAAGAGAAAGGCGCCGATCCCACGGTCCCGGAGTGGAGTACCTTCGGAGTGGGACTCGATAAATCGCCCCAGTCTAGCGATCGTCCGGCACAGCAGGCAGTCATCCTCAATGAGGGGATTGCGGGCGGTCGTCTCGCCACCACTACGCAATTCATCAACTTTCGCGCACCCAGTCTCGAAACTCGGTACATACCAGGCGCCCCAGATCCGGATGCAACACCTGTCAGCCCACCTGTCGACGGGTTCTCGCCATGGTTCTGGGCTGATGGAAATGGCATGACCAGAACCGGTATGCCGGTGTCGGTAAGCGCGGGTGAGATCAGTAATCCAGCTCCAGCATGTCCGCTCGGAGATGGGCAGGATAGCAGACTATGGCCTCGATATCCGGATGGAATGGATAATCGCACGTCTAATTCGCTAGGCGCCTTCCTCGCACAGCCGGATCTAATACCTGCTGGCGTGATTGATTATCTTGGGAACCCCGTTCTGCAAGTTATCGAGAGCATCAATCACGGCTATCATCCTAATTACGGCATATCTTCTACGCTGTCTGGATGGATCGACCTCGACGGCGACGGAATAAAGGAATTCGTTGCAACTCCGTCCATGATCGAACGGTTCACCATGGAACCTGGATGCCACCCGATTTCACCAAGCGCAAACCTTACGGCCGGTCCCGGCCAACGCGGCGCAAGGCAAACCTTCCCTGCGGTCACCGGAAACAAAGCGCAAGGTTACAGAGTCGATACGGATTGGTACCGCGCCGGTTTCGATTCCCCCAACAGAACGGGCGCGCCATGCCCGCAGGGTCAGATCTGTCTCGATCAGGTTCCCGGTCCTCCTGGACTTATGGGCCTGCCGCTCAGTTACGAAACGTCGACGGTTGCCCCGGAATCAGCCGGGTTCACCGTGCCTGTCGGCAGCCTGATTAAGACCTTAGCGTCATACGCCGTCAGTGGGAGCTGGATAACGCTCGCCGCTGCCGGCCCAGGGCATGTAATGGATTCCGCCGCGCCGCGATCCGCAACTGGGTACAACTTGTCGGTCCGAACGCCCTCAGCCACTGGGTTGATGCAAGCAGTTGGCAATAAGGTAAAAGATTATGTTCAGTCGGAAGCGCTGCCTTCTCACGCGTCAGGAAACAGTGATGCTGCTAGTTCGATTGCAGGCCTCATCATCTCCTTGATCCCAGTAGATTTCGATTTGACACTAGTCTCCGTAAAAAACACGGCGCGCTCGGAAACGCAAGCACATCTCATGGATGTGAATGGCGATGGCTTTCCTGACTACGTCCTGTACAATGGCGGCTCTCCCGCAACACGGAATGAGTTTCTCAGCCGTCTATCGGGAACGCAAACGGCCAGCGACCCAATGTCTGGAGTCACGCCGGGTGATTTGGTTGTCTTTTTCAATTCGCCTACCGGCGCGTTCGGACCACCGAAAGTGATTAACCGGGGCATGAGTTATGTAATGACGCCACCCGATCTGAATGCGCTGGAAGGCAGTCTCTCAGATGCTCGTTTGCTGATCGAGCCATTTAACAATCCGTTGCTCCCGGTCGATAAAGCGTGTTACGGAGGTTTCCTTGCTTGCGTGCCTTTCTCTGGGCTGCTTTGGGGGCTGACGTCGAAAGCGGACGACATCATCAAGAACGTCAAGCCGCTGATGACGGCAACGGCCGACGCCACTCCTAGAGAGCGGTCCCTGATAAACGAGGTCGGTACTCTCAATGACACGCTTAAGGGAATGGCGGCTGCTCTCCCACTCCAGCCGGTCAACTCCAATCTTCATGCCGAAGTCGATACAACGACGGCTGCCGCGAGAGCGCTGGTCGAGGATCTCGGTTACTTAATTCGAACAGTCCGCCAGATCGGTCATTCTTCGCGAGTGAATATTGTAAGCCAGGGATTCTCTGAGCTCGATGGCACTGGTATCGGTTCCACCGCCGGCGGCATCTCAGTTCAAACCCGCGGGTTCGTCGATCTCAACGGCGATGGTCTTCCGGACTACGTAATCACCAATGATCGCGAGCCGGTGTGCGCAGCCGGCCAGTGGGAGGTGTTCTGGGGAACCGGAACAAGCTCTATCTCCGCTCAACGCGCCTTTCTACCTACTCCGAGCTGCATCGCAGTGCCGAGTGTTCCCACCGACATCGCTACCAAAGGATTCCCGACGCTGCCGCTGAATGTCGATCGCGTACTGCGCGCTGCAACCGGGGCAGCGCAATCCATTGACACCGTCGTACACTCCCATGTGAGCTTGGTCGACTTCAATCATGATGGTCGGCCGGACCTTCTGATCGCGGGTACGGAACCATGGGACGCAACTGCCACGGCGCGAAGCTGGAAAATCTTCTTAAATACTGGAGCAGCCTTTGAACTCACACCCGCTTTAACGGTATCAAGCCCTTCGTCATCACTCACGAACATCGAGCCAGCCTCTCCGGCGGTATCGAGCCTTGCTGTTCCTTACCCGATGATGGGCACCACACGGGCAGCGTCCAATCCGGGCGCAACACGAAGTAGCAGCGCCACTCATACTGCTTTCGTCGACATAGATGGGGACGGCGTCGACGATATCGTTCGCCGTGTCCGCCGCACCCTTGACGACGGAGCCAAGCGCGAAGCGTTGCTGGTCTGGAGGCGCCCCGAGAGCGGCCCACAGGACCTCATGATTGATGAACGCCTCCCACTCGAAGGCCATCGCACGTTGATCGACTACCGGCCGGCTCCTGCCTTCCAATGGACCGACGGCGAACCGAATGGTCTGGCGCCGCAGCTCGGGCACCAGCCCGTCACGGGCATTCGTGCACGACTCGTACGATCGGTTACGACCGAGCCGCAAATGGGTCGGCCGATAGGCTGGAGCCGACGCGGCTACGACTATAAGCTTCCTTTCTTCGACATGAAAACCCGCACGCAAGCCGGATTCGCAATTCGCCGGAGTATGTCCTTGGATCCAGTAACGGGAAGGCCCATCGCCGCGAGCGTCGAGACGACGTTGCGAAGCGCACAGCGGCCCGATCTGGTCTCCAGCATCACAAACACCCGCCTCGCTGTGCGCGGATCCGGCGCCCCAGTACGAGAGTCGCTCGTCTCATACAGCGAAGTCACAACCGCCACCGGTGGGATTGGCGGATTGAAGGCTGTGTTCGGCGCTCCCAGTCGAAGATTCGAGGTCGAGTATCCGGAAGGTCTCACGGCCGGCGCTGTGTTCGAAGTCGGATTTGACGGCCGTAAACCGTTCGAAGATCGCGCCAGGTCCGCCGTCCCGACAGTCGCAAACCAGCCTGAGCTGCGACCGGCCGCAGCGACCGGCGGAGCCGCCGCTTTTGCGTCAGCGATTCCCACTCCGCTCACGTACCCATCGCCTTATGCAACCGCGTTGTCGGCATTCACGATCGAAGCTTGGATTCGAAAGACCGGAGGGACAGCGGACCGCACGCTGGTACACCAACCGGGGGCGTATCGACTCTTCGTCCGCTTCGCGAACGGCGAGGATCGCGCGCAGCTGGAGGTGGGGGGGACGACGATTACCGCAACGCTCCCCCTCACGGACCGATGGACGCACATAGTTGCCACGGTCGGAGCGGGGACAGCCCGTCTCTATCTCAATGGCGTCGATGCTGGGTCGGGAGCAGCGCCGACGGGGTTGATGCCCAACGGTCCGCTCGTTGTGGGTTGCCGGCAGACGGGTACGGCGTACGACACCTGCTTCGAAGGGGAGGTTGGAGAGCTGCGACTTTATCCACAGATGTGGCCACACGCGCCGCGGGTCACCGACACGGAAACGGAATACAGCCTAACTCCTCAGGCGCATGACTTCGGACAGGCGTTAAGGGTGCTGGAGCGGCACGACCTCGCCACGTCGGACGACGACATTGTAACGGAGTACCAGTATGCGCAGCCCGTGGGCGCCGGGACTATTCGCGGAGCGGTCGCGCAAGCGGCGGTGAGAGTGCTGGCGCCAGACGGCAAAACCTCGGGCAATTATTTGAACTTCAGTCAGACTGGATATGACGGTCTGCCGATCGGGCAGATCGGGGAAGGGAACGTCACGAGTTCGGCGCAGTTCGCCGGCCCGGCCGAAACGGCCGTCGCTCCGACGAAGCTGGACGTCATCACGCGGACGGAATACACGAATCCGCTCTGCCCTGGGAAACAGACCAAGATAATCGATCCCGAGGGTGGCCTGACGACGACCAAATGGAATGATTCCACGTGCGCATTCGTCGTCTCGTCGACGAATGCGCTGGGCCACGTGATCAGCCACGCCTACTACGGCGTCAATGCCGCGGCCTGGAGTTCACCTCGAGGCCCGTTCGGTATTCTCGAACCTAAAGGTACTTATGGCCAGCTCGCCGAGTCCATCGATGCGAACGGCGCCGTCACACGCCAGGGCTACGACGAGTGGGGCCGCTTGACGACGAAGTTTTCGCCGCTCGATCGCGCGGATCGTCCAGGACTGCGGTTTGAGTATACCGATGCGCGATGTTACAACGTGTCTGATCCGGGCGAGCTCTGCAACGCGCCGTCGTCCTCCGCACTGTTCAGTCCGTTCCTCACGACGACATATACTTGGGACGACGCCATCGAGCGATATAGGCGAACATACGAGTTCGGCGACGGGCAGCTCCAGACCGAGACGCTGGAATCCGGGAAGCCCGGCTGGACCATCAGCGGAGCGCGCGACTTCGACACACAGGGACGCGTGGTACGGAGTTACAAGATGCGTTACCTGCCAGCCGCTGCCAACATTTCGTATGATCCCTGTCCGGCGGCCGGGAATTGGTGCGACGTCCGAGGCACACACGATCCGCTTCGCGTCTCCATCCCAACGGTGCTAACGGCTTACGACACACAGAGCCGCGTGATTCGAACTTACGGACCTGGAGTGATATGCTCCTTTGACCCCTCCGCAGTGGACAAAAACGGCCAGCTGAGGTGCGACGCCGAGGTACCGACCGGCAGCCAGGGCCACGTGACGCGCATAGACTACCTCGCGCCTGGCGTCGTCCGAACCACCGACGCGCGGGGCGTCGCGACTGTAAACCGGTCCGACACGCGGGGCCTCGTCACCCGCGTCGAGGAGTACAAGCGCGCGTCTTCAACGCCGTATTCGACGGTGACCTTTTCGTACGATCGCCTCGGCCGCAAGTTGACGACCACGGACCAGGCAGGCAACGTGGCCGGCGTCCGCTACGACGCGCTTTCGCGTGTGCTTGCGACGGACGATCCTGACGCCGGCGCCGCCATGTTCGCCTACGACCGCAAATCGCAGCTCCTCGAGCGGATCGCCGCAACCGGCGACAAGACGACCAATACGTACGATCTCCTCGGACGCGTCACGAAGACGGATTACCTGCGGCCGAAACCCGACCTGAAAGCGATCGCGTGCTGCGGTCTGCCAGGAAGCAACATAAACCGCGTATCGCCGCCGAATTCCTGGACGATCGTCAATGGGGTGATGCGCCTGAACGCTATGACGGCGGCGCACGCGGAACTCGCCGTCACAGGCAGCACGACCAAGGGCGATCTATTGCAGATAAAGTACCGCTGGTTCTCGCGCTGCGCGAACCAACCAATCGAGGGCTGCAGTGTCGATCGCATGATGATCTCCTATCGCGATCCCGAACGTCCGGCGAGCATCCTACCGCTGCTTGACTGGAAGGCGCTCCGCAACGGGCGGTATCTGCATTCGTCGGGATTATCGGGACTATGGGCCGACGTGCCGACATTGAACATTCCTCTTCCCGACAGGCTGTTAGGGCGGCAGTTCACGCTCGTCTTCGACTACGACCCCATCCACGCGCCTGATATACCTGCGCTCTGGGAAATCAATCTGGTGCAGATCGCGACAACGACGTACACGATCGAGGAGCGCGTGCTGCGAAACTATGACAGCAGTGAGCCTGACTACTACGTGCGCACGAATGCCGCGCAGGAGCGGTCGGAAGCAAGACCGCTTCTGGACTTGACGTTCGATGTGCCGGGCTGGCAACCATCTTTTGCCGATTGTCGGCCCTCGGGTCCCGCCGGCATTTGCGAGGGCCCTCTCACGGATCGGTCCCCGACCCTGACCGGAGCCATTCCATCGTCACAGGCGCTCGAGGCCGTGAGCGGGGCATCTGGATTCGGCGCACGTGTGCCGGCGGGTCGTGTGATCGAGCTCACGAAGCTGGCGCGCGTTAAGCTCATAAATTTCACAGCGGAGGCGTGGATTCGAAGAAGCGATGTCCAGGCAACACAAATCGTGTTCAGTTCCGATGCGATTTTTGCCTTGGCCGTGAATACCGACGGCAAGATCGAATGCACCCTCACAAATAAGAACATCCTTACGAATGCGTACACCACCACTACCATCATCTCGAACGACGTGCTTCCGACTGATGTGTGGGCGCACGTGGCGCTCGTGCGCGATGGAGATGAAGCGCGGTGCTATATCAACGGTGTGTTTCAGCGCGCCGCAAAGATTCCGCGGCCTGCGCCGTTCGCGCCGATGACTCGGACGACTCTCGGGGATTCGAGCAACACGGCGAGCGTAGATGTCGACGAAGTGCGGCTGATCGCCGAGAGCAGAACCGAGAGCGAGATCCTCGAAGACGCCCTTCGTCCGCTTCGCGCCGGGCCGCCAAGGGGAGACGTCATCGAGATCGGATTCGGGAACCCGAGCCAGCCAGAGGCCGATGTATCGACGGCCGGCAATCATGGCCACCGCACTGGCGGCGAGCTCGTGCCAGGAATCCAGGGAAGGGCGTTGCACACGCTGGGTAGCGCACAGATCGAAGTGGCGCATTCACCGAGCCTCCATATACCCGACGCCGTGACATCGGAAGCATGGGTAAAGCTTGAGCCGAGCGCGAGCGGGCCGGCGCTGATTCTGGGCAAGTGGGCGAGCGCCGCCAGCCCGGGCTGGCGACTCGGGCTTGAGCCGAGGAGCAGACGTCTGCGCTGGGAGACGGTGACGAGGATCACTTCGCCTAGCGGCGTGAAGCTGGCGCACGTGGTGTTCGTGACGTTCGAGTCGCTCGACAATGCGTGGCACCACGTGGCCGGAACGTACGACGGAAGCCGCCTCCGCGTCTTCATCGACGGCGTGCCAGCGCATCGGACGTGTTCACCCGGCGAGCCGGGGACGGGACCGGATCCGTGTACCGACCCGCCCCGCCCGGAGAAATGCAGCGCTGAGACTGTGAATTTCGGGGATCCACCAGCAACAAAGACTTACGGCGACGCTGTATGCACAGAAGGAACGATCGAGAATACGGAGCTGGTGCTCGCGGCGCGCGACGGCCAGGGAACGCTGGACGGGTACCTCGATGAGCTCCGCGTGTCCAACTATGCGAAGCGCGAGTTCGAGATGGCGGCATCTAGCCGCGTGGCTGCTGCTTTTACGCAGACCCTCGGACGCGAGGTCGAGCTGCGGAATCAACTGCTTTTTGTGCCCGAGATAGAGAGTCAGGTGGCGGACGAGCGACGCGCATTCGATGCGCGCGGACGCCTCGTGAGCGCTTGGAAACACGTTCATGGTCAACGGGCATCCGGCAACTTCGTCGACCGCATTGCGCTCGACAATCTGGATCGCGTCGGCGCCGAGGAATATCCGACGGGCGAAGTGCTGGCGAGCGAGTACGATCTGGCGCTTACACAGCGATCGCTGACCGGCTACGGTCCGTTCCTAGGCGGTCCGCTGTCGGGCAAACAGACGTACGTGTCTGCGGCGGCGAGTACAGTCACGGGCAGGATCGCGTCATTGACATTCGGCAATGGCGTGACAAGCGCCTACGCTTATGAGGACGGCAATTTAGGCGTCGAGCTGCTGAGCGCGCAGGCGATCGGCAAAACCGGGGCTTTGCCTCTGAGTCAGCGCACATACACGTGGGATGCCGTGGGCAATTTGATGTCGGCCACGGACCCACCGCAGAACTACACCGCCACATACACGCCGGATGACCTCAATCGTTTGAAGACCGCGGCGTTCGACGTGGCGGGGCAGAACGTGAACTACACATACGATTACGACCCGCTCGGAAACCTGACGTCGAAGGAAGGCGTGACGCAGGATTACGGCCACTCGTTCAGCCCGGCGTGTGGCGCTGGCTTGACTTCGCTGCCGCACGCTGTGACGCGGCGAATCGCGAATCAGGCGGTCGTCGGCAGTTTGTGCTACGACGAAGCCGGCCGCGTCGTACGCGGCACTGACGTGACGCTGAACAGCATCCGGGACGTCTCGTACTACGCGCGCGGCAAGGTGTCGTACATTGTTACCAGCCAGGCCGGTCGGAACGGTAAGTACAGCTTCAGCTATGACGGCAACGGTATGCGTGTGGCGAAGACCGAATCTATCGGGGCGACGATCGAGCCATATCCGCACTATCGGGAAATTCCGGGTGGCGACGAGTCGCTCTATTCGACGAATGAGCGCCTCGTCGCGCGTCGCGCGGGCGACGTTTATTGGTTGCACCTCGATCACCTAGGCGGGACGAACTTGATCACCGATGTGAACGGAAAGGAGGACCTGCCGGCGCGCACGCACTACCGGCCGTTCGGCGAGACGCTGCCTGCTGGCGCACCACAGAACGATCACGCGGGCGGACGCCTGTTCACCGGCAAGGAGCTCGATGCGACTGGTTTGTATGACTTCGGCGCGCGTCCGTACGATCCGATCACGGGCAGGTTCCTCCAGCCGGACGATGTGGAGGTCGGGTTAGGCGCGCAGGCGCAGAACCGGTTCAGCTATGTGTTGAACAATCCACTCGCAATGATCGATCCGAGCGGTCATCAAGAGGAAACGGCGGCTGATCGAGATTTGATTGAGATACGCGAGCGGCTAGAGCTGAAGTTGCAGGCAAGACTGCCACTTCGCAAGCGTGCTGAGCTAGGTTTGGACCCGCTTACTCCTCCCAATTTTCCAAACCCAATCGACGAACCTCCAGCACTCTTGAACTACATACCAGGATTCCGCGCGGGGTGGCTGCTGGGTGAAGCTGCATCCGGTGAGACGATATCAGGGATACCCGTGGATCGTGCGGCAAAACTGCTGGACGCTGCTGAGTCTTTCACTACCGACGCCTTGAAAGTGGAGCTGATGGCTGGAGGAATGGGTATGCTAGGAACCTCTGCAGGGAGACTCACCTCTCTCTGGCGAATCGAGGAGGCGCAGGCAACATGGTGGACTGACCAGATGGTTTTGCGAGGACGGCTTGATTCAGCAGATCGGTGGGTAAACGTGGAGGAGAAAGCTGCGGGTCATGCGCTTCGAAAACATTCTCTCAATTCCCGAGCGGGTAGTTCATTCCCGCCGATCGCAGGAAATCCGGACGTAATCAATCTACAGGGTCAGGAAATATTGGGCCAGATTTTGACCAGCAAGAACAAGATCATGTTTACGGAGCCGAGTGGGGTGACGACGATTTATGACACGGCCACCGGTAGGGGAGTCCTGTTTGATGCGAACGGCAGATTCGTCGGTTTCCGTGACATGGCACATCCACAATTCCGCGTCAGGGCGGATAGTCGGGCTCCCTAGCAGATATCAACGACTGTCTGTATCGAAAATTCCATCATAGCACAGGGTTTCAGACAGCCGTCTCCGGCGCTGGACGAACACTGATCGAGCAATATTTGATGTGGAGAACGAGCAGAATAGGGGAGATTCAGATTACTGTGAGCGAGCCTATTATACGATCATTACCTGAAATTACCGTGGACAAACCTGTAATTCGGCCACCAGGGTCTCGGTAATGAGACATAGAGGTGAATTGGCGGCCTGCTCCGCAGAGCCTTCTTCAACTCGATGGAATCCTCGTTCCGCTGATAGTCAGAGTTGTCGAATGCTGGTGCGACGGTTGTATCAACTGAATCTGATCCCATCCTACTTTGTAATCAAGGAGAATGCATGCAGCTCAAGGATCTCAAACAACTGGAATCAAAGAACACCGAGTACAAAGGTGTATTGGCGGATGCGACTGGCGCCCGAGACTACGAGATTACAGTCAGTGGTTCTCCGTCTCTCGTAGGGCGCGTTTTCGAGAAGGCCGAGTTCGAGATCACGATCGATCCGAATGTTAGCTCGAAGGAAGCCGAAGCCCGCTCACGTGAATTCTGGGATAGCCGAGTCGCCAAAAAGATTCAGACCGCGCCAGCCGAGACAATTGAGAGTTTCGCGAAGACCCCGCCCAAGAGCGCGACGACGAAGAATTCGCTCGTGATTTCTCTTCGACGCGTTAAGGGACAGGGGACGTGGTGGGGCGGATGGATTAGGGGGCTCGCCCTTCCCACTGGCCGTAATACCCTCATTACGTTACCGCCGGTGTGTAACTGCTGGGGGGTGGTGGCGCCTTTTACCGGCGACGCGGATCTTTTTTTGTCTCTTAACAGTCCGTTGGCTGCACCTGTCGTGTCTAGCATTCGTGGGGGGACGGCGGTTGATACCGTTGCCTTCGGTTCTCCACTGTGCTTTCCATGGGCTCAATTTGTCCCCTGGTTCCGAGTGAATGGATTTCGTGCGAGTGTATTCGACGTTGGTATCGCAGGCTTCAGCGTATTTCCATAAGGCCCATGGCAACGATCCTTACCTGTGCTCTGCAGAGCATAGGAACGATTATCCTAAGTTCAGTGTAGGAGATAGGGATGTTAACCCCATTCTTGGTCCGCTAATCGGTCATAGTGGCGGCGGAAATCCGGCACGGGTACCCATCGAGTTGATGGGAGCCATTCTAGGAAGATCCACCGCATTAGCGCGTGGCTGACCGTGTTGCTGCCGACATGACCCCATAACACGATAAAGAGGAGAGCCGAATGGCTAGCTATGCCAATCAGGTCGAAATCTTCTGGATAGAGGACCTTCCCAGCACGCCGCAGATCCAGGCCATCGTACTAGATGCTTGGAAAATGCCGGCGACTTCAAACAATCCTGAACAAGTAGTCTACAGAGAGATGGATCGTGTGACGGTGCCCGCACCCAGTACTTCACGGGTGACACTGCCGTTCAGCCTTGATATTGACACCTGGGCACAAGCTACCGGGTTGCTCCCGCCGGTTCCGACGGATTTCGGCCATTCGAAGTGGACTCCACCGTTCGACCGCCAGCAGTGCGTCGTCGTCCAAGACGGACAGGGAGGCATACTCTTCAGATCGCCCTGGTTTGAAAAGGCGCTGCCGAACCCGGGCCCGCCGACTGGAGGACTGCCGCCGGGCGCGCCGGCGGATCCTAATGGATTCATCGACGTGTTGGTTCCGGATGTACAAATTACAACTGCCGCGCAGCTGAACGCAGAGCTCGCGACGAGAGTCGGCAACGGCGAGTTCAACAATCCGCCAGCGGATCCGTCCACTGTCGTGACCGCTGCAACCGTTACTCTCGGAAGCGGTGAGCTGACCTTGACGGTGACGGGAACACGGTCGTCGGGTGGCTTCACCTACACCCTCGTTCTCACTATCGGCCCGTCTGAAGTGCCATTCCTATGGAAGGACGAGGCCGGACCGTTGCGCGCGCGAAAGGTCAACGCGTCAGTCTCGTTCGTGGCGGCCACCGGCCAGGGGTTCGTAACATTCTTTCTCAACCTCTTCTCGGAATGGGCCGAACAGGCGATGACACCGGTGATCCTTGAACAGCTCAACCAGGGCCTCGTGAACAACGCGCGCAACCAGGTCGCTCAACTCGCCTTCAGCATGCCCGCGCAGCTTCCGGCGGAAGTCATTTTGTCCGTGCGGCGGATAGCAATCACAGCCACCGGCATCTCCGGTCGAGGGCCGGGCGTGTACGCGTGGGGTGCGATCGGATCCTTCGGCCGACTCCTAGGCGGACATCTTCCCAAAATCAATACGGGCTCGGACGGGACCTGCGTCGTGATGGCACTCCTCGCGCGGCTAGTCCTCCGTAAGGACGTCGTCGAAATGCTGCGGTACGTACGCGACGCGATGCTGTTAAAAACTCCCGCCGGACAACGCGCCGTTGCGCTCTACTACGAGCACAGCCACGAGATGATCGCCTTGCTTGCCATCCGACCACCCTTGGCCCGCAATGCCGCAGCCATCGTCAGCGCACTGGTCGACGACCTACGGGTGGGCGGCTGCGTCTCCGTGCAGACTCGGGACGGCGCCATGGCGCTCGCGCATGAGTTGCTCCCGCTCGCCTCGCCGCACCTGCGTCGAGACATCGAGGAGACCCTTCGGGACGGTCCCTGGGACTTGTTGCAGCTCGTCTCCTGAGAGTGGCGTCTTCGGCGACGACGGCGATGGGGAGGGAATCGTGCTTGCTGGGGTTGTTCAGAATAGAAAGCTCATGCTCGCCGTATCCCAAGTAGGGAAGTCCAGGCGACAATTGACGCCTGTTCCTGCTCGACCTGTTTCAGGCTCTGGCGCAGTCGCTCGATTTCGTCCTAATCCCAAGCGCTTCGGCTACTGAATGCAGACTCTGGCCGTTTTCTATCTTTCGCCGATGTCGCTACAGCCCTACTTGCAACTTTTACGATATTGCTCCTTATCGTAAAGGTTACCTGTAAGAGTGTAAGAGGGTTACCTGGTCCTCGCCGCCAGCACAACACGAAAGCCGTTGAGGAAGTTGCGGTTGCCTGCGCCGTTCCAAGCACGGTAGGCGGAACGACAGAACCTTCCAATATCGTTCCAGGAACCGCCCCGCAGGACGCGCTTAGTAGAGTCTCCCCCACTCAACCATGCGCTGCCGTCGCTCGGAGCGCCTTTGTAATCACCGTGCCAGGCATCTTCACACCATTCCCACACTTTGCCGTGCATATCGTACAGGCCGAAGGCGTTGGCCACACCCAGGCTGCCTACTCCAACCGTCTTTTGCTGATAGCCGCCTTTCGGCGCCGAACCATAGGGATAATTGCCGTCATAGCTGACTATGTTCGGCGTGATCGTCGGACCGAAGGCAAAAGGTGTAGTCGTCCCGGCTCGCGCCGCATACTCCCATTCGGCCTCGCTCGGCAGCCGGTACGGTTTACCGGTCTTCTTCTCCAGCCGCTTGCAGAACTCGACCACCTCGTTCCAACTCACCTGCTCCACCGGCTGTTTCAGCGAGCCTTTGAACTTCGACGGGTCTTCTTTGAGGTTGATCTTCACTCTGGGCATTTTGGCCACCTGCCGCCACTGCTCCCGCGTCACCTCAAAGCGGCCCATAAAGAACTCAGGCACCGTGACGGAATGCTGCGGCCCCTCGTGATTATCGCGCTGGGCCTCACTGTTCGGCGATCCCATCTCGAACGTCCCGCTCGGAACCTTGACCATATCAAGCGCCAGGCCGTCGAGATCCTCAGTGAAATATTGGGCGATCAGCTTGCGGCGATCGACCTCTTTGCCCAGATTGTTGAGCGTCACTGTCTCAAACTCGGGCCAACTCAGGGCGGGCGAAGAGAAAGAGACTGATGGTGTCGGCTCCGACAGAGGTGTCGCGCTGGGCTTACCTGTTTTGGGCCACCAGATCCATATGAGCAGGGCGATTGCCACGACCGCTAGTCCTCCCAATACGAATGTAAACAGCTTCTCGTGCTGCAACTCCTTCACGGCATCCGTGATCTTCTGGGGCGCCGGCGTCGGCGCTGGCCGAGCAGCGGCCTGGATGCCGATGACCAATAAGATGACGAAGCAGAGTGCGACGACAGACCAGAAATAGAGATATAAGCGGTTGGGAATGTGCGAACCTGGGATGAGTTTGAGAAAGATCGGGGAATAGGGATTGAAAGCTATTATTAGGAGCAAGCAGTCGAGCGCCAGAAGTCTCCTGACCCAGGTTTTACCTTCCAAGATGATTTCGACGGCCCATTCCGCGATCCCGATCAGGGCTTCGGCCTTGATCCCGGTCAGGGCTTCGAACTTTTTTATGATGAATTTAGGTACTATCCAGACAACTTCGGCCTTCAAAGCCTTTTCCTGCCGCCCTGGAGGTCGGGCGGGCACCGGTGGTTGACGCTTTTCACCGGCTTCAGCCTGGTCCCACTCATCAATGAATCTGCCGACCTCCCACTGCTCCCGGCGCAGCCTGGAAATGATCTCATAGAACGGCCCGCGGCGATCCTCGATCACCTGGATGGCCCTGGTGAAGATGCGGGACGGGAGGAATGATCTGATCTCGATGATTTTCTCGGTCAGCAATCGCTGCTGTTCGCGGATCGATACCCCGCTGGCGCGAGCGATGATCAGATCTTCGCCCTTCACATTGAGCGCCCACCGCATCGGCTCCTGGTATCCCTCACTCTTGACCTTGGCATAGACGTATTGGTACAGGTCATCCATGCTGACCAACCCGTCTTCATTCGCGTCGGCGGCGCCCTGCTTGATGCCGGAGATGATATGTTTTGTCAGCAAACCGTAATTATCATTCTCACGTTCCTGCGCGGTCTGATAGGCCGTGGAGGCCGTCAGGATGTAGACACCATTTCCGCGCGCCAGCTCCTTGAACTTATCGTCCACGTCTCCCCTGATAAAAGACTTCCCCACCGCGCCGCCATAACAACAATCAAGGATCAGCATGATCTTCCTGCACGATGAGTTCTGGATCAGTAGCCGCAGCGTCTCGATCGGGATCGAAGTCGTCACCAGCTTTTTGATCTCCGTGTTGGCCGTGGCCAGGTAGAGGTGGCCCGGCAGGTCCGTCTTACCATGTCCGGAATAGTAGATCAGGACCTGATCGGCGCCGCTGGCCTCGGATAGGGTCTCCTCGAGCTTACGCATGACGACAAAGCTGTCGGCATTCTTAAAGACGGTTGGCTCCTCGAATGCCCCCAAGTTGGCTGCGGCCAGCACTTCGCGCATGCCGTCAACGTCATTCTCCGGGCATCTCAGCGGATTCAGGTTCGGTTCTTTGTCGAAGCGGCTGCTGCCGATCAAGATGGCATGCCGCCGTCCCTGGTTCATTTTGTTCCTATGATTATGGGACTGATTCTCTGGAGTAACTTTTCCATGTCATCGCCCCGCAGGTCGTCGGCCGTGATCTTTACTTTGTCGCCAGCTTTGGTCTGAAACTCGATCTGTAGCGACGGCTTGCGCAGCACATAGGCTTTGAGCACGTTGACCAGGGCGACGATCGGACCGCCGGCGCCGACGGCCGCGATCACTATTTGGCCGATGGTTGCCATGTCGCCTCTCGTTCCTGATCCGGCAGGTTGTTCGGCGAAAGAAGCCTCAACACTGGCCTCGTCACGCAGGTCCTGGCACAGTTGACGAACCAGTTCCTGCAAGGAGTCGTCGTCGAGATCGGTGGCGGAGATGGACAGAAGTATAGGCATAGGTGAATTCTCCGAGGTCTTGGCTTGAAGCTGAAAAGCAGAGTCGAATCGTGGTGGAACGCTGGCCTGCAATCTTGTTCCAACGAGAGTCCGCGAGCAACCCACTACTATCATAACAGAACAGCTCGGTTTTCGCCGATACCATGCTGGAGCTGAGAGATGGCGCGGGCCGCTCGCTTCTCCACTTGAATGCCTGCACGCCCAGGTGGCGCCCATAGCGGAATCATGTAGCTGATTGCTCGGCGGAGGCGCTTCTATCGCGATATTCGTTAAATTTCCCAGGAGCCGGTTTCTCCGGCTCTGAGCACCGCTCATAAGAAGACCACTCGTTTGGTACAGCGGTCTGTTCTTTAGGGACAAAAAGCGGCGGCAGAAATTTACGATCTCCGGCAGAAAGTGAAAGCCTTGACGTTTGAGTGATTCCATTGGCTGCAGGCCGCTCTGTTGTTGGCGCCAGTTCCCTTTCGTAATCTCCATCGTGAATATTGCTATATCTTTGGGTCCAGGCCCAATACATCGGACGGCGACATCTTCAAGTCCTGCGCCGCATTGACATAGTTTTCCGTCGTCACCTGATTGGCGTGGCCGAGCGCAAGCTGAATCTGCGCGATGGGCGCATTGCCTTCATAAGCCAACCGTGCGAAGGTCCGGCGAAGATCATGCGGCGCGATCTGACCACGTTCCGCCTGCCAGCCGTGTCGCTTGACGATATAAAACAAGGTCGCGGCGTCGAGGGGATCATCTTTGAGCCAGAATTTCTTTTCGCTCCACGAAACGGCCCGGAAGAGATAGCCTGATGTGATTTCAGCCCGCGTCAGCCATTGATCAACCAAAGCCTTGACCCAATCCGCAAGCGGAATATTTCGAGTTCGGCCATGTTTCCCCGCGACACCGATCAGCATCCAGCGCTTTGCCGACGTTCCATCTTCATCAGCCACTGTTCGCCGCTCGAAATGCTTGACCTGAAGGCCGACGACTTCAGAACGCCGCAATCCGGCGCCGATCAGAAGCGCCAAAATCGCCCGGTCCCTCAAACCGAGCGGCGTGCTGATGTCGGGCGCGTTCAGGAGTTTTTCGGCCTCTTGAATTGACAGCCAATAGCCGAGCTTGCGGCCTTTGACCTTCGCGCCTTCGACGTGACAGACGCTTTCGGCCTGTTCGATCGTCATTTTCCCCGCCTTGGCCAACTCGCGAACGTAAAAACGAATTCCCGCCAAATGGGCATTGATGTTTTGGGGCGAGAATTTGGATTTCACCATGTGGGCTTTATATTCGCGGGCGATTTCATAGTTCAATTCCCTGCCGCCGAGCCATTCGGCCAAGCGTTTCAATGCGCGTTCGTACATTCGCCGAGTATGTTCAGATTCGACCGCTTCCAGAGCTTTGTCTATGTCTTTGTTGGTCATAATAACTGTCATGCGGTAGCGTTAAAATTATCCGGCATTTGTATCTCCATCCCGCCCCGAGCCTGCCTGCCGGTCTTGCGGGAAAAGCGAACGACCTCTTTAGTGGCAAACCGGAGCCAGATAAATCTATCGGTCGTTTGAGAGACGGAGGTTTTGTATTCTTCTTCCCAGAAGTCGCGGACTGTGACGGCGTCGCCTATCTGCATGCCCTTGAGCCATTCCGCGCGTTGTAGGCGGCAACTGACTTTTTTCCAGTCCCATTCTTCCGGTACACCTTCGGCGGCCAGCTCATTCATTGCGCTGGCGATTGCCTTAGCTGGAAAGCCTTCAATCGGCTCATAGATTACAGTCCCATCGTCGATCTCGATCACGCAACCATCAGGTGTAGCCTTGTAAATCTCTCGTTTCATATTTTTACCTCACGATAAAAGCCAAAACAAAATCTTTATCAGGGTTACTCCGTCAACGGCTTCGCCCCGCTCGATGCGTGACAGCGTTCCGTGGCTAATGCCGATGTCTGCTGCCACGGCCCGAATGCCTAACTTCTGCGACTCTCGCCAACCTCGAAGAATGTTTCCAAGTCTCATATAGTTGACTATTCTAACATATAAGACATTGGACTACGAACCCATTCCCCCACCACCGCCAAGAGGAATGGCAAGACTATCAAGTCCTATTCGAAACAACGGCGTTCTGCGGAGCCCACGGGTTAGATGGACTATGCGAGTCGAAACATAGACAAAGGGATGGCTGAAAACCGGGCCAATGTGTTGTGCTTGACTGTTCGACAACTCCGCTGTCGAAACGAGTCCGGTTCTGGTCGAGAAAGCGCTTCCCTTGTGATGATCCTCAGTCCCGACACAAAATCGTATTCCCCGGTGTCACTTTTGGAATTATTTGGCGTAAAAGTTTCGGCGCTATTTGTCGCACTCGGCCATTGTTGTCTCGCAGGGCGACAAAAACGGAACCGTTGGTTCGGCCGCGCATCCAGCCGCCCTCGCCCCCTGCACGCAGCCAGATTACCTACGGTTTCTCAGCAGGACTGAGAAACCGTTCGGTCAGCGCCATTGCCTCAGCAGACCTCAGACCGTGGTCGCTTAGGTACCGACTGACGTCAAGCCCTTCAAGCGCGCGGTGAATCGCCGCCCGCGCCGTCGTACCTTCGCGCTCAAGAATTCGCTCGACGATCGGCCCCTCATCGTCTTCACCCTGGGCTCTGAACAGTGCGGGCAAGTACCGTACACTCAGTTCGTAGTCATCTGAGATGCGATCTGCATCCACACCAACGACCGCAAGCGCCAACATCGCGATCAAGCCGGTGCGGTCTCGACCGACGCGACAATGCACGACAACGCCGCCAGGCGGCGCGACAACGGAATCCAGCGCCAGTCAATCAACGAGCGACGCGTGGAAGGCCGTCAACTGAAGACGGCCGTGGCCGGCGCGGACTGGGTTCCGGGAGAAATAAGGACAGAAACCAACGCCCTGAGCATTACAAAATGTCGCTGGAATAAGCCATATGCAGAGCTTTTCCTTGCCATGTTCACGGCAATGCTCATGATTGGAGGCAAATGCTCATGTTTGAGGGTAAAATCTGCTCACTTGGTATGGCATTTACCATGAACCCATAGCCGAAGCCCCTCTACCCCAATCAGAATATTCGACCTCAGTCGCTAAGCGACCGAATAATTTCGAAAGTGACACCTAAAGGCTTGATCAAGGCTGCGACGTTACACGACAAATAGCGTCGAAAAAAGTGCGCCAAATAATTCCGAAAGTGCCACCCCGACGTTGTGAGTCACCAGCTCTGCGTTATGCAGACTAAGAAGGGTTAGTCTGCGTTATTGATTTATTAAGAAAAATTTATATAATTTGGGATATGTTGGAGGCTCTGGGAATGGTGATTAGAAGCGCCCATAATGCTCAATTTCAATCGAGGGGTCCTGGTCATCGCTGTCTTCTTCAAATGGACCGTTCGATGCCAATCGAATATAAGGGATCTCGACCTTCTTCATCGACTGGCAAATCTCCCAGTCAAGTCGCCTTCGTCGAGCAGTCAGCTCTACCCCTTCATCTAGCCGCGTTTGGCCAATGGCCTAATGCGGATCCTGCGGTGTTCTCCCATCACTCGCCCGCCCTCCGGTCTTTTCGGACCTCACAATTTGGCATCGATTACGCCCTCTCGAATCTCTTGGGCAGTACAGCTTCACCCAGTATCTCGATTCCGGCTCGAATTGTATATGCGCCATTGCCATGACCTTCCTCCTTTACGGCCTCGGGCATAATTTCCTCCCAGCTTGCAAAGGTGGTCAGGTATGGGGCGTTGACCTCGAATACTGTCCCGCGACTGTAGGCAATCCAGTGAGTATGATGGTACTGCACATGTGCCGGCTTGCTTTCGTGGCCGCCCCACTGAATAAACACCAATCCGTGCGTTGGCATACGAGGGCCAATGCTGCGATATTTTACCCCGGCACGGTCTAAAGCGTTCTTGATGTGCGTAATATTTGAATAGCCACGCCTCTCGAAGCCATCCATCAGTTTACGCACATCATTGACAGGCAGATTGAGTATGGCAGCCAAACTGCATGGCCCGCAGTTTGCGCCCCAAAGATTGTAGGCTTCTTCAATATCCGCTGGATAGACCATCGTTACCTTCTTTCTCCCGTGGCATGCGCTTCCGGTTCACGCTCGCCCATTTCGGAAATCTTGTTCATCATTGCCGAGGCCCTTGCCGATCGCGTAGCTTCCCCTGGCCCATTTTTCGAAACGCCGCCGTGATCAAGGATTCGCTCATAACATATACATCATCAAGAATATGGTAGTCACTTTAATGGCCTCAATCAAGCGATATTCGACGCGTGCGTCGAATATCGCTTGATTGAGATTATCGGGTGAGTAAAATTACGTCATGGCAATGGTCTGCAAGCATAGATTCAGGCTGAGGGGCAAGACCGGATCACAGTAGGCGCGGCAGGCAGGATGGGATCATGCCGAGATCTGACAAGCAGATAGTAAAACGAGGTTGGAGACCGATCAGCATTCTGGCGAAGGATGAAATCTGAATCAGCCACTAATCATAAACTTTAAAAAAGGAAATCTATATGTCAAAAGCAGGAATAGTCATCGGCGCGCTCGTGCTGATATTCGTTGGTACGTGGGCGTGCTGGAAGATGTTTGTTGGCATCGAGCGCAACGCGGGGCAACGCGTCGCCGCCACGATTGGCCACAATCCGGACGATCCGCCGGAGCTGCAATACATCGACCCTAATGATTGGATTCATAGTCTGTCACAACAGGCGCAGATCGAAGAGCTGAAGAATCGCAAGGCGACCGCGTTTCGTGTCCTTTCCAATCAGCTAACGTCCATCGACATCCGCCTTGACGACAATGATGACGACGCCACAGACTCAGACGGCGAGCGCGGATATATCAAACTCAGCAACCCGGCCTTAGTCCCGCGCGCGAAAGAGTCGCTATGCTCTGGCCGCCAGTCGAGTAAAGACGGTGTGATCGAGTTTGACGCCACGATGCGCCGTCTGCGCCGGGCCGGGCTAGCGACGCTCTTGATCACCAGCGGCGGTGATGATGACAAAGATGACTATGTTTATACGGAAATCATGATCGGCCCGGACGGCCGATGCATGCGGCAGTAACGACGACGGAGTTTGTCGAATCGCAGCGGCGAGAGCGGGAGCGTGAAGCAGGCTTTTAGCGGAGCGCCGCGGAAGCGCCCTGGCCGAGCGGAGCGGGGCCGCAATCCACCGCTTCTCTTAGACTGAGTAGTCGTGATGCGCTGGCGCCCCAACAGGTCATGCGCCTTCTTGATGTCGACGCCGGCATCGAGCGACAGAATCGCCGTCGTCGCCCTCATCGATTGCCGCGGGCAGACACAGCGCTCGACTTCCGGCCCGTCTTCGATCCGCTCCTTTTTCAGGCTATTCGGATTTTGGGGTTGTCAGCGCCTCCCGACATGCGAATGCAAATTCGGATTCCGTGGTTGTTGGGGCCAGGATTCTTAACAATTCAATCCAATTGTGAAGAGAGGCAGGTGAGATGAAACGCTTACTTATTTGCTCAATCGTCGTCCTCGGACTGACGATCGGTGCATACGCCAGTCGAGCAGGAGATACGATCAAGATCTTTGTCATCGGCCGTGATGCTCGATCGTTGATTAGCGATTTCAATGCCCATCTGGGCGATCAGTCCCTCAGACTAGAGATAGTCGAATCAGAGTCAGATGCCGATGTCAGCGTGATG
This sequence comes from Bryobacteraceae bacterium, assembly GCA_036557345.1. Classification (GTDB taxonomy): domain Bacteria; phylum Acidobacteriota; class Terriglobia; order Bryobacterales; family Bryobacteraceae; genus Bog-105. The sequence continues at coordinate 25,040 of DATBHS010000231.1, forward strand.
TTTCAGGATGATATCGGCAATCCTAATGCTGATGCAGTGTCTCACGCTTATCGCGGGCACATTGCCATTGCCAATTCGGCCCCGGAAGCCGCGCTTACCTTGATCTTGGCTCACGAACTTCTGCACTGCGCCGGAGCAGGTCACGAGCCTGAAGACACATCGTCAGTGATGTATGTGCAGACTCGTACCCACGGTCAGTTAACGGAATCGCAGATCCGCGATCTGCGCAGGCTATCAGGCATTACTTGGCCTGAGCGCATCATCGCTCAGGTTCGAGCTAAGTTTTGATTCTTAACGAATCTTTTTTGGCCATCGCTCAGATTTCAGGTTTCGAGGGGCAGAAATGAATTGTCTCAAAATTGGGAAAAACAACCTCAATATCCGAATAGCCTTTTTTCAAAGTAATTGTTCACGGGTTGTCTGAAACTCTGCTATTATCCGCGCCGCGATGATGGCGCATCGCCATAAGCTCCTGACCTTTTTACGCCAGCTCCGAATTCCACTGCCAACATTGAAATCCCGATTGAACTTGAAAAGAGGAGCGCCTCTGCGCGAATACGCAACCCAGGCGCTCGCGCAACATAAAATCGTTGAGGGAAGGCAATAAGTTACATATGAAAGGAACCAGCCGACAAATCAGAGCGCTGCTGCTGGCGCTAACTCTAGGCGTCTGGGCGCTGCTCGTCCGAAGTTTCTTGCCGCCAATGACCGGTGAGGCAAGCCCGCCGCCTGCGGCGAAACGGGTCTATGTCGTCACGTCGAATGATCAAGGGAAAATATTCTTCGACAATTCGCCGGGTAATATCGCTTTCAACGCCAGCGGGCTGCTCAGCGTACTCGATGAAGCGGCGCGTAGAGGCGTCAAAATCCATTCGGTGGTATCGCCTTCAGGTCTCGGTGGTTACGTAGTATTTGTGGAAAAGTGATGCCTAGGCGCTTAGACTGCGAACGCCATTTTGCTCTATCACCGAGTTCTGCCGACCAATATTGCATTCCCAATCAAATGTGAAAGGAGAGACCATTGGCGCGAATCGAAGAGTTCAAATCTATCGAAGGAATTGCGTCTGATGTTCGTCAGGCCCACACCACCGTAACTGTAAATGGCAGAATTGAGGGCAACTCCTATGAATGTTTATTCCGCGTTTCTGGCGCGCCAGTCGCCCTAAGGGTAAGCAATCCTATCTTTATTGAGGATGGTGAGACCGTCAGAGTTGTCGGAATACACAATGGAAATGGAGTATTTGATGCGGTGGCTTACTATAATCGATCTTCTAGAGCTTCGGGAATGTCAGCCTCGGTTTGGTCCCGACAGGATCATGCCATGATTTATGCTATCTCAGGCGCGCTGTTCGCGTTCCTCGTTGTGACCTTCGCCGTGTGGGCCAATTTTAAAGGCATTGGGGTTGTGCTATTTGGTTCCCTCGGATTGGTTCTCGCATTGTATAGTTTGAGGCTATTCGCGCGATATCGGAGCGAGAGGCGCGAGATCGAAAGACTACTTAGGGAGGCGCATCTATGAAATTAACTCTCGCTCAGTTCACAAGTATCGAAGGAACAGCGTCGGACGTTCGGCAAGCCCGCGCCACTATAGTTTCAAATGGCGGATTCAGCGCGGCTTGGGACGACTCAGGGGGCGCCTCGTATGAATGTTTATTCCTCCTTTCTGAAACGCCGGTCCAGCTTCGAGTGAGCGGCCCTGTCTTTATCGATAATGGTGAGACCGTCAGAGTTGTCGGAATACATAATGGGCAGGGGGTGTTTGAAGCGTTGGCCTACCATAATCGGTCTTCCGGAGTTTCGGGCAATTCTTACCCCGCGTTGGCTAAAAGGCTTTTTGCCATAGGGTTCGCTGTTATTTGTGGACTTGGATTGATGGTTTCCTTGGCGGCGCCATTCATGAGCCGATTTATTCGCGATGACAACATATTTGCAGACGCCCTGTTTGCAGTGTGTGCTCTCTACGGATTGCCCCTCCTTCTCGTTTGTTGGGTAATGTTCGTGCGATATCGGAGCGAGACTCGCACAATCGAAAAACTACTTAACGACGCGTAGCTATTATCGAGAGTAGTAAATATCCCGTTTGATTATGATGGAGGGCCGATTGCAGATATTGGGCTGGGAATGGTTGGTTGCATAGGGTTGGTCCTTATGCTGTATCGTTCATAGCTTTTCTCATTCTTCTAAGTTCATCGAAAGTCTTGGATCTCGAATCGTCAGCCGCCACCTGCCGCCTTCACGTATGAACGCCATGCGCGGGTCATTAGCCACACGGTCGAAAGGGAGCGAGCTCGTCGGGCGTACCTCAAATTGCGCGCTTCCGTTCACCGTGCGGAGAAATATTCGATCGCCCAATTTTCTTGCATGCAGAACATCAACCCCTTCGGCCCCCTTAAGCGTGAATTCGGCGAACTCTGGAACAGGTTCATGTCTGCGGCCAGCGGCCTCGGCGACTATGAAATCCAGCCAGCTGGCCGTTGTGGGAGAGACGAGCGGTCGAACCCGACGGCTGACCGCGGGATCTCGCAAAATGCGGCCAATTTCAGAGACTGAACTGCCGCCGACGATGCCCAGAGACGCGATTTCAGTAGCCGCTACTCGCGACCGGACCCCGGCCAAGAACACACGCGCGGCCGTCTCCGTCGGCACTCCTAGCTCAACGAGGAGCGCGATATGCGCGAGGGCATCCGCGCGATCCGATTCCCCGAGGCGTCGGAGCTGCTGAGACGCCGCATGAATTATCCAGGGAAGGTCATAGCCGTAGACTTTCCTAGTAATGTCCGGAGCGTCATCATCACTTGCGGTGAGCGCTTGTAATCCAATTCCTGCAAGCCATCCCTCTCGCACCGCGTCGAGTTTCTCCGCCTCAGGCAGGGCCGCAACCGAGGATGCGCGGGTTCGCGCCCATTCTTCGATCTCTTTGACCGCGGCCAACAGCGCGGACGGCGCCCATTCCGCTTCCCTGTATGCGTCCGCGACTGTTCTGAAGAAATCAAGATCCAGGTGGGCGTGGAGGGCGACACTGAGCGGCAGCCCCGAGGAGACGGCGGCTCGCCGCGCCGGGTCTGGCACACGTCGCAGAACCGAATTTGCGCGCGCGCGTAGGAAGGAGAGAATATCTTCGCCGCTTATGCCGGAGCCAGCCGACCGCGCCTGGATCGCCGCCAACGAATCCCTGAATACCCTCTCCACCCAGACGATCGGGTCTTCGACGGTGGGATTTACAACAGGATCCATGTGCAAGGCGAGCAATTCATCATCCAAGAGATCACAAATCTGTTCGCAATCCCGCGCGCTGGCCCCTAAGGGGGAGAAGTCGTTATCGGCGGCAAGCTCCAACAGCAGTTCGAATGAAACGCCCGCTTGCAAGGCGATCCGTCGAAGCCACTTTACTCTGAAAAGAAGGCCACTTTCGACTCGGTCGCCTGCCCCGCCATCGAAGTAGAACCGCGCCATCGCCTTGTCCTTTTTGATCTTCAGGTAGTCGCGCGTTTCGTCAATCGCATACAGAATCTTGCCCTCGCCGTCGACGAAAGCGCGCCCCGCGCGCCCACAAATATTCCAGAAGTCACGCTTGTCAATGGCGTTCTTATCGATGTAAGGGGTCGAGACGATCACGGAAGATATCCCGACGTTCACTCCCTGCGCGAGAGTGGTCGTCGCGATGATGATTCTCGGCGGCTTCGCTCTCATAAGTCTCTCCAGGGCCAGGCGGACCTGTGTCGTGAGGCGATTGCTGTGACAGACCACTCCGGCCCGGGCGGCCGTCAGCTCAAGGGCGTCAGCGCCGAGGTCCTCTCGGCAGACGGCCTCAAAAACTTTCCATTCGTGTTCCGGCCATGGATGGTCCGGAGGCCAACTCCCGAGAGCGAGGAGCACAGCCGTAGCCAACGTCGGCACGGAGACCGCCCTGGCCGTGAAAATCATGACCGGCCCAACTGCGCTGAGGCGAACGGCTGAGGCGGCGACCGCCTCGGTCTTATCCTTGGGGAACAGCTTTTTTCGCTTGGTAAATTCAAGAGGCGCGGCCTCTACAAAGGATGGATTGAACGACGGGACGTCCCCCTTCCAGTCAATTCGTACGCGTGCGCCCGTCCATCCCAGCAGTCCGAATCTCTCGGCCGACGGCTTCCATGTCGATGTGGCCACCGCGTTCCGATCCCCGGTGATCCACTCAGCTAACTCCTGGGGGTTGGGTAACACAGCCGACAATAGGAGTACGCGCGCTCCCGTCGCGCGCGTCAGCGAACGGAGGTGGTCAACAAAGATCTCATTACGTACGAACCGCCCCGACGTCCCGATCAGGTGTCCCTCATCCACGATCACGAGCTTCACATTCTGAAACAGCTCCGGCGCGGCTCGGAAAAGCGATCGAGCTTTTGGTAAATTAACTGAAGGGTGAACCGATTTTGCACCGAAGGATAGAAATTTGCACTGAAGGGTGGAACGAGGGATTTGTTTAGCAAATCCCTCGTTGCGCAACCCGTGGGGTATCTGTAGCGGCTCGATAACATATATCGCCGTGCTCGATAATAAGGCCCAGTTCCGGCTCACATTGACTGAGAATAAGAAGCCTCCCAAACTCACATTAGCTGAGAATGAAACCACATTATTTGAGAACAGCCTGAGAACATCCGCTCCGGCTCGCATTAAGTGAAAATACCCGTATTGTCTTCAGGTGGCGAGTTTGCGGCTGATATTATTGGGTCTGAGGTCATAGTGCCTGGCTATCAGCGTTGTAGATATGTGGGCATGATTCTCGCCGGCTTGAACAGATCGCTGTCCTTTTTCACCTCTCACCATGTTATACGTCGAATTTTTACTGGGATAAATCGAGATTTCGGCCGCCTTATACGTCGAGCTTAGCGGGATGCCAGCGTATAAACCTTATTATAGGTGGAGAAGCGAGCGCCCCGCGCCATCTCTCAGCTCCAGCCCGGTATCGGCGAAGACCGAGCTGTTCTATTATAATAGTAGCTGTTTGCTCGCGGACTCTCGTTGTAACAAGATTGCAGGCCAGTGTTCTGATACGATTCGACTCTGCTTTTCAGCCCTAGGCCAAGACCTTGGAGAATTCAGTTATGCCTATACTTCTATCCATCTCTGCCGCCAATCTGGACGACGAATCCTTGCAGGAACTCACGCGCAGGCTGAGCCAGGACCTCCGTGATGAAGCCGGTATCGAGGCTTCTTTTCCCGAACAACCCGCCGCCACCGGAATGAAAGGCGACTTGGTAACCATCGGTCAAATACTGATCGCGGCCGTGGGCGCCGGCGGTCCGATCGTCGCCCTGGTCAATGTGCTCAGAGCCTATGTGCAGCGCAAGCCGTCTCTACAGTTCGAGTTTCAGACCAAAGACGGCGACAAGGTAAAGATCACGGCCTAGCTACAGGACAAAAGTTTGATAACTTTCCGCCAGACAGCAACATCGAAGCGCTCGAAGTTGGTCACTAAACGGCACAAGATATCGAGGCCTCGGCGGAAGATGCTCTTTGGCGGATAGCCATGTTTCTTCAGTTTCAGTTCTTTGACACGCGCTTGCCAGAGGCCGACGACAAAGGCCCAAGTGAAGGCCAGCGCCAGTAACGCAAGTAGTCGGCTCAAGCGTTCCGAGTCTTTCAAATGCGTGTCTTCGAGGTTGAAGCCACGAGATTTCAACGCCCCGAATAAAGACTCGATGCCCCAGCGATTTTTATATTGCTCGTGCGGCTTCTCGCAAAATTCGGACGAGACCAGAATCAAGTATTCGCCGTCCTTCAAGCGGCAACCGCTCAGGTAGAGTTCCATGCCCCACATCTTGCGGGCTTCAGGGATGACCAGCGGGCAGTTGATGCGCGTCCGGCAAAACAATCGCCAGGCATGCGCGTACTGTCCCCGCCCGTTGCGGACCAGCGTGTTCTTGTGTAGGCGCATCTGAAACTTGATCCGATGGCGCTTGAGAAAGCCAAACCATTCGCGTCCGACGAATTCGCGATCGCCCAATAAATACGCGATGTTTTGCGCTCCGAACAGATCAAGGAAGATTTCTATGACCGTCGTCCGTTCGCTGGTGTCGGAATTGCCCGCTTTGGATAAAACGGTCCAAACAACCGGAATCCCGACGCCGCGATAAACAATCGAAAGCATCAGGATGTTGAGGTCAATGGCGCCGACTTTCCAGTTCGTTCGATCCAAGGCCAGGGTGTAAGGCCCGGGAACGCCAAGCACCTTCACGATAAACATCGCGAGTTCGGCATAGGGCATCTCGAATTCCCGCAGAAAGCGTTGGAGCCGTTTGTAGTTCGATTCCTCCTTGGCATGGCCGGAAAAGGCGGTGGCCAGAATCGAAAGATTGACCGTCCGCATGGCATAAAGCGCCAGGAGAAATCGGGCTACAAATTTGATACGGGCTTTGTTCCACGGTAAATTGTCAAGCAACGTTCGCTCAAGCGAGCGGATGTCGGTCATCGTGCGATCTCCTTTCCGTTTTGGTCAACAGAAAGTCTAATCGCACGATGGCCTGATCAGCTATGACCACGATTCAACATCATCATTTCGGTCCTATAGAGACGCCATTTGTTCAGAGCGCTTTATGTCGCAGAGCAGATTTCGGCTCATTTTTTGTCCTGTAGATAGGATCACGGCCGACGACCTGCGCGGCGATGACATGGAAAAGTTACTGCAGAGAATCAACCCCATGATCAAAGGAACAAAATGAACAAGGGACGGCGGTATGCCGTCTTGATGCGGGCAACCGCATCCGAAAATGAAGAGATCCCGGGCGGGCTGGTAGGCCGCAAGGTCGAACGTCAGCCCGGGCTCGCCACCCCAGTTTATACTATGAGTGAATCGAAAGAGCATCGATACGCCATCCTGATCGGCAGCAGCGAGTTCCCGAAGGACCCTTCGCTGAAGGTCCTGCGGTGCCCGAAGAACGACGCTGAGGGACTGGCCGCCGTGTTGACTTCACCGGATTTCGGGCTGTTTACAGAGCAACAGGTTTTTGTCAATGAGCCGCACGGAGGCGTGGCCCGCGCCGTCAATCGAGTCTTTAAAGCGGCCCGCTGGCAAGATCAAATCCTGGTCTATTACTCGGGACATGGAATACTGGACAACGAAGGGCATCTGCACTTGGCGATGACCGACACGGAGGTCGATGCGCTAGAAGCCACCGCAATGCCGGTCGAGTTTCTGCGCAAGCTCTTCAATAATCACAGATGCAAGCGGGTGGCGATCATACTGGATTGTTGCTACAGCGGCGCCGTCAGCAAGGACTTGCTCAAGAGCGTCGTGAACGATCAATTGCAGGTGATGCGTGGCATCTACGTCCTGACTGCTTCGACCGCGTCACAGCCGGCCCGCGAAAAGGATGGCGACCGATACAGCCTGCTAACCAAACATATCATCAACGGCATCAGTCAGGGCGAGGCCGATGATGACCAGGACGGATTTGTCAGCATGGATGACCTGTTCAATTATGTCACTGCGCGCGTGCCTCAAGAAGCGCCACAGTATCCGGTCAAGTACGAACTCGGAGTCCAGGGCCACCAGTTGTTTATCGCCCGCTCGTTTAGGGTCTTCAGCTCGGCGCAACTCCGGGTCTTCAAGGAGAAGCTCAAAAGTGTGGAAGAGTCTCTGCCGAGCAGGGTCTTCTTGCAGGCTTATAAAATCATCGACGATAACGAGCCGAGGCGAGACGCGGGCTTCTTTGCCTTGTTGGACGACCTGTGTGAGGGCCGGTTGAGGATCGGCGATTTCGTCAGTAAGTGGCTCGACCCACTCTCACCATCGCAGCCGGCTTCACCTGCGGCATCTGCCACAACGACCGCTCCGAAGAAGCCTGCCGCACTTGAATTGCCGGCGTCGTTCACAGAGAACCTCAACGACGTTGAGTTGACGATGATTCTCATTCCCGGCGGCCGATTCAAGATGGGCTCTCTGGTGCCATATGGCGATGGTTATGACTTTGAAAGGGAAAGGCCGGAGCATGAGGTCACCGTGCCTGGTTTCCATATCGGCAAATATCAGGTTACGCAGGCGCAGTGGGAAGCGGTGATAGGCGATCATATCTCACATTTCAAAGGCGATGGGAATTTGCCGGTTGAAAATGTGTCCTGGCATGATGCCAAGGAGTTTTGCAAGAAATTATCCCGGATGACCGGCAACCCATACCGCCTGCCGAGTGAGGCCGAATGGGAATATGCCTGCCGTGCCGGAACGACAGGGGATTTCGCGGGCAACCTCGGTAACATGGCATGGTACCGCAGCAATTCTGATAGCACTCATCCGGTTGGCGAGAAGCAGCCGAATGCCTTTGGCCTGTATGATATGCACGGCAATGTGTGGGA
>DATBHS010000232.1:0-3667 GCA_036557345.1 Bryobacteraceae bacterium
ACAAGTTGCCGCTCGTTGCCCGTTTCACATCATTCAAATCAGGATTCGGATTACGTTCTAGCAAAGCCGCGCAGCTCATGATCATACCCGGCGTGCAGAACCCGCACTGCAACGCATCGTGCTTGACGAATGCGGCCTGTACGGCATGGAGTTCATTCCCTCTTGCTAAACCTTCAATGGTCGTGATGCGCCGGTTTCCAACATCGATCGCCAGCGTCATGCAGGAGTTCACCGGCGTTTTGTCCAGCCAAACCGTACACGCGGAGCATGCGCCCCGGTCGCATACGACCTTCGTGCCGGTCAACGCCAGGTCATATCGCAACGCCTCGGCCAGAGTAGTTCGCGGCTCCACCGCCAAGTGGTATTCCCTGCCATTGACGTTCAGCGAAACCGGTGTTCTGCCCGGGCCTTGCGCCGGGGATTGCTTGGAAATTTCTTTTGCAATTAAGTCGACATGGTCGAGCACGCCTGCGCCCGCTGCCGTCAATCCGGCGCCTCGTAAGAAACTACGACGCCCGAAGCCTCGCTTTCCCGGCCTCTCCGGCGTATCCAGCTTCTTCTCGTCCTGTATAGGCATCCCTTTCCTTTCCGGCCGGAACTTTGTCACAAGCGCTCGCTTGACTGTCGCGGTTGCGTGTGAGCGGTCGGAGTCGCAGAACCGCGCGCGTCAGCAAGCGGCAAGGGACGAAAGCTGGCCTATAAGAACCAACCGAAAATATTGTCTCTCTTTCCGATCGAGGTGGACACGAAATCAGGCGAAATCCCGTAGATCTGACAGTAGCGGATTCGCCGTCAACATTGATTTAGGTCTGTCCACGCGGCCGGTGCTCTTCGAACGCGAACGATTGCTTTACGACAGATCGCAATTCGTCAAGTGTTTCAATATCGCCCGCGCCAAGTGACTGAACGAGCGCATTCCCGATAGCGGTAGCTTCTGCTGGGCCGGCGACCACGCGGCGGCCGGTCACATCGGCAGTGAGCTGGTTGAGCAGCCGGTTACGTGAGCCGCCGCCGACGATATGAATGACTTCTATCTGCCTGCCCGTAAGGTTCTCCAGGGCCTCAAGGACCTGTTTGTACCGCATCGCGAGGTTGTTTAAGACAACGCGAACCACGGCACCGGTGTCTTGCGGAATTTCCTGACCTGTTTCGCGGCAGTAATCGCGTATGAGCTTGGGGTAGTCGCCGGGCGACGAAAATCGATCGAGGTCGAGTATTGCGCGGCACGGTTTGGCGGCGGCCGCCCGTTCCATCAAGTCGGCGTACGAATATTCCTGACCACCTTTAGCCCAAGCCCTTCTACACTCCTGCAGGATCCACAATCCGGGAATGTTCTTGAGGAAGCGGATCGTGTGCTCCACGCCGGCCTCGTTTGTGAAATTCGCTTCGAGCGCGGCATCGTTGATGATAGGTTGTTGCAATTCCACACCCATCAAAGACCATGTTCCCGAGCTGATGTAGCACCATGGCTCCTCGACGGACGCCGGCACCGCTGCGATGGCGGAAGCGGTGTCGTGCGATGCCGTCGCATAGACCGGTGTATCGTGTGAAAGCCCGAACGGTTCGGCAACGTAAGGAAGCACCGTTCCTAACTCAGTTCCGGGATCGACCAGCTCCGGCAGAAAGCCGGCCTGTATGCCAAGTTTCCGCAGCATGTCGGTTGCGAAGCGTCCCTTGCATGGATCGTAGAATTGCGAAGTGCTGGCGACGGTTCGTTCCGACACGAATGAGCCGGTAAGGAAATAGTTGAACAGATCGGGCATGAAGAGCAGCTTTGCGGCGCAGGAAAACAGCTCAGGAGATTCGCGCTGTGCCGCGTACAACTGGTACAGCGAATTGATACTCATGAACTGAACTCCGGTCTGGTGGAAAATTTCTGCGCGGGAGACGATTTCAAAGATCCGTTCTGGAACGCCTTCGGTTCGCGCATCGCGGTAATGGCGGGGATTCTCGAGCAGACCTCCCTGCGCCGCGAGCAGCGCAAAATCCACGCCCCAGGTGTCTACCGCAATTCCATCCAGTTCCTCTGTAGACCGGGCCGCAGCGCTTATGGATTCGCAGATTTCATGAAAAAGTCGCGGCGTGTCCCAATACAGGCCTGTGGGAAGGCGCACCGGGACATTGGAAAATCGGCGCAGATCAGTAAGCTCAACTTTATGATTGTTCAGCTCTGCTACGATGGCTCGGCCGCTCTCGGCTCCAAGGTCCAGTGCAAGATAGCGGCGAGTCATCGCACAGCGAGTATATATCGTGACTCGGTTCTAACGTCCGCTGGCCGCCTCCATCGCCCGCTCGGAGCGGGGAGCTTTCGATCCGCCCATTACATGCGCTTCCAGCTTGATCAGGAGAGCCAAAATAACTGTGACGATTGATCCCACTGCAGGCAACAACATGACCCAACGCGCGCCCAGTAATGCCTCGACATAGCCAAGTAGCCAGGGAGAGCTCATGGCGCCAGTAATTGCCAGGGAGAAGGTGCCATTGTAAAAACCGGGATGATACGAGAACCGCTCGTCGAGCGTTTCCGCGATGATCGGGTAGACGGGCGCGAAGCCGCAGCCGATGATCACGACCGCAAGGCACGCCAAAGCGAAAGATCCTGTCAGGCTGAGAAGGAGGAAACCGCCAACGGCGGCGAGCATGCCCCCTAACAGTAATCGACGGTGACTCCAGCGAACGAGAAGCTTTTGTGCCGCCAGCCTGGCTGCCATCAGCGTAAAAAAGTACAGAGCCAAGGCGAAAATCGCCCATACAGGATTCGTGCCAAGCCGGCGGATCAGAAACAAAGGCAGCCAGCCGGCAATCGCCCACTCGTTTCCAAATTGAACGAAAAGGAGAAGGCTGAACAGCACCGCCGCGATGCTCCGAAGATCTTTCAATGTCTCGCGAAGCGGATCCTGCTTGCGCGCGGGTACGGGCTTTCGGGCCTCCGGATATTTGCTACCGGCATAAACTATGCCGAAGATTAGAGGGACAACCGCCAGCAGAGCTGTCTCGATGCGAATCGAGCCCGCAAAATACGTCATGCCCACCATTACGGTTGCGACCAGGCAGCCGCAACCAAACAGAACTCCGGCATAATTCGCAGCCGCCGCCGGCGCCTTCACAAAGTGAGGCTCGAGACTGTATAGAAGAGCGCTTGCGAGCGCACCCGCAGAAACTCCCACCAGCCCCAGACCCAACATCCGCCAGCCCACGGACACAGGTGGCGCAAAGAACGATAGGGCGAGCAAAGCGGCAAGAGCGAGAGCGCAGGAGACTAGAGTAAGACTCCGCAGGGAAATGCGGACAAGAGCCGTCCGCGCCCCGGCGACCGCAATCACGTACCCGGCGTTGAGGGCCAGGAAATGCAAGCCGATCAGTTGTGGATCGACATCAATGTGGTACTGCCATGCGATGATCAGCGGACCCAGAAGACCGAGAAGCACGCCAAGTAGAAGGAAGCCGCCTGCCCATTCACGGGCTTGACGATCGGATAAGGAATTTGGTGGGACCTCGGTCGGATTGGTTGACACTTCGTAAACGTAACTTATAGAATCAAAGCATCACTGAGGAAGGAGGTGGTCCAGTCGAAATGAATTCTGGTAGTGACTGTAGCATACAATCCACGCGCGAGGTGGCCGACTCTTAAAGTCGCCGTTCGTACGTTCAGGTTTCGTTCAGTGAC
>DATBHS010000233.1:0-14264 GCA_036557345.1 Bryobacteraceae bacterium
GCCAGCACGAACGCTTCCCGCACCAGAATGCCGAGGACGGTCATTGGCTTTGCTCCCAGCGCTTTGAGGATTCCGATTTCACGGGTGCGCTCTATCACCGCGGTATACATCGACAAGAAGACCACCAGGAACCCGACGACGACAGCCAGGACGGTCACGACAGCAATGAAGGCCTTGAGATCGGGAATGTTGTTGATGTTGAATTGCGATACGAAATCGGCAACCGAGATCGCCTGCAGATTTCCCTTGAGCAACTGATTAAAGCGAGTGACTTCCTGGTTCGTGAGAGCCGGATCGTCAAGCTTGACCAGAATCTCGGAGATGCGCGGCGGTTGCCCATTGCCGGTCAACTGCTGCAAAGTGGCGAGCGGTGCGATGAAGCGCCCCAAGACCCCTCCGGCGATGATCCCGCTGAGACGCCAGTTATGGCCCATCAGGCTGACGGGCTGGCCGATTGCAAGGTGGTGCTGCTTCGCATAATATTCATCGACCAGCAGATCGTCAGGGTTTTGCGGCGGAGCGCCGGCCACGAATTGAATACCGCTGTCGAGCTTTTCGAATTCCGCGAAATTCACTCCATTCAGCGTGTTGACCACCTCAATGGGAACCGAAAGGACGCCGACCGCCTGGATAACATGCGGCTGTTTGGCGACAAACGGAACAAATCTCTCGTTAATTTGCGCTTGCGAGAAGGTGAACGTTCCGTGAGTATCCGGCTTCAAAAAGATATCTGCCCCGGTACCCTTTGCCCGCTGTGCGGATTGCTGCAACAAGCCGCGGCTCAATCCGATCAGCGTGAGAATGGACATCACCTGAACGCCGACGACGAGGGCCGAGAGCAGGGTTCGAACCCAGCGATGCTTCAGGTTCTCGATAACCAATTTGTTGATCATGCGCCGTTACGGCTGGGTTGCCAGAAAAGTCTTTGCCACAGTTTCAACTGGCTGATGTTCGATGTCTACCTGCCGGTTCAGGTTGCGCATAGTCTCATCGCCGATGCGGTTCTGCAGCATCGAGAGGGCCCACTCTACCTGTGGCTTTTGCTGGATCAACTCGCGGCGCACGACGTAGCAGGCATTGTAGGGCGGGAAGGCTTTCCTGTCATCTCGCAGCACCGTAAACTTTGGATCGGTGAGCTGGGCATCGGTCGAATTACCGGTTGCCATATCGATGCTTTTCTGACGGAGCGCCTGATAGACGAGTCCCAAGTCCATGCTCCTGGGGATGCCGTCCCAATGAATTTCATACATCTTGTTCAATCTTTGCAGACCGTCCGGCCGCGTCAGAAATTCATAGCCGATGCCGAGGCGCCAGCTTCTCGAGACCGCCGCAGAGAGGCTTGGCTCGCGCAGCTTACGGGCGTCTTCGCTCCGCACAACCATGGCGAACGTGTCGTTGAAGCCGAGCGGAGGCAGCCACACCAGGCGAAAGCGCTGCAGATAGGCATCTTTAACGGCCATGTAGACCCGCATCGGGTCTGCCGTGGGCGATTGTTTCAGGATCACGCTGGCAGCCGTGCCTGTGTACTCGGGATAGATGTCGATATCCCCTCTCACAATCGCTTCATGAGTCAACAGTGTCCCGCCAAGGTTGAGCTTGCGCTCGACGTGGACGTGCAACTTTCTTTCAATCTGCTGGGCTGCGATTTCGCCGAGGATGATCTGTTCCGTAAAGTTCTTCGATCCAACGACGATCAGGCCGTTTTTGGAACAGGACCATAGGGATGCGGCGATAACTGCCAGGACGAAGCGCCGCGTCACGGCCTTGCCATTCTGCGCTCCAGTAGCGACATGCCGCCATCGGCAAGCAGGGCGAGGATAGCAGCCGGAATGGCGCCGGCCAGGATCTCCATCGTGTTCACCGACGCCACGCCACGAAAAATAAGCACGCCGAGGCCGCCGGCTCCAATGACGGCGGCGATGACCGCCGTCCCGATATTTGTTACCAGCGCGATGCGAATGCCTGCCAGTATGGTGGGAGCCGCAAGCGGCAGTTCCACGAGACGTAGCAACTGCCGGTCGGTCATCCCCATGGCGACGGCCGCTTCACGGACGGGGAGATCGACGCTCGCGATACCGACGATGGTATTTCGCAGGATCGGGAGAAGCGAGTACAGGACCAGACACAAAATGGCGGTGTGTTCCCCGATGCCGCCGATGAGCGGTATAGGAAGCAGGAAGCCGAACAATGCCAGGCTCGGTATCGTTTGCAACACGCTCGCAATGGCTACCGAGATGCGTCGTGTGGCGGGATGTCGCGTGCCGGCTATACCGACTCCGACACCAATCAGGACCGCTAGCCCGCAGGACACAGCAACCAGAACAATGTGGTCAAGCGTGAGATCGCCCACCTCCTTCAGCAAAATTTTCAGAATGGTCGGATCCATTGCGATCAACCCAAGTCAACAACCACGGCCGTTCAGCAAACCTTCGGGCAAAGTGTCAAGAAACGAGCGCGCTACCGGGGTCCGTAAGAGTACGAACTCGCTTGGCGAGACCAGCGCTTCCAGCTTCCCGCGCTCAAGCACCGCGATGCGCGTCGCAATGGCCATGGCCTCCAGCAAATCATGGGTAACAAAAACCGAGGCCACATTGTATTGCTTTCGAAGAGTTAGAAATTGCTGCTGCATCTCATGGCGCGTGACAGGATCGAGAGCGCCGAACGGCTCATCGAACAACAGGAGACCGGGTCCGCCAGCAAGCGCCCTGGCCACCGCAACTCTCTGCTTTTGACCGCCGGAAAGCTCATAGGGACGCCTTTGCGCAATTGCCCCATGATCGAGTCCTACCTGTTCGAGCAGTTCCTGTGTGCGCCGCCGCTGCCTCTCGGCGTCCCAGCCACGCAACCGCGGGACGAGCGCCACGTTCTCCTCGACAGTCCAATGCGGCATCAGCCCGAAGTCCTGGATCACATAGCCGATACTCCGCCTTAATTCAATAGGATCGAGACCGCTGATATCGCGGCCTTCAAGGCAGATCGTGCCGCCCGTAGGGTCCAGCATGCGGTTGATCAGCCGGAGAGCGGTGGTCTTTCCTGAGCCGCTCTGCCCGAGAAGAACGAGAGTCTCCCCGCGTTCGACTGCAAAGCTCAAGTCCCGGAGAATGCTCCGGCCGTCTACCGCATACTCGACGTTTTGAAAGTGGAGGTACGGCAGAGGGCTTCCTTCTCATCTATTATCCGCATGAGATAATCAGTGCACGTTGCGGGGTTTCGCGACTGCTTTGCCTGGCTAACGGCCGTTGCTGCCTCATGCCGGAAAGTCTGTTATCTTTGTTAGTTTCGTCCACTAATCATTGTGGACTGCAATGCGTTTTCAATGCCGTATCAAATTCAACCGCTAAAGGAATTCCTGGTTCATCCTGCGCTCCCGCCTTCCCTCAGCCGAATCTCCGAGCTTGCGTACAACCTGCTCTGGAGCTGGGACCATACGATCCGCTCGGTCTTCCGGCGACTGGATCCCGCGCTCTGGAAAGAGTGCAACCATAATCCAATTCAGCTTTTGGGGCGCATTCCCCAGGAGAGACTCGATAAAGCGGCGGCCGACCCGCGATTCTTGCTTCTCTACCGGCGCGCATGCGAGCGCCATGTCAGCTATTTGCATACCATGTCCCCCGCCGAGGCGGTTCCACACATCGCTTATTTCTCGATGGAGTACGGGCTGCTCGATTGCATGCAGATCTATTCCGGCGGCCTGGGAATTCTCTCGGGCGACCATCTGAAAGCCGCCAGCGATTCCGATTTCGCGCTGACCGGCGTGGGACTGCTTTATCAACGCGGCTACTTGCAGCAGTATCTGAATCCGGATGGCTGGCAGCAGGAGCGGACGCCGCTAAACGATTTTTATACGCTCCCTGTACGTCCTTGTCTCGACGAAACAGGAGACGAGGTGATCGTCAGCGTCACCCTGCCCACCGGCGAAGTTTTCATCAAGGTCTGGCACATCGATGTAGGACGCATCAAGCTATACGTCCTGGATACGAATATTCCACAGAATAAGTCAGCCGAGCACCGTGAGATCACGGACCAGCTCTATGGGGGCGATATTCACAAGCGCATACGGCAGGAGATTGTACTCGGGATCGGCGGTCTCCGCGCGCTCAAGAAACTAGGCGTGAAGGCGACAGTGCATCACATGAACGAGGGGCACTCCGCGTTCCTGGCCATTGAGCACATCCGTTCGTTGATGGAAGAGAACGGGCTCAGCTTCGAGCAGGCCTTCGAAGCGACGCGCGTCAGCAATGTGTTCACCACGCATACGTCTGTTCCCGCGGGAATCGACCTGTTCGATTCCAGCTTGATCTACGACTATTTCAGCCGTTACTGCGAGCAGGCCGGCTTCCCATTCGAGAAATTCCTGACGCTGGGCCGCAAGGACATGCAGGATCCGACGGAGCGCTTTTCGATGGCGGTTCTGGCGCTTACGACGTCAGCGTTTCGTAATGCGGTCAGCGTGCTGCATCGCCGCGTGTCCCAGGAGATGTTTCAGGATCTCTGGCCACGCCTACCAGTCGATGAGGTGCCGATTACGTCTGTGACCAACGGCGTTCACGCGCCGACGTGGATCAACGGAGATCTTGCCAGCCTCTACGATCAGTATTTGCAACCCGACTGGCGTGAGCGGCTGGACGAAGCAAAGATGTGGGAAATGGTGCAGGAGATCCCGAGCCAGGAACTCTGGGAGATGCACCGCAAACGCAAGCGCAAAATGGTGGCCTTCGTTCGCGAACGTGCCGTGAGGGCAGCCACGCAACGGA
This sequence comes from Bryobacteraceae bacterium, assembly GCA_036557345.1. Taxonomy (GTDB): domain Bacteria; phylum Acidobacteriota; class Terriglobia; order Bryobacterales; family Bryobacteraceae; genus Bog-105. The sequence continues at coordinate 4,755 of DATBHS010000233.1, forward strand.
AGGCCTCCGCTGTGGAGGTGCGACGCCTTCAGGAAGTGTTGGATCCGGACGTATTTACGATCGGCTTCGCGCGCCGGTTCGCCACCTATAAACGCGCTACTCTCGTCTTACGCGATGTGGCTCGCCTGAAGAAGCTCCTCAATAACCCCGAGATGCCGGTGCAGATCGTCATTGCGGGAAAAGCGCATCCGAAAGACCACCCGGGCAAGACACTGATTCGCGAGATTGTAACGCTGTCGCGCGATCCCGAAATTTCAAAGCGGCTCATCTTTGTGGAAGATTATGGGATTCAGGTCGCCCGCGAACTCGTTCAAGGAGTTGACCTCTGGCTCAACAATCCTCGCCGGGGCGAGGAGGCCTGCGGTACCAGCGGCATGAAGGCCGCCATGAACGGCGTGTTAAATCTGAGTGTGCTGGACGGCTGGTTCGACGAAGCATATGAAATTTCGGGCGGTTGGGCAATTGGCGATCGCGCGCCATACTCCGAAGATCAGGACGATCTCCACGCGAGTTCCATTTATTCAACCCTGGAAAACGACATTGTCCCGCTCTTTTATCAAAATCGGGGTTCCGACCAGGAGACGCCCGTGGAATGGGTTCGCCGGATGAAACAATCTATGGCCAACATCACGCCGCGGTTCGGCTGCGGCCGTATGGTCAACGAGTATTTTTCGGAACTGTATGAGCCGGCGCATAAGCTCTGGGTGGACATTTCGAAGGACAACTTTGAGGAGGCCCGCAAGAGAACCGTTTGGGATTCCCGGATGAATCAGACCTGGGACCGAATCCGTTTCGTGGGGCTGGGCGACGGTCCTGCCGATCAGGTGATGAGCGGCTCCGCCGTTCCGCTTCGCGCGGTGGTCGATCTTGCCGGCCTCGAAGCGTCGGAAGTGCGGGTCGAGGCGGTCATCGGACAGATCGGGGTAAATGGGCAGCTTCAGGACACCTATACATTGCCGCTTAATCCGGTCGAGAAGCAGGACAAAGCCGTTGTATTCGAGAATGAATTTACGGTGCAGCAGACCGGACGGCTGGGCTACTCCATCCGGGTGAGCCCGAATCATTTCGACAATCCGCTTACGCGCCCGTGCAATGCATTGCTGAAATGGGTGTCGGATTAGTAGGGATCGGGCATGCCCGATCCCTACAAAATGCCAATCCCAGGCACGGTGAGGCATGCCTCGCCTTCGTATCCGAGGAATGGGCCGTTAGAACCCACTAGTACCGGAAGCACCGTTCATTCTACTGGTTCCGGAAGAATTTGACCTCAAGCGCTGGCTTTTTTCTCGATTTCATGGTACATACAGATCAGGTGCAGGCGGGATCTGCTACCACTTCCTTCCAACGATCGGAACCCGCTGCTCCACCGAGGTTTCCAGCGCAATTAAGAACTTTCTTCTAACTCTGGAACTATAACTAGATATTCGTCCAGCAGGCGTGTTCAGCGATACGGAAGTTGTGTATAGCCGCACTCCTCTGGATTTGTAAGGAGCCGATCAACTGAATGGACGGCGATCGTAAATACCGGCAACACGGATACCAGGATTCCGACCGCGGCAATGGATCTTACCGCTCGGAACGTCCCAAGCAGCAGGGCCCGAAGTTACCCATAGATGTCATGGGACCCAAGCTGCCGCGCCTGGTTCAGAATGTGGTGGCGGCGCGATGTTTTAACTGCGCCGTAACACTCGCACCCGACACCGATTTCAGGGGAAACTGCCCGAAGTGCGGTGCAGCCTTGCATTGCTGCAAGCAGTGCGTGCATTTCGACTCGTCCACGCGTTTCCAGTGCTTGAAACCGATTCCGATTCGGATTGCAGTCAAAGATCAGGCAAATAGCTGCGAATTATTCTCGCCTCGTGTAACAGTTGCGCGCGATGCGCTGCCCTCGGGAGCGGTGTCGAAGATAATGGAAAACGGATCTGTTTCCGCGCCACGTAACGCGAACGACGCCCGCGCAGCTTTCGATAGCTTGTTCAAAAAGTAGGAAGTTTGTCAGATGGCTCGTGACATTTCGGCGGCGGGATCGCGATGTGCTCTCTTTCCTGACTTTTTCGCATGGCCGCTTCCAAAATCAAGAAAAAATCATCCGGCGCCAAGACGTCGCCTATTCCTCGCCAAGGCGCAATTCCCTGCCTCATTATTGTCGTAGCGGTTCTGTTATTGGTAGCCGTTCTGCTTTATTTCTCGGTACGAACGACTGGATAACACGCAAGCCGATAGGAATGCATGAGAATCGACGGAAGACAGGCTGACCAACTCCGCCCGACGAAAATTACTCCCGACTACCTCGTCACCGCAGAGGGTTCCGTCCTCATCGAGGCGGGCAACACGCGGGTGCTTTGCGCAGCCACCATAGAGGACACGGTCCCGAGTTTTCTGCGCGGCACGAATAAAGGTTGGGTGACGGCCGAGTATGCGATGCTGCCACGCGCTACCGTAACGCGGACACCGCGCGAGGTTACGAAGGGCCGCGCATCCGGAAGAACTTTGGAAATTCAACGCCTGATCGGGCGATCTCTGCGCGCCGTGGTCGATCTTTCCGCGCTCGGAGAACGAAGCGTGATTGTCGATTGCGACGTTTTGCAAGCTGACGGCGGGACCCGTACAGCGGCGATCACGGGCGCGTATGTGGCATTGGCTGCGGCCCTGGAGACGCTGGTGAAATTCAAAGTGGTCGCGAAGAATCCATTGAGAGATTCCGTTGCGGCGATCAGCGTCGGAGTTGTCGCCGGTACGTCTGTGCTCGATTTGTCGTACCAGGAGGATTCGCGCGCCGATGTCGATATGAACGTGGTGATGACCGGCGCCGGCAAGTTCGTCGAGATACAGGCCACGGCAGAGCACACGCCGTTCGACGATGCCCAACTCGAGAAGCTGCTGGACCTAGCGCGCGCAGGTATTTCGGAATTGCGAGCTATTCAGCAACAGGCTCTCGAAGCGCGGCCACAGACGTGACGATTTATGCGTGCTCCGGGAATCCGGGCAAGCTACGCGAGTTCGCCGTGGCGGCGCGCCTTCTCGGGGCAAGCGATGTCTCTGTCAAGAGGCTTCCGGAATCGGGCGTTATCTCGAGCCCCGACGAGACTGGGACGACCTTTGAAGAGAACGCTATCATGAAGGCGATTTATTACTCTGGCTTTACGCCGGAACTCGTCTTTGCTGACGATTCGGGCCTCGCAGTAGATGCGCTTGGCGGAGCGCCCGGTGTGCACTCTGCGCGTTTCGCGGGGCCGGACGCTACGGATGCCGCAAATAACCGGCTGCTGTTAGAGCGACTGGAATCCGCAAGCTCCCGCGGCGCCCGTTTTGTGTGCGTGATCGCGGTTGCTCACGCTGGCCGCGTGCTGCAGATTTTCCGCGGCACCGTGGAAGGCCGAATTCTGCACGAACCGAGAGGCGATGGCGGCTTCGGCTATGATCCGCTCTTTTTCTATTTACCGTTTAAGAAGACTCTGGCGGAAGTCAGCGCCGAGGAGAAGTTTTCGGTAAGTCACCGAGGCAAGGCGCTGAAAGCGATGGTTCAGTGGCTCAAGACGCTTCCGACATAGGACACACTACTCCACAATCCGATAATCGTCGTCTTCGTCATGTCCGTTTCTGAAGCGACGGGCTGCATGCTCTATCGCGTAATGAGCAACTTCTTCTCCGAGCACCTGGGCATCATTGCACGCTGTGCGAAAGTGAATTCCCGCATTCACCCGCGCCGATCTGATTTCGTCCAGGGCCGCCGAGAAACTTGTGAACTGGCGCGTCACGCTGGTCACGTCGGAGGACACCGTAAACGCGGTGTTGTTACCAAAATGCTCGGCGAGAACTGCAGCTGCGGCACTGCTGACAGCAGAATGAGCCGATGAATATTCCGGGAACGGAGGCGTGACAAGCAGCGGTTCCCAGGCAGGGTCCGCCTGGGTGAGTGGGTTGCCATCAAGTTCGGCTAAGGCAATCGCCGTGATGGGCCGCCATGACACAAAGTAGTACTTCGTATCCCAGCAGGCGATCTCCGCATCCGCCATGGCAACGGTGAGCAGGGCAAATAGACGAGCGTTCGCGACAAGAGAATGATGTTTACGGCCTAACAAGGAGATAGCTACGTGATTCCAAAAATAGGCGGGCGTGCTGCTGTTTCCCCAGAACTCGGCCGCGAGAGTCTGATCGGGAGATCTAGTGGAACTGGATATACTGCCCATCTCCTTCGTTTCATTGAAGTCTTGCGCATATCGGGCGCTACTGAGGGGATTCGGGCCGGTAACGGGCCTGAATTGATCGTGCGATTCGATCACCCAGGTTTCCATGGACGCCATTTGCGGCAGCAAACCGGGCAGTAACGCAGGCGGCGTGGGACGCCATTCGCCGATTGCCGATCCTCCCTCAAACGGCGGCGGAGTCTGATTGAATCCATCCGTGCTTCGCCAGTCCCAGATCGCATCTGCAACGCGTCGCCCCCATTCGATTCCTGCCCAAAGAGCCATGAAATCGCGCTGATGGCATCGAAGCGCTGCAAAAGATTCGGCACGCTTCTGATCGAAGGTACTCTTCTGATCCGGGTACAGCCTTACTAGAGAGGCATATGCGGCTTGGATTGCCGCTGCGCGGATGCACGCTCTTCGCGGACCCGGCTCCTGTACATGAATCGGTGTGAACCGGCGGTCAATGCCGTTGACGGCGTCGAAAACAGAAACTTCGGTGATCGCCGCCTGGCGGAGCACGACCAACGGTGACGTGTTCGCAACCAGCGCAGCCTTAAAAAGAATTTGATTCCAGTCAGTAACTTCGTCCGCACGGATGCTGCCGGCGACGGCACCAATCATTAGCGTGGTAACAACCAGCTTTTTCATCAATTGCTCCTTTCCGACCTGGTGGGATCCAGCGCAATTACGCCCGAATGCCATGCTCATCTTGGGAATTTCCCGGAGCACGATTCAATGGTTTACGATGAGTGGATCGGTGAAATGAACGTGTCCACGTAACTTACTGTTCTCGGAGCAATTAGCCGGAGTTGTGTCTTCACTCAAAAGCGCTTGATCTGGATGAGCCGAGGTGAGGACAGGGTTCTCCCCTCCCAAAGAACTGTGAAGTTGCATGCGGCAATCTCCCGACGAGGTGTTTTACGCCAACTGCACTTCGCGACCGGATCTTCCGGTTCGCCGTCTTTGAGCTGGACAGCCACTCAGGCGAGTTACGGAAAAACGGAATCAAAATCAAACTCCAAGAACAGCCGGGCCAAATTCTGATGCTCCTTCTCGAGCATGCCGGCGAGATAGTGAGCCGGGAAGCGATTCGCCACAGGCTGTGGTCCGACAACACCTTTGTCGAATATGAGAATGCGATCAGCAGCGCTATCCGGAAACTACGGGACGCCCTGAGCGACAGCCCGGATACTCCACGATTCATCGAGACGGTAGCACGCCAAGGCTACCGATTTGTTTGTCCCGTTTCCAACAACGGAGAAGAAGATCTCCCGGTAACAGGTGTAGCCGCAGCCGAACAGCAACTCTCGGCCCATGCGCAACCCGGCAAGACGGAAGTGCCTCAGCGGTCTCCAAAATACGAGACCCACGCACTCAAGCGGCGTGTCACATGGGCTCTTCTGACCGCTGTCATTCTGGTTGCCTTAATCGCAGCCTGGTGGACGGGGCGGCGTGAGGGCCGATCGGAAAACGAAAATCTTTTATCGAATGCAACTTTCGCGCGATTGACCGATTTCGCCGGCGACGAAAGCGACGCCTCAATCTCGCCCGATGGAAAATTCATCGCATTTCGCGCAGACTGGGCAGGGCGATCAGATGTCTGGGTGAGCCAGGTCGGAACTGGGCGGCCCCTGAATCTGACCAAGGATCAACCGGAGGATCCCATATTGCCTGTTCAGAACCTAGGCTTCTCTCGCGATGGCTCAGAGGTCTGGTTGGCTGGATATCGTGGATATGAACCGCATCAACGCTTGCGCCTGATGCCCCTCATGGGAGGGGCTCCTCACGCCTTTTTGCGGGATCACACAGTGAATGTCGGGTGGTCTCCGGATGGCCGCCGTCTGGTGTTCCACACGTGGGACCCAGGCGATCCGATGTTCGTAGCAGATAGTGACGGCACGAATGCGCGACAAATATTCAAGCTGGGTCCGGGAGGCCATAACCATTTCCCGACCTGGTCATCCGACGGCCAATGGATCTATTTCGTGAGTGGCCCCTGGGAGTCTCTGGATATGGATCTGTGGCGCATCGCGCCCGCAGGCGGGGACCCGGAGCGACTGACTCACCACAACTCGGATGTACGCTCAGTGACGGCTCTTTCCGCAGACACGGTGCTCTACGTGGCGCCTCAACAGGATGGCTCCGGACCGTGGCTATGGTCATTCGATGTTGCTCGCAAAGCGTCGCACCGAATGAGCATCGGCCTTGAACACTATACATCCGTGGCAGCAAGCGCGAGGGCTCATCGCTTAGTCGCGACGGTTTCGAATCCCACGGCAAGCCTCTGGAGCATACCAATACTGGAACGCCCGGCGACAGAGGCCGATGTCAGGCCTTTTCCAGTTCCAAACGAGCGGGCACTTGCGCCGCGCTTTGCAGGCAATTCTCTTTTCTATTTATCGTCCCGCGGAACTGGAGATGGGCTATGGCGATATCAGGATGGCCAAGCATTCGAGATCTGGAAGGGAGCGGAGGGACCGCTGCTGGTACCTCCTGCGATTTCACCCGACGGCCGCTCCGCCGCTATTGTGCTCAGGAAGCAAGGAAAACTGCGGCTGCATATATTATCGGCAGATGGTGCTGAATTCCAACCGCTGACCGATGCCATCGATGTGCGCGGCGGCCCGTGCTGGTCGCCCGATGGCAAGTGGATCGTTATTGGCGGAGACGATGCCTCAGGACCTGGACTATTCAAAATCCCGGTGGAAGGCGGGGCGTACATCCGGCTACCGGCACAGCCAGGGTTGAATCCAGTATGGTCGCCCGATGGAAAGCGGATTGTGTACGCCGGGAGGACTATGTCCCGGTTCGCGCCTCTGTTAGGAGTTCGGCCCGATGGGCGTCCTTTTGAGCTTCCTGCAATCGGGGTTGGCGCCGGCAGGGGCATCAACCGTGCGCACCACCGTTTTACACCGGATGGAAGGCGATTGATTTATTTGCGCGGATTGGATCCAGGAGAGGATTTTTGGTCTCTTGATCTGACTACCGGACAGAGCAAGCTGCTGGCCCGGATAGGGCATGGCTCGTCGGTGAGCTTCGACATCACACCGGATGGAAAGGAAATCGTCTTTGATCGCGTCCGGGAGAACTCCGACATCGTTCTCATCGACCTTCCACACTGAGGCAGCGTGGCAAATCATTTCAAGCCTGTGCGTGACAGGGCGGCAGCCAAAGTGATTGCCGCTCCGCGAGGCGTGTGCTTTGCCGATATTTGCAACGGATAACGTTACCGAACCGGTTTCTGCTGCTTCGATCCCGCCACTAACAACGTGGTCTCTTCCGGCTTTGGCATATTTCGAGCAATCTGCTCTTCTACCTTGGAAACGCGCAGCTCGCGCCCCTGGTCAGTCCACGGGTACCAAATTTTGCTGAGGAAATATTGATCCCCATAGCGATGGAAGACTAGTTTTGCGTCTTCCTGGATCTTATTTGCCTGAACAGGAAGTCCGAGGACGAAAGCGGCTGCGCCGCCTTGCTCGCCGTGAATGAGAATCGTGCCTTGAGGTGAGTCACTTGTGAAAGTATACGTACCGGCACTTAAGTGCTGGTCGAGCGCCGTAAAGTCAAAGGGCACATTTGCGATGATCGTGTGCCTGATCTGGGCAGAAAGAATCAACACACCGAGCATGGCGCAGACGCTCAATACTTTCAGCGCGTTAAAGATAAGCTTCTTCATGGAATTTTCCTTTCAATTTTGGGGGAATTCAGAAGCATGCGGCTCCCCCGGGGGATTTTGGTGGAATTGGCCTGCGCCAACTGCTTCTCCACGCGGCCTGATCGTCTTTTGAGCAGGTTCTGTCAGATGGCGCGCAAAAAACCGCGAAAAGGGGACAGAACTGCGGTAGAATTCCAGATACCGCAAACGCCTGGATGCCGATCACTCCGCGATTCAACGCGGTGGTCGCGAGGGGTGTGAGTCAGGGTTCTGCCGACTCATCACCACAGGGAGGAGGTTGCCAGCTTGTCCTCGGCTGCGCAAGTGACCGAGCTTTTGCTCGAATGGAGCAAAGGGAATCGCACGGTTCAAGACCGGCTGTTCGGCACTGTCTATAACGAACTGCATCGGTTGGCATCGCGCCAGATGTTAGGGGAACCTGCCGGACGCAGCCTCCAGACAACCGACCTGGTTCATGAGGCTTACCTCCGGCTAATCAACCAGAACCGGGTCGACTGGGAAAGCCGATCGCATTTTTTCGCGATAGCCGCGCGCCTGATGCGGCGCATTCTCGTCGATCACGCTCGAGCCCGAAAGGCGGAGAAACGCCCCAACAGCGGTCTCAAGGTCACTCTGTCCGATCTGCCGGCCGGAGTCAATGGCCGAACCGTGGAGTTCCTAGCCCTGGACGAAGCGCTCGAGCGTCTGGAAGCCATGGATCCCCGCCAGGCACGCATTGTGGAAATGCGTTTCATCGCCGGTCTCTCTGAAGAGGAGATCGCTAGCGCGCTGGGTGTGAGCGTGCGGACCGTAAAGCGCGATTGGAGATTCGCGCGAGCCTGGCTTTACGGCACATTGTGTAAGGAGGCGGATGGCCCCCGAGCAGTGGGAGCAAGTTAAAGAGCAATTCGACGTCATCGTGAATCTGGACCCCGAGGCGCGTGCGCGGGTTCTTGCCCAGTTGCAGGGCAAGGATCCAGACTTATGCGCCCGAGTGAAAGAGCTGGTGGCGAACGATGAGCAGGCAGGCGAGTTTCTGGCTGAAACGCTGGTTGTGGAGGAAGTCCCACGCTTTGCCGACGGCGAAATCATCGCGGACCGCTATCGGATCGAACGCTTCATCGGCCGGGGAGGAATGGGCGAAGTTTATGGAGCGTACGATAACGAGCTTGGCGAGCGCGTCGCGCTGAAAACAATTATTTCGGACGCCGCATTGGATGAGCGCTACGTGGCGCGGCTTTTGCGCGAAGTGCGGCTAGCGCGAAGAGTGGCGAACAGGCATGTATGCCGGGTCCACGATATCGGCTATCACGATGCGTCGTGGGGACGAATGAGCTTTTACACGATGGAACTGCTCGACGGCGAGACTTTGGCCGCGCGGCTCTCACTGTGCGGGAAGATGTCCACGGCAGAGGCTTTTCCGCTGATCGAACAGATGGCAGAGGCGTTGCGGGCGGCCCACGACGAGAACATCATTCATCGCGATTTCAAGCCGGGCAACGTGATGCTCGTCAGCGAGAGGGGAAGCACCCGGGTAGTCGTGACCGATTTCGGCCTGGCGCGAAGCGGGGACGCTAAGCAGACGCTGTATACGAGGGTCGAGGGCGGCCGCCCTCCAGGCACCCCTGGATATATCGCGCCCGAGCTATTTCAGCCCGGAGCAGT
>DATBHS010000234.1:0-95363 GCA_036557345.1 Bryobacteraceae bacterium
TGGGGAGACTTGAACTCCCACGCCCATTACAGGCGCTGGAACCTAAATCCAGTGCGTCTGCCAATTCCGCCACATCCGCACGGGTGTGACTGAAACAGTTTAGCGCAGGGCCGCGGTTTGCATGTTCTTCGAGCCGCCGGGCCTCGTCTCGAGAAAGCTCAGAAACTCGCGCGAGTTCCTGGTCAGTTGCGGGAACGTGGCGACGACGTTCTGATGGGGATCGACGATCGCGTAGAACGGAATCGAGACAGTCCCGAACTTCTGGTCCTCAAACTTCTGGTTCTTTTCCGATTCCGCGTCGGTTCCGTCCGTGTAAAGATCAACCATCACCAGATTTTTTAAAGCGGCTTGAATTTCAGGCCTTGGAAACATGTTGGCCTTCATCCAGTGGCAATTCGTGCAGGCATAGCCGGTGAAGTTGACCAGCACAAGCTTGTTCTGCTGCCGCGCCGTGGCAAGCGCCGCATCGAGATTGTTCTTGAAATAGTTCGCCGGCACGCTCTGCGCTTGTGTGCCGCCGCCGAAAACTATGCTGGATGATTCTGGGATAAACGCGTCAAGATCGCCGAGACGGCCGCCGAACAGACCGGGAACCAGACTGATCGAGAAGATCAGAAGCAACGCGGCAGTGAGCGCGCGTCCGACGCCTAAACGATCATCGCGCTTCATTCCTTCCATCGGCAAGAGCCCTAATAAGTAAAGTCCGGGGAGGGCGAAGAGAACAACCCAAGCCGCCACGAATCGCTCGCGTGTCAGCCAGTGCGTCTGTAGCACCTGATCCACGTTGCCCAGATACTTCAGCATCACCGCCAGGACGATGAACCCTAGCACGACTTTGACCCGGACCATCCAGGAGCCACTGCGCGGCAGCTTCTGCAAGTACGAAGGAAACAGCGCCAGTAAGAAAAACGGCGCTGCCAGTCCGATTGCAAAAGCGAGCATCCCAAGGACCGGTTGCGCGCCCTTGGTTTGGACGGATGCGATCAGCAGCGGGCCCACGATCGGGCCGATACAGGCGAATGAGGTTAACGAAAACGTCAACCCCATGAGGAGCGTTCCCAGGTACCCCCCGCCTGCGGAGGCAGTGTTCAATTTGGTTAACAGGCCCGAAGGCAAGCTCAACTCGAATGCGCCGAGGAGACTTAGACCGAACACGAAGAAAACGACTGCGATAAAACCGTTCACCCAAGGGCTTGATCCGAGCTGAACAACACCGAAGGGACCCGCAATCGCTGTGACGAGAAAGCCCAGACCAGTGAACAGAACGACTATCCCGGAGCAAAAGATCAAGGCCTGTAACCAAGCTCGGCGCTGCGCGTTGTTTGAGGAGGCGCTCCTTTGATTGAGAAAGAAGGAAACCGTAATCGGAATCATCGGGAACACGCATGGCGTGAAGAGAGCAGCGAGCCCGAATCCGAACGCGGTCAGCAGAAAAGGGAACAAGCCCTGCGATGAAGTCACGTCAAACTGTACCGGCCCCGGATTCGCCGCCTTGGCGGCTGGAGGGCTTGCGGGCTGCGGGATTGCTGCAGGAGTAGATGTTGCAGAGGCAGATACGACGGAATATCCGGCCGGTAGGGTGAACGTTGCGGCCGTCACGCCCTTTGCGATCTGAATGGTTGTTTGAACGGTCCTCTTTACGGGCGGCAGACATTTTACATCGGTGCAGGCCTGATACCGAACAGAGGCTTCCAGCTGCGAAGCGCCGCTCGCGGCAGGAGCCGTAGCAGCTTCGATGATGAAGCGAGCCGCGTCCGTGTAGGTCTCAGTGTCGATCTGGAAATTCGGATCCAGCTTGCGTACCGGTTCTGGCCGGTACACCTGATAGCTCGTGATCGCCGGACTGGGCGACAGCTGAATTGTTGTGATGATGGGACCGCCCGGCGGAGTGGTGGGAGAATACAGGTGCCAGCCCGGCTGGATGGTGGCGGTCAGTTCGAGGAACAGTTTTCCGGCGGGTGCGGTTTGGACATGGCCCTCAGCCGGACGAAGCGCCCACTGAACGGGATCGTCTTTGGCGGCGCAAATCGACGGGATGCCCAAGGCCAGTAGGAGAATTCCCGTGATGAGCCGGCCGTGCGGGTGCATAACTATCCTGCTTCAGCAGATGCCCAGGCATCCAGCTCCGTTGCAATCCGTTCGTTGATCTTGCCCTCTGCGAATTCCTTTGTGATGCGGATGGCGTTTCGAATCGCCTTGGCGTTCGAGCGGCCGTGGCAAATCACACAGATGCCGTTCAGGCCCAGGAGCGGAGCGCCGCCATACTCGGAGTAGTCGACGCGCTTCTTGAAATCGTTGAATGCTCCCCGCGCGAGGTAAGCGCCAAGCTTTCGCGTGACGGTCTCTTTCAAAGACTGCTTGAGCAACTGGCGAATCACTTCCACGAGACCTTCACTCACCTTCAGCGCCACATTCCCAACGAAACCGTCGCATACAATTACATCGGCGACACCGGTATAAACGTCACGGCCTTCCACATTGCCAATGAAATTCAGATTGGGGAGGCTCTTCAACAAAGGTTGCGCCTCGTGGGTCAGGGAGTTTCCCTTGTGTTCTTCTTCTCCGATGGATAGCAGTCCGACGCGCGGATGCTTGTTGCGGAAGATGACTCGTGAGAATGCGTTCCCCATCACGGCGAATTGAGCGAGCATCTTCGCATTACAATCCACGTTCGCACCTACATCCAGCATGACAGCCGATTTGCCGTTCAGGGTAGGGAAGGCGGATGCAAGCGCCGGCCTATCCACTCCAGCGAGCATGCCTTGCACCATTTTGGCGGTGGCCATGACTGCCCCGGTATTGCCGGCAGACACCACGCCCTGGGCGGTGCCCTCCCGGACAAGGCGCGAGGCCACGCGAATCGAGCTGTCCTTCTTGGACCGGACGGCCTTACCGGCACTGTCCGACATGGTAATCTGCTCGCTCGCATGCCGGAGCTCAATCGGTAACGATTGCCAGCCGTCATGCCGGTTCAATTCCCGTCTGACAACTTCTTCGCGCCCGACCAGGATCACTTTTACGTCGAACGCCTTCGCAGCCTGGAGCGCGCCTTCCACTTCCGGCCTCGGAAAGTGATCGCCTCCCATGGCATCGAGGGCTATGGTCACCATTTATTTGAGTTAGCTGTACTGAGGATTGGGATCAATACATCCCCTCCCTGAAGGTCGGGGTTCTGAATTCGGTGTAATCACATCCCCTTCCGGAAGGTCGGGGTTCTGTCAGGCTTCGACAACTTCGATCACCTCGCGACCTTTGTACTTCCCGCAATGCGGGCAGGCGCGGTGAGCCCGGATCTTTTCATGGCAGTTCGGACACTCCGCCAACTGCGGAACCTGTATGGCATCGTGTGCGCGGCGATTCGAAGTGCGCCGCTTCGAATGGCGGCGTTTGGGATTTGGCATAGCTTTCCTAGTCTCTCAATTTCTTGTAACGGTAATGGGATCAACCGGCCCGCTCAGTTGCGCGGGCCAATCTCAGCCCGGAAATCTTTCAGTTTATTCCAGCGATCGTCGGCTTCTTCAGGCTGGCAGCCACACTCGCGCTGATTCCGGTTCTCGCCGCAAACCGGACAGATGCCCTTGCAATCCTCGGCGCAGACGAGTTGCATCGGTAAGGCCAGCAGCACGACTTCGCGGAGGATTTCGTTCAAGGTCAGACCACCGCCCTCGTAATAGCCGACCTCAATTCCCGCGGCGTCGATCTCGTCCTCGCCATCGGGACGATTATCGCCCGCCGGCATATAAACCAAGTCGAAACGGCTCTCAATCGGAAACGTGGCCCGCTCGGCGCAGCGATCACAGGCAGCTTCCACCGTGACTCTCAAGCCGCCCTGCACACGAATTTCACCCAGCGAGTGATTTAGAAGCTGCGCTGTTCCTTCAGCGTGAAGTACAGATGTCTGGCTGATTTTGCTTTCGTAATCGATCTCGCCCGCTGGAACATCGACCTTGAAAGGGACGGTATGTAGCTCTAGTTCCTGGAGGCCAATGAACATGCACGTTCCTCCGAGGGCCGGTTGCTTCCGGCTCGCATTCCCGGCAGGCACAAAAGCTAAGTATAGCAGCGACGGGAATCTAATCGCTCCCGATGGTCGCGGATCGATTTAGGGAATTATTCTTGCGCGGGCGCGGGCTGGTCGGAATCGCGCCATGCGCTAATTTTCAGACGGCGGCAGACCCAGCAAAGATCGTCTGCGGTTTGAGGCCCCGTGAGCGGAGCACAAAACGCTCCACAGACTGCGCAACGCTTCCTCGGCGCCGGACGTTCCGCTTCCACCGATTTCCTCGCCAATTCCAAGATCTCGCGAGAGATAATCGGCTCCGGTGGCGGTTTCTTTTTCATTCCTGTTAACACTATAAAACAAAACAATTGTTCGAATGGGGTCGGGCGTGCCCGACCCCATACAAAACAAAGGTTCAGCGAAAAGCGTGCTTGAGCTTGGCATAGGTCTCCTCCAGGGCTTCCGGGAGGACGCGCGTTGCTCCGACGCTGGTCATGAAGTTTGCATCACCGGTCCAGCGTGGAAGGACATGCAAATGGATATGCTCTTTTATGCCTGCTCCGGCGGCTTCGCCGAGATTGATGCCGATGTTCAGGCCATCCGCACAGTAAAGGTCTTCCAGAATGCTCTCGGCCCAGCGCGCAACCCGCATCATTTCCGCGACAGAATCTTCGCGGGCTCGAGATAGTCTCGAAACGTGCTCATACGGAGCGATCATCAGGTGCCCGCTTGTGTAGGGATACTTGTTCAGGATCGCAAAAGTGGCCGGGCCGCGGTATACAACCAGATTTTCTTCGTCAGCGGTTCCGGCTGCGGCGATGCAGAAGATACAACATTGCGGGTCTCTCTTCTCCTTCATGTAAACGGAGCGCCAGGGCGCCCACAAGTGCCGCATCAGATCGGCTAGGAGGCGCCGTTAGTCCCCTGTTCCGGAGTTTGAGATCCAGGTTCGGGAGCGACCGTGGCGTGCGACTCGCTCGCTTGAGCAGAATGGTTCACCAGATCGCGCAGTTCCTTGCTCGGCTTGAAAAATGGGATTCGCTTCGAGGGAACTTCCACACGGGAACCCGTTTTCGGGTTTCGTCCAACGCGAGGCTGGCGCTGCCGCGTGCGGAAGCTTCCAAATCCACGGATTTCAATCTTCTCCCCCTTGTGGAGGCTGTTCACGATACTGTCGAAAATGGTCTCCACGATCGTCTCGGAATCCTTGCGGGTCATCTCGACCACTTTTGACACTTCTTCGATCAGCTCCGCCTTCGTCATTTACGCTGTTTCCCTATTAAGTCCTGTTCCCGGTTCCGCTTTTCATAGCGTCGCCCACCGTGCTTGTGGCCGCAGCAGCTTGCCGGCGGTAATCTTGCAGGCGGTTTCGCTCATCGTCTTCTGTAATGGCTCGCAAGCTCAGGCCAATCCGCCGCTGAGCTTCATTCATCTTGATGATCTTGAAATTCATTTCCTGTCCAACCGGTAGCCCGAGTTCTTCGCTGCCTTGCACTGTTTTCCCGCTGCCGCGGCGCTTACCCGTTTCCGCGCTGATTTCACTGCGATGGCAGAGTCCTTCTACTCCCGGCATCAACTCCACAAAGACCCCGAAGGATGCCGCGCGCGATATCCGCCCTTTTACGGTATCGCCAATCTGGTGAGTCCGGAAAAAAGTCTCCCAGGCATCCGGCTGGAGTTGTTTGATGCCGAGCGATAAGCGGCGGTTCGGCGCGTCAATGTTCAGAATAACTGCTTGCACCATTTGGCCCTTCTTGACCAACTCCGAAGGATGTTTGACATGCGCTGTCCACGACATGTCTGATACATGCACCAGACCGTCGATTCCTTCCTCAATCTCGACGAAGGCTCCAAATTCGGCGAGCTTTCGGACTCTGCCTTCGACAACCGATCCTACGCTGTAGCGGTCCGCGACAGTGGTCCACGGATCCGCTTCGAGTTGCTTGATGCCGAGCGAGATCCGGCGCTCCTTCGGCTTCACATCCAGAACCACCGCCTCTACCTGATCGCCAGCCTTTACCACCTTTGCCGGATGCTTCATGCGGCGGCTCCAGGTCATTTCCGAGATGTGTATTAATCCCTCGACGCCCGGTTCCAGTTCAACAAATGCGCCATAGTCGGTCACGCTGACGATTCGTCCGATCACACGGCTTTGAGGCGGATAATGTCCTTCGATACTGATCCACGGATCAGGCCGCATTTGCTTTAAGCCAAGTGAGATCCGTTCCTTCTCGCGGTCGAATTTGAGAACCTTGACGTTGATTTGCTGGCCCACCTGCACGACCGCAGACGGGTGGCTGACGTTGCCATAGCTCAGATCACTCACGTGCAGCAAACCATCGATGCCCCCAAGGTCGACGAATGCGCCATAGTCAGTCAGGTTCTTTACTACTCCCGAAATTTCGGCTCCCTCGTGAATCGTAGAGAGCGCCTGAGCCTTTCTGGCGGCGAGTTCGTCCTCGAGAAGCATACGCCGTGAGACGACCGCATTGCCACGGCGGCGGTTGAATTTGAGAACGCGTACGTCGATCTCCTGCCCAACGTAGGGATCGAGGTTGTGGATCGGCCGTATCTCCACTTGCGAACTGGGGAGAAATGCCATTACGCCGATATCAACAGCGAGCCCACCCTTAATCTTATTCAGTACCCGGCCGATTATCGGTGTGCCTTCTGCCGCTGCTCTCTCCAGACGCTCCCAGACATGGCGACGGTGAGCTCGTTCGTAGGAAAGCAAAATGTAGCCTTCTACTTGAATGCCGTTGCGATCGATCATGACTTCGATCACGTCGCCGGCCTTCACTGAAGGCTTTCCTTCTATCAGAGCGAACTGCTCGGCTGGAACCAGGCCTTCTGTCTTGCGGCCAATATCTACGATGACTTCCTTCTCGGAAACACTGAGCACATAACCGTGCAGAATTTCGCCCTCATGCGCGAAATGGCTGCTGTAGTCGTCGAGAAATGCCTGATAGTCAGAACTCTCGAGGGCTCCCGCTGTCTCAACATACTCATCAGATGGCCCGGCCATGATTGTCATTCCTGAATCGTCGCTCCGTGCGCGAGAAACTATCCGGGTGCAATCTTGCCCTCCAGAACTGCTCAGATACGCCCAGTTTGCGCGTCAACTCGTTGATAGCTCAGTACTTCAGCACTATAGCCGACACTCGGTTGGATGTCAACCGACCCTCGCCACTTCGGGTGCGACGGAGCTTTAAGAAAATCTCTGACTGGTGTTCCAGACGGATTATCCTCATATATACTGAAGGTGCAGTCGGATACACTCTAACTGCGGAGAACCTCATGATTGAAGGACTGCTACAGCCCTCGCACCTGCTCATCATCCTGGTGGTAGCGCTGTTCATATTCGGCCCCAAAAAGCTTCCGGAGCTCGGACAGGGTCTCGGCAAAGGTATTCGCTCATTCCGCGACAGCATGAAAGCCGGCGCGGAGGATCACGAGAAGATCGAGACTCCAGCGACCCAGCGCAACGAAGCTCCGAAATAGTGCGTCGGCTTTAGAGCACCGCTTTCGGCTAGAAGCACGAAGTGTCGTGCTTCGCAGTGCCACAGAAGATAGTCGCGCTTAATTTTCTGCGAAGCGTCTGTTCCCGTCTTTGTTTCAGCAGCCTCTAAAGAACGTTTCATTTTACTTTGTGGCAGACGCAGAAATTTTTGCACCGTCCGGAAAGATTTGCTGCGCACAGCTCCTGACCTCAACCACATGCGCCTCGTTCCCTCCCGCGTGATTCGAATCGGAAATAGCTGATTCAAAGAGTATTAGCCAGCTTTATGAAAATTCCGGCGGTTGCGCTTGCCTGCTGGCCCCAAAACTGCCTCACCGTATGCCGTAGGTGATACAAAAATCACCGCCAGATGATCGCAACAGGTCATCAGCTCTCACCCGCCACCGGGCGGTGAGGGAAGCACAAAAAACTTTCAGGAGCGGTGGAGCTAAATGACAACAGAAGATTACGGGAAAGCGTATCAACGGGGATTCAATCTCACAGTACGATTTTTGGTGTCGCGCGGATTGTCTTACGACGCCGCATTGGATACAGCCCAAGCGGCATGGGCAAAAGGCTGGGAGCGCAGAGAGCAACTTCGGGACCCGAATCTGGTACTGACCTGGACGAACAGCATCGCTTTGAACATACACCGAACGTTTTTGAGACGCGAACCTCAGACTCAGACTTTGCCCGAGCTGCAAGCGCCTCCCCGAATGAACGTGGCCGCTATCGATGTGAAGCGCATTCTGAACGAATGCAAGCCAAACGATCGCGTGGTCCTGGAGGGCCACTACATCGAAGGTTACAAAGTTCAAGAAATTGCACGGCAGCATGGCTGGTCTGAAACCGCAGTTCGAATACGGTTGCTTCGCGCCCGAAGAAGCGTTGAGCGCCGTCTCAGCCGTCCCAAGCACGCCCGGCTTCGCAACCTTGCGGAAAAGACTAAGAAGGCGCTTGCGAGCGCGCTCGAAGTGACGCCGCTGGAATCGGCGAGGGTCGCTTAATTCGCCAGTCTCTCGCTCGGACGACAAGTTTTCTGCGAGAGCACGACGCGGTAGGGTACACCTTCGCCCCCGGGACTTTTACCGGAGGACCTCCATATGCGGCGGCGATACTCTACCGCGTTTGTGCCGTTGAGACCTGCCTCGCTCCTAGGTAGAAGCGGACATTTTTGTTAAGCTCCTTGGACGTGATGGGCTTGCACGTTCTGGCACTGTTAGTAGGTAGCAACGTGTGGGCGAATCCCTCGCAAACACCTCCCTGGACGGCGGCCCGAAGTTCCCACTTTGAGGTTTATTCGCAGGCTGGAACGGCGAGCGCCCGGGCAACTCTTGCGACGTTCGAGCAACTGCATGAGTTTTTCGATCGAATTGAAGTCCTTCGCGTCTCGCCTTCTTTCAGGACAACATCGCCGTTAAGAATCGTCGGATTTCGTTCCGTCAAAGAATACAAAGACTTTCAGCTCCGGCCCAACGCCGATGCATATTATGTCGCCGCGGAAGGCCAGGCGTATATCGTCGTGCCTGAGCTTCCTTTGCGGGGCTTCACCATCGCGGCACATGAATACGCGCATTACTATCTGCAGGCCGTGGGGCTAAAGCTGCCGGCGTGGCTCAACGAAGGCCTCGCGGAATTTTTCTCGACTCTCCGTGTGACCGATCGGGGCTGCAGCCTGGGGGGCATCTTGCCGCAACGCATGAAATCGCTCGATCATGACAGGTGGCTATCACTCGAGCAACTGCTCACGCTTCCGGATACCGCCTCGATCCTGCAAAACCGGCAAGAGGCGAGAATGTTCTACGCCGAGAGCTGGGCGCTTACAGACATGCTGATTCAGTCACCCGCATACGCGGAGCGGTTTCGCGATCTGGCGGCATCCTTGAATTCGGGCGCTCCCGGCACGCGCGTTCTCCCGTCAATCTACCGAAAGCCGCTGGAAGTCATTGCGAGCGATTGGCGGACCTGGGCGAGCAGACCCGAATTCACCGTCCGCCAGTTTCCGCGCCTCAGACAAATCACCGTCCCCGTTGAAACCTCCGAGTTATCGGATATCGAGTCGAGCCGACTCCTGGCGGATCTGCTCATGGCTAGCGGGAAACTGGACCACGCCGCATCCTGCTACCTGGAGCTCGCGCGTCGAGCGCCTGCGGATCCAGGCGTTTTTGCCGCGCTCGGAACGGTTGCGCTTCGCAACGGCAATCAAACCGAGGCCATCCGCTATTGGCGGGAGGCTTTCGGTAAGGGAATTAAAGACGCCGATTTGTGCTATCGCTTTGCCTTACTTGCCGAAGAAGCGGGCCTGCCTGCGGACGAGATCCGGCGCGTCCTGGAACGGGTCGTCCTGTTGAAGGCGGATTTCGACGATGCGAGTTACAAGCTGGCCCTCCTCGAGAACAATGCCGGGAACTTCGCGGCTGCAGTAAAGCACCTACGCGCCATGCACTCGGTCTCAGCTGCCAGGGCATACGGTTACTGGAGCGCCCTGAGTTATGCATCCATGGAGCTGGGCGAAAGGACCGAGGCGGAAAAAGCTGCACAACAAGCTATTAAAAGTGCGCAAACGGCGTCAGATCGAGCGCGCGCAGCTCAATTGGCGTACATGGCCGAGACAGACCTCGTAGTCCAGTTCGCGAAAGGTGCTGATGGCCAGGCCCAGCTTGTCGAGACCCGAGTGCCTCACGGCACGGCAGACTGGAACCCGTTCATCGAGCCCTCGGACCGAATCCAGCAGACGGAGGGGCAGCTTCGGGAAGTACGCTGCGCAGATGGCAGGCTAACGGGATTCTTGCTCGAGACTGCGCAAGGAAATCTAGCGCTGGCCGTTCCGAATCCGTCACGTGTTCTCATGCGCAACGGTCCGGCGGAATTCACGTGCGGGCCACAATCGCCAAGGCTCATCAAGGTCCAATATGCCGCGGCGTATCGAGATGGTAAGGACGACGGCGTCGTGCGAGGGGTGACGTTTCCGTAGCGTTGGGCTATGCCATGATCGCCTCCATGAATGGCCGTGTTCCGGCGGCACTCATCGGCTTCATTCTTTGCTTTGGCGGTTTTATTAGCCGGGCCGATACTGTGGCCGAAGCCAGAGAGCATGCTGAAAAAGGCGTTCAGAGCGCCCGTTCCGGTGACCTGATCAGTGCCGAAGCAGAGTTGCAGCGTGCTGTCGAACTCGCGCCGGAGGATGCCTCCTATCTCACGAGCCTGGGAGGAATTCTCGGCATGGAACAAAAATTCGCCGAGGCTAACGTTTATTTCGAGCGGGCCGTGGAGCGCGATCGAACCAATGCCGCCGCGCGGCGAAATCTCGCCGCTAACGAATGGCGTCTAGGGCAATTCAAACAGGCCCAGGCGAATCTCGAAATGCTGCTGCGCATACAGCCTCAGGACAAGGTTGCGAAGTTGCTGCTAGGTATGGTTTCTGAAAACCAGCACGATTACGCGCGCGCTGCGAAGCTGCTTGGTGGTGTGCCCGAGCTGGTCGAGCAGCAGCCGGAATCGATTGCAGCGCTTGCAAGCGCGTACTATCACACTGAACGGCGCGAGGAAGCGCACAAGACTCTCGCATTATTGCTCACGCGTACGGACGCTTCGCCCCAAGGAATTTTCGCGGCTGCCGGTGTTGCCGCTCAGGTGCGGGATTACAGATTGGCTGAACAGCTTTTCGACTCGATCCGCTACAAGTATCCGGATACGGCTGCTCTTCAATACAACCTTGCGCTCATTCAATTTCGAACGGGCCGTATTACGGAGAGTCAAAGAACGCTGCTCGAGGCGGTCCACTCCGGCCCCGGGAAGGCCGAAATCTACAATCTGCTGGGCACGGTGGAAACGAAGATGGACCTGTTCACCGACGCAATCAAATCCTACAGCCGGGCTATCGAGCTGGATCCGAATTCAATCGATGCCGAAGTGGGCCTGGCGTCAGCCAGATGGGCGGCCGGGATGCATTCCGAGGCGGAAGCGCAATTCCAACTACTCCTAAAGCGGCACCCGAGGGAGGCAATCGTCTACGAAAGTTATGGAACCTCGCTGTTGGGCGCTGCGGGCGATGACGCGATGTTCCGACGAGCCGCCGACCTGCTCAAGAAAGCCGCGAGCCTGGACGCCTCGCGCGCCGAGACGCATTATCAGCTTGGCCTTCTGGAATTGAAGAGGAATGAAGCGGAGGTGACGCTGGAATCGCTGCGCCAAGCGCTTGGAGAGCTGCAGACTGCGGCCCGGCTGGGCCTCAATGACAGTAAAATCCACTATGCCTTGGCGCGGGTGTATCGCCGGCTTGGGCGGGAGGCTGAGGCCACCTCGGAGATGCAGCTTTACCAGAAGCTGAAGGAGTCCGAAGGGCATTCCAATCGAAACGGCCAGCCGGGAGGGCTCGAAGCCAGGTAGATGCGATGGATCTACTGTGATTTCGGGATCCCCAAACCCCACCAACAGTAGGTCCACGGTCTTGGGAATTCGGCCAAGTAGGCCGCATCCATCTGCTCGATCTCGAAACCGCCTCGCATGAGCAGGGACGGAATCTCGCGCGTCAAATGGCAGCCTTCGAAGATACAGCGGCTGATCGGTTCCCACCGCTCTTGCCAGCGTTGCACTCGAGGATCGGGTGACAGCCCGTGTTCAAAGAAAATGAGCCTGCCGCCGGGTTTCAGAACACGCCTGATACCGGCTAGCACTTGGGCGACGTCAGAAATCGTGCAAAGAGTGAAGGTGCTGACCACAGTGTCGATGCTCGCATCCTGTAAGGGAATGCGTTCGCCAGGCAGGTCCAGAAATTCGACGTCTAGTTTCGTTTGCCGCAGCCGCTTCTCTACTAACCGAATCATCCCCGGGTTGGGTTCAAGAGCGTAGACTTTGCTCACGTTTGTGGCGTTGTAGTGAGCGAAATTGGGACCTGGACCGACCCCGATCTCGAGGATTTGGCCTCGAGCCATTTGGATGATGCGTTGACGAATTTCCCGAATCGGCGGCGGGTCGCCCAACTTGCTCACCAGATGGGGATAGATGCGATTTCGGTAGAAGGGCATGAGGTGGGCCTACATCACAGCGGCGCCTCAGTTGAAAATCAATTATACAATTGAATAATGGACCGAAGAGCCAAGCGAGGGTTCAAGAACGAGCTGTATGACCGGCTGGCGCTTGTCGGAAATGCGTTAGCGAGCGGGCGTCGCCTCGAACTGTTGGACCTGCTAGCACAAGGGGAGCGTTCCGTTGAAGCACTCGCCGCCGAAACCGATCAGCCTTTCGCCAACGTATCTCAACATTTGCAAGTGCTGCGGCGCGCGCAACTGGTTGAATCCCGACGAAAAGGCACGTACGTTTTTTATCGCCTTGCCGACGACTGCGTTCTCGAGCTTTGGATCTCGCTGCGTAGAGCGGGAGAAAAACAGCTCAGCGAGATTCGAGAACTGGTTCGCTCTTTTTTTCGCGATCGAAGTGAACTGCAGGCCATCTCCCAGGAGGAACTGAAGAGCCGTCTGGAGGACCCTGGTTTAGTCGTCCTCGATGTGCGCCCTCTGCCAGAGTACGAGGCAGGACATATCGCCGGCGCGCGTTCTATCCCCATCCCCGAACTCCGCTCTCGACTTCGAGAACTACCTCGCTCGCGAAAGATTATTGCCTACTGTCGCGGGCCGCATTGCGTTTTCGCCGACGAAGCCGTTGAGCTTCTGAGGTCGAAAGGGCACCGGGCGCTTCGCCTAGAATCGGGCTTTCCGGAATGGAAGATTCGGGGCTATCCGATTACCGGCGGTACATCCACGTATACAACCTCACAAAGAGGTAATTGAAAATGATTCTTCGCCAGCTACTGCACGATCGCCCGATTATCGCAATCTCGTACGTATTTGGCTGAGGCGGCAAGTCTGAGGGCGCCGTGTGCGATCCCATCGATGATGTCAACCTGTATCTGCGGATAGCGAAGGAGCATAACCTTCACATCCGCTACGTAATCGATACCCATCTGCATGCGGACCATATCTCCGGCGGACGCAAACTGAGCGAGCGCACAGGTGCGGAATACGTTCTGCACGAGAGTGCCCACACACGATTTCCATTTCTCGCGGCGAAAGATGGCGGCGTCTTAACTCTCGGTAACGTGTCGATTCAGGTGGTTCACACTCCGGGGCACACGCCTGAACACATGTCGCTGCTTGTGACAGATCAAACGCGAGCGGCTGAACCGTGGTTTATGCTCACTGGGCATACGGTTATGGTGGGCGATGCAGGTCGAACCGAACTCGCCTCCGAGGCAGAAACCGGGGCGCGCGCACTCTTCAAGAGCATTCAACGAATCAAGCAGCTTGCTGATTATGTAGAAGTCCTTCCGGGAGCCTACGCCGGATCTGTGTGCGGGCGGGCGCTCAGCGGCAAGCCCATATCCACCATCGGCTTTGAACGCCGCTTCAATCCGGCATTTCAAATAAATGATCGGGAAGACTTCGTTCGATACATGCTCGAATCGATTCCGCCTGCGCCAGCGGATGCCGCTCAAATTCGAGCGACGAACCAGAACTACATCGATCCGAACGCGACGAGCTTCGTAAAGTGAGGCTGAGCGATGAAGATAGAGGCCGGAAGCAGCCGGTCCGGCTTGGCATCCGTCCGAATCTCAGCCAGTTCCTTCTGCTGATCCTGGTCAACACATTCGTGGGCGGAATGGTGGGTCTGGAGCGTACCGTTGTCCCACTCCTGGGCCGAAATGTGTTTCATATCTCTTCAGCGGCGCTAATTACGTCTTTCATCGTGAGCTTCGGCATTACAAAGGCAGCGGTGGATTTAATCTCGGGCCCAATGGCCGATCACTGGGGCCGCAAGCCGCTCTTAACCCTGGGTTGGCTTGCAGGCCTTCCCGTTCCCTTTCTGATCATCTACGCGCCGGACTGGTCTTGGATCATTGCTGCCAACGTGCTGCTCGGAGCAAACCAGGGGTTCGCATGGTCCATGACGGTGTTGATGAAAATCGATCTTACCGGCCCGGCCCGGCGCGGGCTCGCGATGGGGTTGAACGAATTCGCCGGTTATGGCGCGGTCGGATTGACGGCGTTGCTCACCGGATATATCGCAGCGGAAGCCGGCCTTCGCCCGAAGCCGTTCTACCTGGGAATCGGTTACGCCGCGGCAGGGCTGATAATCAGCGCCGTTCTTATCCGCGAAACACGCGGGCATGTCGAATACGAGTCCCGTCAGCCAGGACAAGGGTCATCTCCAGCGAACGATAAGAAAGATTTCAGCGCGGTGTTTGCTATCACGAGCTGGCGCAACAAAACGCTGCTTGGAACGTGTCAAGCAGGGCTGGTTAATAATCTCAACGATGGCATGGCCTGGGGCATCTTCCCCTTGTTCTTTGCCAGCCACGGGCTGCCAATTGAACAGATCGGAATTATCAAAGCCGTTTATCCATTTGTCTGGGCAGGTGGTCAGCTAATCAGCGGCCCACTGTCCGATCGTTGTGGCCGAAAAGGGCTGATTGTCTGGGGCATGTGGATTCAAGCCGTGGCCCATCCTCTAATTGCGTTGGGCGCAAAGATCAATCCGTGGTCGGCCGGTCTGGCCGGAGCCGTTCTACTCGGTTTAGGAACTGCGATGGTGTATCCGTCTCTACTGGCCGTGATTGGGGATGTTGCGCATCCGACTTGGCGCGCGCGATCGCTGAGCGTATACCGGTTCTGGCGAGATCTGGGCTATGCTGTAGGCGCCCTGATCGCCGGATTTGTGGCAAACATCTTTGGGCTGGCCTGGGCTATTCACGTCGCAGGCTTGCTAACGTTTGCCTCCGGCGTCTTCGCCTGGATTCTCATTCGAGAAACAGCACCGCACCACCTGATATGATTCTGCGGGCCCAAGATGTTAACCGCCAAGGAGTTGCTTCTCGCTTCACTGGTATGCGGCATCGCGCAGGTGGAATATCTACGCGCATCGGCTACAGACGAATTCTTCACTGACGTCACCTCCCAAGCGGGAATTCACTGGCATCATTTCAGCGGTGAGTCCCCAGAGAAGTATCTGATCGAGACAATGGGCGGCGGTGTCGCTTTCCTCGATTTTGATCAGGACGGCCTTGAGGACTTCTTTTTCGTCACGGGAGGCGAGACTCCGAAGACCAAGTCGGCATCGCCTCCGAGAAACGCGCTCTACCGAAATATGGGAAACGGCAGATTTGAAGATGTTACTGAGAGGTCCGGCCTCCCTCGCTTTTCGTTCTATGGAATGGGCGTTGCTGCCGCGGATTTCGATAATGACGGGTATCCCGACCTCTTCATTACCGGGTATCCGTCCTGCGCGTTGTTACACAACAACCGCGACGGCACCTTTACTGAGGTAACGCACAAAGCCGGTGTGCAGAATTCCGGTAAGTGGGCGGCGAGTGCGGCGTGGTTTGATTACGACCGCGACGGGCGCCTTGATTTGTTCGTTACGAATTACGTGAAATTTTCGTATGACAACGGGCCGCGCTGTGAATATCACGGCGAGCGGACATATTGCGCGCAGGTGGCCTATCAGGGCGAGCGGCCCACGCTCTACCACAACAACGGCGATGGCACCTTCACGGATGTCACCGAACCATCGGGTCTGTCAAAACTCATTGGCCGGGGGCTCGGAGTGGTTGCCGTCGATGTGAATGACGATGGCTGGCCCGACCTGTTTGTGGCGCGCGATGCCTCGCCGAATCTGCTGTTAGTGAATCAGCACGATGGCACCTTCAAAGACGTGGCGCTGAATGCTGAAGTGGCGCTGAATGCCGACGGCAATGCGCGGGCCGGCATGGGCGTCGACGCAGGTGATGTGAATGGCGATGGCAGGCCGGATTTCGTCGTCACGGATTTCAATGACGAGCAGCACGCCCTGTTCTTGAATACAGGCACTTTCCCGTATCGCGAGTGGACACGGGAATCTGGTCTCGCCTCGCTAACGCGCTACTTTGTCGGATGGGGCGCGCACTTTATCGACCTCGATAACGACGGTAACCTCGACCTGGTGTTCGTGAACGGCCATATTAACCAAGTGATTGAAAAGACCCGTTTCGATGTCGGGTACCGTGAGCCCGCGCTATTGCTGGCAAACAACGGTAAGGGAGTGTTTCGAAACGTGGCAGAGCGGGCGGGTCCTGTGTTCCGTAATCGCTATCTGGGCCGCGGGCTCGCGGTGGGCGATTACGACAATGACGGCGGAATCGATGTGGCTTTCACTTGCCTCAATGACGCCCCTGTGCTTCTCCACAATAATGTTGGTCGATTGAAGCCCTGGGTCGGTATCGTGCTTGAGGGCAGAAACAGTAACCGCGATGCGATTGGGGCAAAGCTGACGCTAACCAATGGTGCCGAAAGGTCAGTTCGATGGATTACAGGAGGCGCAAGTTACCTTTCGTCCCACGACCGGCGCGTGGTATTTGGTTTGGGCGGGGATCCAGCAGGTCCGATGCAGCTCGAGATTCGCTGGCCCAACGGCGGCACGCGGACCGTTAAGGGGCTGAAATTGAATCAATATCAACGAATCGTGGAATGAGCGATGGCCCCGGCCACCGAACCGGAGCGCTGCTGGCAGACGGAAGGCCGGTTCGCTATCATAGAAAGGTTCGGATTCTTATTCCAGCAGCAGCCGTTTGTGCGCCCGAATGTCATTCGGTCCACGCGCTATTTCCCTGGAACCGCAAAACAAAACTGAAGGCATATATATGTACGCTGTAATCGAGACAGGCGGCAAGCAATATCGCGTCGCACCGGGCCAAACGATAGAAGTAGATACGATCGCTGGAGATGTTGGGACGGATGTAGAATTCGACCGTGTTTTGGCCATCTCAAATGAATCAAATGAACTGGTGCTGGGCGAAGCCTTGAAGGGCGCACGCGTAAAGGGCAAAATTGCGGCTCACGGACGCGGAGACAAGATTCTTGTTTTCAAGTTTAAGCGCAAAAAGCAATACAAACGCACGATCGGTCACCGGCAGAACTATACGCGAGTGCAAGTACAGGAGATTTTGGCCTAGCGCGCGGGCGCATTAGAGGAAATTGGCATGGCACATAAAAAAGGATTAGGCAGCTCAAAAAACGGACGAGATTCGAATTCACAGCGCCTGGGAATCAAGGTATTCTCGGGCGAATTTGTGACGGGTGGTTCCATCATCGTTCGTCAGCGTGGAACGCGGTACAAGCCGGGAAAGAACGTTGGACTGGGCAAGGACGACACATTATTTGCGACCGTGCCGGGTACTGTTGAGTTTCGCGACCGCGGCAGGCTGGGTAAATTCGTCAACATCATCGCCGCCCAGAATTAGGGTGCCGGAGTTACGGCTCAGATTGCGGGGCTAAAGCCCCGGCCCAAAGGGCACTCCGGCTGAAGCCTACCCCACCCAGAACCTCGAGTGTTCATCGACGAAGTAATCATTACCGTGAAGGCCGGCGACGGTGGGAACGGTTGTCTTGCGTTCCGGCGCGAGAAGTTCGTGCCGCGCGGCGGACCCAGTGGAGGCGATGGCGGCCGGGGCGGTGATGTGATTCTGTTTTCAAGCGAGCACAGCAACACGCTGCTGCACTTCCGCTACAACCCCGAGCACAAAGCCGAGCGCGGGCGTCATGGTGAAGGCAGTAACCGGACCGGGCGCGATGGCGAGAATGTCGAATTGCCCGTTCCAGTCGGTACCATGGTCTACAACGCGGAAACCGGGGAGCGACTGTTCGACTTTACCGCCGCGGAGCAGCGCTTCACGGTTGCGCATGGCGGCCGCGGCGGGCGCGGCAATGCGCGATTCGCAACGGCGACCCACCAGGCCCCGACAGAACATGAAGACGGCCACCCCGGGAACTTTCTCAAACTGCGCCTGGAACTGAAGCTCCTGGCCGATGCGGGACTGGTGGGTTTCCCGAATGTGGGCAAATCGACGCTGATTTCACGGCTATCGGCCGCGAAGCCGAAGATTGCGGACTATCCTTTCACGACGCTCGAGCCGAACCTTGGTGTCGTCCAGGCGGGCGATCGCACCTTCGTGCTAGCCGACATTCCCGGTCTGATTAAAGGCGCTCACGAGGGACACGGGCTCGGCACGCAGTTTCTGCGGCATGTCGAACGGACACGCTTGCTGGTTCACGTAGTCGATGTTTCCGATTTCAGCGGCCGCGATCCGGCACATGATTTCGACATAATCCTCGAAGAGCTTGCAAGCTTTGGCGAAAATCTAGCTGCCAAGCCGATGATCGTAGTGGCGAACAAAATTGATTCCTGCCAGAATGTCGCCAGAATTGAGGCGGTGAAGGCGAAAGCGCGGGATCGCGACTTCCCTTTCTATTCGATTTCGGCGATAACCGGGGCGGGGCTCGATGAGCTGCGGTATGCGATCGCCGAGCAACTGTTCCGGCAATCTGAGGACGCTACAATCGCAATCGGAAGCTAGACTCTGCCGGTGCAGGGCCCGGTCTTCAAAACCGGAGTACGACTCCATTCGAGCCGTGGGTGAGTTCGACTCTCATTAGCTTCCGCCATTTGGAAACGCCGCTGTAAGAACTGGATCAGCCGGGTCTTCGTGGGCTCCTTCCACAATTTGCCTGAGAGCAAGATCCAGCGCAACAGGCGATTTACCCGCGATCCGAAGTTGCTTCGGGAGAAAAGAGGCATGAAGAAGAGCAGGAGAGCGGCCGATCAGATGGCTCTGCATCGCATAGGCTGGGAATTGGAGGTACCGAATTTGTATGTCGGATAAGAAGGAAGCAGTGGTTGACACATTAGCGATATTGTTGGGTACGGCTTTGCTTTTCCTCCTCGTGAGAGAGTGGCATGAATCGTCAAGGGAGCTAAAAGCCAAAGCCCTGCGGCCGTAGGGCTGAGAAGTCGTTCGCACTCGCGACGACATGGCTCTATGAACGGCCGCGCTCGGAGACTATGTGAGCCTTAGCCGCTCACGGCGAAAGTTCCCGGCTCTCCCTTGCAGTGTGATAACTCTGGGAGCTTAGGGAGGCAAATCAATGGCTGCTAAGGTACAAGCGGTACCGCCCGGCTATCACACGGTAACACCCTATCTCGTTCTCAGCAATGCTGGGAGCGCAATCGATTTCTACAAACAGGCGTTCGGCGCGAAGGAACTGGCTCGCATGGCGACTCCGGATGGAAAGATCGGCCACGCCGAGCTGAAGATCGGCGATTCCGTCATCATGCTCTCAGACGAGATGATGGGAAACCGCTCGCCACAATCATTAGGCGGATCTCCAGTCAGCATTTTCCTTTATGTCGACAATGTCGATTCCGTTTTCAACCAGGCCATCAAAGCAGGCGCTAAGGGCGATATGCCGCCCGCCGACATGTTTTGGGGTGATCGCTACGCGAAGCTGACCGACCCGTTCGGGCATTTGTGGGGCATTGCAACCCATATCGAAGATGTCGCGCCACAGGAAATGGAGAAGCGCGCCAAGGAAGCCATGGCTAAGCAACAGGCGGCTGCCCAGGCCAGTTGATCAGCGCTGGAACGCCGCTCCACCTTTATCGATTGACAAGCGATCGAAGTAGGTCCATGCTTTGGGAAAGGGGTTTATATGCGCTGTTCGCGCGTACTCTTCCCGGTTGCCGCAATCGTGTTGTCCTGCCTAGCGTCGGGACAATCCGTAATCTCAGTGCACTCCGGCCTGTTGAATTACTTTGACGGTGAGGTGTACCTTGACGACCAGCCGCTTCATGACAAGTTCGGTACATTTCCGACCATAAAGGCGGGTTCGGCCCTGCGAACAGAACAGGGGCGGGCCGAAATCCTGTTGACGCCTGGCGTCTTCCTTCGACTCGACCAAAATTCATCTATTCGGATGGTGACGGTCGCCCTGACTGATACGCGTGTGGAGTTTCTAAAAGGATCCGCGATTCTCGATTCCACCGAATCGCAGGCCGGGAACTCGCCCCTGATCCTGTACTGGGCTTGCGAGGTTCGTTTTACAAAACCCGGAGTGTACCGGCTGGATGCCGAGCCCGCTCCTTTGCTAGAAGTGTACAGCGGGGAGGCGGAAGTAAAGCATGATGGCGGCTCGTCACTGATTGGCACATCCGATGAGTTCTTTTTCCTGGCCGCGACCAAGACAAACAGGTATGGCGATGGCAATTTCGACCCCTTCTACGATTGGGCGAAGAATCGCAATGACCTGATCGCGGCCGACAATCAGTCTGCGGCCCAGAGCATGGCCGATCCCGGGGACACAAGCAATGGGCCGAGCTTGCCTCTGGGCCCCGGAATCGATCCGGGAGTGCCCGCATACGGCTCGCCGGCGCCAACTTACGGCGGCCTGGGAGTTCCGGCTTATGGCGGCGGCTTCGGCACCGTGTTTGGCAGCGCTCCGTTATACCCGTACGGCCCATACGGCATCGGTATCAATCCGTCCGGCGTCAATTCTTATCCGTTTGGTGTTATTTGGGTTGTGCCTCGCTATCGTTATCCGCGAGTGCATTCACACTGGCCGGACAGACCCGTCGCTCCCGGCGTGACTACAGTCAGTCCCGGATTCCCTTCCGTTCGAGCGGGATCCCCGCCTGTTCGCCCCGGACTACCTCCGGTTCGTGTAGGACTGCCTCCCGCTCGTCTAGGAGCGCCTCCCGTTCACTCGCCGGTTCCTACGTATCGTCCGTATACATCGTACCGGCCACCAGTTTTCACACCCGGTATAGCTAACCGCCGCTTCGTTCCCATGAGCCCGGCTCCTTCACGTCCGGGAACTGTAGCAGCTCCGCAGATCGTCGCGAGGCCTTCATTCGCGGCAAGGCCGATGGGGCACAGGTAATACTGCGCAAAGGCTGAATGCTTGTCCCATGTTTATTGGGTTGGGGCATAGTAGCCAAGTCTCCAGCGGGCTTTTAGCGGCGGGAGGCCTTTGGGCTGTTCGAGCTTGACTTCTACCTTGTGGTACTTTCCATTGCGCTCCTGATTCGCCGGGTAGTAGGCCAGCACATATTGATTGCGCAACTCGATTCCGATGCGCGTGGCAACAGAGGGTAAATCGTCCGCCTTCGATGCAGCGAAAGCCCGTCCGCCGGTCTGCTGTGAAATCTCGGAAAGCAGCCGTGGTCCGGAGAGTTCCGCCGCGCTAAGTCCGAGATAATCAAACGGCTCAAAAACCCCCATCGCGTAGATCTGTACGTCTGCCTCGCGGACAAGGGTTTTGATTTCGGCGGCTGTATAGCGGCTATTGTTGTCCCCGCCGTCCGAAATAATAAGTAGGGCCTTGCGCGGGTTCTTTGCGCTCTTCATCTCGCGGATTCCCGTGTGCACGGCGTCCAGCAGTGCCGTGAGCCCCTGAGGCTCGACCGACGCCAGACTGGATTGAATTTCATTAGTACTCTTTGTGAATGGAACCGCTACGGACGCGCGGTCGTTGAATTCGATGAGAAACGCTTCATCCTGCGCATTCATTGTTTTGAGAAATTGGCCCACCGCGGCGCGCGATATCTCGATTTTCCATCCCATGCTGCCGCTCGTGTCCACCAGCAGGCCAACGGAGAGCGGAGCGTCCTCGCCCGCAAACTGCTTAACCGTTTGCTCTCTCCCATCTTCGAGGACACGGAAGTCCTGCTTGTCCAGCCCGAGAACGAAACGGTTCATCGCGTCGGTAACGGTTACCGGTATGACCACCAGAGTGGTATCGACGCGGATATCAATCGCGCGACCCGGTGACTGCGGCAGTGCAGCAAGAGTGCAGGCACAAAGAAGGAAAGCGAATGACATTACGTGCCGCACGACTGCACGCCCCTCGAGCGAGCACGAGTCTACCATAGAAAGATTGAGCCGTGAAGATTACTGGAATCGAGACGATACGCATTGTGGAGTTCCCGCAACTGCTGTGGGTGCAAGTTCGCACTGACGACGGTTTGACCGGGTTGGGAGAAACGTTCTTCAACGCCACTGCGGTTGAGGCCTACATCCATGACGACGTTGCGCCGCGCCTGATCGGGAGGGACGCTTTGGCGTTGGATGCCATCGCACGCGATCTGGTTGGCTATCTGGGATTCCGGTCGACCGGCATCGAGGTGCGCGCCGCATCGGCTGTCGATATCGCGCTATGGGACTTGTTCGGCAAGTCCGCCCGCAAGCCGGTCGTGCAGATGCTCGGGGGCTGGACCCGTGATCGCATTCGCACATACAACACTTGTGCGGGCGCACAATACATGAGAAAAGCCGCGACGCAGTCGAGCGCGAACTGGGGGCTCGGAAATCAGTCGGGTCCGACGCCGGTTACCGGCTTTGACGATCTGAACGATTTTCTGACGCGGGCAGATGAGCTGGCCGAATCTCTGCTTGCGGACGGAATCACTGCCATGAAGATCTGGCCGTTCGACACGGCTGCCGAGACGACGCTCGGCCAATACATCTCGAACGAAGATCTCAAGAAAGCGCTGGAGCCATTCGAGAAAATCAGGAAACGCGTGGGCGACCGGATGGACATCATGGTCGAGTTTCACTCGCTATGGCAGCTTGTGCCCGCGATGAAAATCGCCAAGGCGCTTTCGCCGTTTGGCACATTCTGGCACGAAGATCCCATCAAAATGGATAGCTTGGCGAGCCTAAAGCGCTACGCGGAAGCGTCGCCTGCGCCCATCTGCGCCTCCGAAACGCTTGGTAGCCGCTGGGCCTTTCGAGATCTGTTGCAGACGGAGGCCGCCGGCATCATCATGTTTGATCTATCGTGGTGCGGCGGGTTATCGGAAGCGCGTAAGATCGCGGCTATGGCGGAGTCCTGGCATCTGCCTGTGGCGCCCCACGACTGCACAGGACCAGTCGTGTTCACGGCGTCGACGCATCTGTCGCTGAACGCCCCCAACGCACTGGTGCAGGAGTCCGTCCGCGCATTTTACAGAGGCTGGTACCCGGAAGTGATCACTGGTGTTCCACTCGTTGAGGACGGATTCGTTACCGTTTCGGGAGAGCCCGGGCTGGGTTGCGAGTTGGCCCCGGATATCGATAAGCGATTTAAGGTCTCGCGACGAAAATCGCCCTCCGCTTGATCCAGGCACATTCCTGGTCCTGCTTAAATAAGAGTTTCTATGAAACTCCAAAGCTACACGATTACGCAAGGGAAAGACCGCGCGCCGGCCCGCTCCTATTTCAAATCGATCGGATTTACGGATGAGGATCTGAAGAAGCCGATTATCGGGATAGCAAACACCTGGATCGGCACGATGCCTTGCAATTTCAACTTACGCGAGTTGGCAGTGGATGTGGCTCGGGGCGTTCGTGAAGCGGGTGGCACGCCGATGGAGTTCAACACGATCGCTATCAGCGACGGCATCACCATGGGCACGGAAGGCATGAAGACCTCCTTGGTGAGTCGTGAAGTGATCGCCGATTCCATCGAATTAGTGGCCAGAGGACATATGTTCGACGGAATCGTTGCACTGGTCGCCTGCGACAAAACCATTCCTGGCGCTGCTATGGCTCTGCTGCGGTTGAACGTGCCCGGAGTCATTCTCTATGGCGGAACGATTTTGCCGGGCAGATACAAGGGCAAAGACATCACGGTTCAGGATGTCTTTGAAGCCGTGGGCGCGAATGCCGCCGGCCGTGTCAGCGACGAAGAGTTGCTGGCTATTGAGAATGCAGCCTGCCCGGGACCAGGCGCGTGCGGCGGTCAATACACCGCGAACACGATGGCGACCGTGATGGAGATCATCGGGCTATCGCCAATGGGCGTGAATGCGATTCCGCAGGTGGATGAGCGAAAGCACGATGCCGCCCGCCTATGCGGCGAGATCATTTTGAGCGCCGTGCGTAATAACCTGCGGCCGCTTGACATCGTTACACGCCCGGCTATCGACAATGCCATCGCGAGCGTTGCGGCATCGGGAGGCTCGACCAATGCCGTCCTTCATCTGCTTGCGTTTGCGCGGGAGGCGGGAGTGCCGCTGACCATCGACGATTTTCAAGAACTCAGCAACAGAACACCTCTACTGGCAGATCTGAAGCCGGCCGGCAAGTACACCGCCGCGGACGTCGACAAGGCCGGGGGCATACCGGTGATCGCAAAGCGATTGTATGACGGCGGCTACGTTCAGGCCAATGCCATGACCATCACCGGCAAGACCTTTGGTGAAGAAGTGCAGACGGCAGCGAAGGAGGCTCCGGGACAGGATGTAATTCGCCCGCTGGATTATCCGATTAAGAAATTCGGGGGCTTGGTGATTTTGAAGGGATCGCTCGCGCCGGAAGGCTGCGTCATCAAAGTCACCGGCCTGAACCGCACGTCACAGACCGGTCCGGCACGTGTCTTCAACAGTGAGGAGTCGGCGATGCATGCCGTCTTAGGAGGCACAATTAAGCCGGGCGATGTGGTGGTAATTCGTTACGAAGGACCGAGGGGTGGGCCGGGAATGCGCGAAATGCTTGGCGTCACGAGCGCGATTGTCGGCAAAGGCCTGTCGGAGAGCGTGGCCCTTGTAACTGATGGCCGTTTCAGTGGCGCCACGCGAGGATTCATGGTTGGACATGTTGCGCCCGAAGCGGCGGTGGGAGGGCCGATCGCAGCGGTTCGCGAAGGGGATCTCATTACGATTGATATCGAAAAGAGGCAGATCAGTCTCGATATTTCTGCGGGGGAAATGCAGGAACGCCTTGCAAAATTCGAGCCGCCGCCGCCGAAATATACTTCCGGAGTGATGGCGAAGTACATTGCCCTGGTGGGTTCGGCCGCAGATGGCGCTGTGACGTCGCGGCCGGAGTTGCACCGGAGCGCAGTGCCGGCCTCTTGAGGCGTATCTTGAATGAGTGGCCGCCTCTGAAACAATAGACCGTTATCTCGAAGACTCGTCCGGGTTTCACGGCGAAGCCAAGCAAGTTTTTCTTCCTGCGACGGTTGAGAAGGTGCGTGAACTCGTCGGCGAGTGCTCGCGTACTCGAACCCCGCTTACACTGGCCGGCGCAGGAACAGGGCTAACAGGCGCGCGAGTTCCCCAAGGCGGCGCGGTGTTGTCTCTTGAGCGCTTCAACGAAATTGAGATCGAAGGAGGCCGCGCCCGCTGCGGAACGGGTGCGCTCCTGCGCGATGTACAGAAGGCCGCCGCGCGCGTGAACCAGTTCTTCGGACCGAACCCTACGGAGGATTCCGCTTCGATTGGCGGAATCATCAGCACGAACGCCGGCGGCGCGCGCAGTTTTCACTATGGATCGGTGCGCCGCCATGTGCTGGCGGTAGAGGTCACCTTTATGGATGGCCGCACCATATGGCTGGAGCGCGGGCAGGCTGTTGATTTCCCTGTGCGGCCGGTACCCATGCCAGCCACAACAAAGAATTCGGCCGGATACTATCTTCCTCCGCATGTAGAGTGGGTGGACCTGCTCGCCGGAAGTGAAGGTACGCTTGGCATCATCACGCGGGCGGAACTGCAGCTGCTTCCTGCGCCCGCGGCTCTGTTAGCTGGTGTGATCTTCTTTTCGTCCGACTTCGCTGCGTTGGAAGCTGTCGAGTCCTGGCGAGGCGTTTCCGAGCTGCGGCTACTCGAATTTCTCGACGGCCGCGCGCTCGATTTTGTTCGGCCCCAGTACCCGGATGTTCCGCCGGACGCGCAAGCGGCACTCATGATTGAGCAGAATCTCGAATCGGAAGAGGACGCTGAAATCGATCGCTGGGCTCAGCGCCTCGAGGAGCAAAACGCTTTCGGCGAGACTTCCTGGTTTGGATTTCGCGGCGTTGATCACGAACGATTTCGCGAATTCCGGCACACGCTTGCTACAAACGTAACCGACACGATCCGCCGGAGAGGCTTCCCGAAGTGCAGCACCGATTTTGCCGTTCCGTTCCAATATCACCGGGAGTTATACGCGCGCTACAAGCAGCGCTGTGAGGAGGTGTTCTCCGGCCGATATACAATTTTCGGCCATGCAGGCGATGCGAATAATCACATCAATCTTCTCCCGGTCTCGAAGGAACAGGCGTTGCGAGGCGAGGAACTGATGTACGAATTTGCGGAATTTGTGGTCTCGCTCGGAGGTACGGTTGCGGCCGAGCACGGCATCGGGAAGACGAAAAAGGATCTACTGAAGCTCATGTACTCGCCCGCCGATATCGAAGCAATGAAAGAGGTGAAGCGGAGGCTCGATCCGCAATGGCTTTTAGGCCAAAATACGATTTTCGATGTTGCTCCTCTGTTCGGAGTGTTCCCGTCTTAGTCGCTTGCTTTGATCTGGCCGAAAAGGCCGCACGACTCTGTTCCGTGGCGGTCAGCGCGGTCGCCTAACCGGACACGATCATTTGCCGCGACAATACCGCTGCATTTAGGGGCAAGCGTCGCCGGCAAGTGGCGACTCGAAGTTACAATTGCGAAGGCAAATTCCGAATTAGCAGTGTTGAAAGCGTTTCTTTGTCGAGCCATTGCAGGATACCCCGCGATGTGCATCGCGAATTGCTCGTCCTCATGAGGGCCGACTCGTTTATTCTCTTGATCGCCTGCGCCAATGTAGCCAATCTGCTGCTTTCAAGATCGACTCTGCGCTGGCGCGAGATAGCGTTCGGAACGGCACCCAGAGCCGGCGGAGGCCGTAGCGTCCGCCAGTTACTAACAGAAAGTGCGCTTCTGGCGTTAGGTGGAGGAGCATTGGGCCTGCTGGTTGCCGACTGCTGCTTTGCCTTCCTCAAGAGCTTGATTCCTCCGGATCTTGCACCGGCCGTATCGGTTAGTTCGGGATGTTGGCGGGTGGGATCAACGGAGCGTTGGCATTATCGGCAGCCTGGCGGGCTTGCTTTTCAGTATGAAGGCGCTGGACCTAGCTACTTACCTTGCGGCAGTTGCAATATTTGCGGCTGTAACCTTTGCGGCCTGCTGCGTTCCCGCGTGGCGTGCTGCCCGCGTGGACCCAACCGTGGCCCTTCGTTACGAATAAGGGGCCTCTAGCGTCTAGCCTATCGGTCACGCTTACTTTTGGCCAATTATGCGCGCCCTTGTGCAGAGAGTGTCCGAAGCCAGCGTCACGGTAGATGGTGCGGTTACCGGCCTGATTAGGCGGGGCCTGTTGACTTTCCTTGGAGTACGCCACGGCGATACCGAGATCGAGGCTGAACATTTAGCGAAGAAGGTCCTTCATTTGCGCATCTTTCCGGACGAGCAAGGTAAGATGAATCGCAGCCTGATCGAGATTTCTGGCGAACTATTGGTGATTTCGCAATTTACGCTATACGCCGACACGCGGAAGGGAAACAGGCCGTCTTACTCGGAGGCAGCTCGCCCAGAAGCTGCCCAGCACCTTTATCAGCACTTCGTAGCGGTTTGCCGGAAGACGGGTATAAAAGTCGAAACGGGCGTATTCCGGGCCCATATGGACGTTCGCCTGGTGAACGATGGTCCAGTAACTTTAATGTGCTACTCGGAGTCTGAAGTCGAAGTTTCCTAGGAATTTTGTTTTTAATGTGTTACTAAGTAGTGGTGTATGGCAAAAACGTCAGCGGCACCAGGTAGAGAAATCTTAGAAGCTGCATTGCATGGGCTGGAAATACAGAAAGAAAAACTGGACGAACAAATAGCTCAGGTCCGAGGCATGATCGGGTTTCGAGCCGGAAGAGGGTCACGTTTGACTCAAGGCGAAAGCGCCGGGGGCGCGAAGCCGGCGATTCGCAAAAGACGAACCTTGAGCGCGGAGGCACGAAAGAGAATAGCCGCGGCGCAAAGGAAGCGTTGGGCCGCGTTTCGTAAGAGTCAAGGATAAAGCTCCGATTCCAAGCCTTCGATATCGCCTCATAACTCACGGTCCGCTGTCAGTCTGCCGCTGTTATAAGTTTCGGCTGCATTGCCAGCACGCTGACGAGGGGATTTTACGCTCAGTTAGAATGTGAGCCCGCATACATCGGGTAAGGTGCACATACGGAACTGATGCCTTGGGCAATGCTTGCGTGCATGATGGGCTATATGATCTTAGGCATGGGCACGGATCTGGCTGAAGTTGGCCGCATACGGGAAAGCATTGAACGCTTCGGCCCTCGTTTTCTCGACAGGATCTTTACTCCGGGCGAGCGCTCTTACGCCGCAAGCAAAGCCAATTCGGCGGAGCGCTTTGCCGCTCGGTTTGCCGCAAAAGAAGCAGGCATGAAGGCGATCGGTACGGGCTGGAACCTTGGCGTAACGTGGAAGGATTTCGAAGTCATTAACGAAAGCTCCGGCCGCCCTCTTTTGCGTCTTACTGGGACGGCTCTGGCGGTAGCAGAGCGGTTAGGTGTGAAGCGTACGTCCATCTCGCTGACGCACAGCGCGGAGATGGCGTTCGCGATCGTCATTCTGGAAGACGGTAAGTAGACGAGAACGTTTGTGAGCCGAGTCTCGGCATGTGCCCAGAGGGCACCCACGAGACGGCAGCGACGGGTCGCCGCGCCACTTTCCAATCAGCAGCTATGGAGCAGCGCTGCGACTGGAGGCGGCTACGGCGCGTGTTCTGAGTTGGGCTTCTTCGAGCCGCTTTGCTTCCTGATAAGTGAATATCATCCGGTGAATGACGGTCAGATTGCCGAGGACAGCGATCACCCAGAGGACGGGAGCCATGCGATCAAAAAGGGCGCCGATGATGAAGAGGACGATGCGTTCCGGCCTTTCCAGGAATCCTACCTTACAGGTGGGAATGATGTTTTCCGCGCGCGTGCGTGTATAACTGATCATCACGGATGCCGTCATGACCACGGCCGTCAAGACCACGTAGGAAGGCCGGTTGATAGTTCCGTAGTAGACCAGCAGGCCAACCAAGAGAGCTAAGTCCGAGTACCGATCAAGCACGGAATCGAAGAATCCGCCGAATCGTGTCACTTGATTGGTGGCTCGCGCGACACGGCCGTCCACCATATCAAACAGCCCGGCGAAGATAATGACGCAACCTGCTGTCCGAAAGCTGCCAACAGCCAGGAACGCCGCGGCGGCCATATTAATGACCAGACCCAGAAATGTAAGAACGTTCGGGTTGATCTTGGAAAGAGCCAGCGCACGCACAAGCAGCCGGATGATTTTGTTCGCCCCCAGGCCGATTGCACGCGTGTATGTCATTTTTGTTTTCCTGGCGCGTAGCCTCGCTTACGATGCAGCGGCATCGTGTATGGTAATTAGACTCAGGATTTCCATTTCTCTCACCCCATCGGGTATCTGAATTTTTACCGTGTCCCCGACGCGCTTGCCCAGCAAGCCTCTGCCGATGGGCGAGCTGGTTGAGATCTTGCCGTTGGCGACATCCGCCTCTTCAGTGGTAACCAGGTTGTAAGTGCATTCTTCGTCTTTGTCCAGATCCAGCACGACAACCTGGGACCCGAGACCAACCCGGTCATGCGGAATCTTGGAAAAATCGACCATGGAAAACTCCCTAAGCCGCGTCTGCAGATGCCCCAGCCGGGCATTGACCCAGGCCTGCCGTTCTTTTGCGGCATGATATTCGGCATTCTCGCTCAGGTCCCCATGAGCGCGGGCTTTTAGGATTTCCTTGGGAAGCTCGTTGCGCAGCTCGTATTCAAGCGCTGAGATCTCATCCTGTAATTTCTTTTTCAGGTCCTCCATGCGTACTTAACTCATTATAGGGAAGCAGAAGGGCTGGCAACCCGTGTCTTGAAAACGCTAATCTCACGAGATCTTCCGGCAAAGCGTAAGTCAAATTGTTACAATCATGTATAGAGGACATCGCCCAGCCCCATGGCCAGCAAACCGCCCTTCGCACAGGGAGCCCAGGTCGAGCACGGAAAATACGGTCTCGGCTCCGTGCTTTCTTGCAATGAAGACTACATTGTGATCAAATTCGACGATCATGGCGAGAAGAAGTTCGTCACCTCGATTGTTCTTCCCGCTCTGAAGAAGAGTGACCGTCAGCCGCCAGCCGAGAAACGGCGCGCCAGCCGTAAAAAAACCGTTCCCGCATCCGGTGGTGCAGTTTAGAAGCCCTCTTCGATGAAGGTTGGAGTTGTAGTATTCCCCGGCAGTAACTGCGATCACGACGCCTGGTACGCTATGTCGCAGAACCTGTGCCAGGAAGCGGAATTTATCTGGCACAATTCGCCATCTCTGGGCAACGTGGACGCCGTGATACTTCCGGGGGGCTTCTCCTACGGAGACTATCTTCGTTGCGGCGCAATTGCCAAGTTTGCCCCCGTGATGCACGCGGTCAGGAAATTCGCCCGCGATGGCGGGCTGGTCCTGGGAATCTGCAACGGGTTCCAGGTTCTGACCGAAGCGGGCCTTCTGCCGGGCGCGCTGGTGGGGAATGGAAATCTGAAGTTCGTTTGCAAGCCCGTTCCGCTCGAGGTTGTTACCACCGACTCGCCGTTTACGCATCAAGCGGCTAAAGGGCAGACATTGACGTTGCCGGTAGCGCATGGAGAAGGCTGCTATATAGCCAGCGAAGAAACGCTCGATGAGCTCGAGGCGGAAGATCGAGTTGTGCTTCGCTATCGCGTGAACTGCAACGGCTCGATGCGCAATATTGCCGGCATCCTGAACGCCCACCGTAACGTTATGGGCATGATGCCTCATCCGGAGCGCGCCTCTGATCCTCTTATGGGTTCGACAGATGGGCTTGCGATTCTGGGCTCCTTTGTGAACGCCGGAGTGACAGCATCGCGGCCATGAAGATCACGCCCGATGTGATCACGGCCCATCAGCTTACCGCTTCCGAATACGACAAGGTACTGGGCCTGCTCGGCCGGGAGCCAAGCATCACTGAACTCGGCATTTTCGCTGTGATGTGGAGCGAGCATTGCTCGTACAAAAGTTCGCGTATTCATCTTAAGAAATTGCCGACCGGAAGCCGGCGCGTTCTGCAGGGTCCCGGCGAGAATGCGGGCATTGTCGATATAGGTGACGGGATTGCTATCGCCTTCAAAATCGAGTCGCACAACCACCCCAGTTTCATCGAGCCGTTTCAAGGCGCTGCGACTGGTGTTGGAGGCATTTTGCGCGACATCTTCACCATGGGCGCAAGGCCGATCGCTGTGATGGATTCGATACGCTTCGGCAAGCTTGATGATCCTCGAACGGGCGACCGCAACCGCCGCATTCTCGAAGGTGTCGTTTCGGGGATCGCACACTACGGCAACTGTTTTGGTGTGCCGACTGTTGGCGGCGAATGCGTCTTTGAGGAGAGTTACGACGGCAATCCCCTGGTAAACGTATTCGCACTTGGCGTATTCCGGCACGACGAGATCTTTTACGGCAAGGCCAGCGGCATCGGGAACTCGGTTATCTATGTAGGCGCGAAGACGGGGCGCGACGGCATTCACGGCGCGTCCATGGCCTCGGCCGAGTTCACCGAAGAATCGAAACAGAAGCGCCCGAACGTTCAGGTCGGCGACCCATTCATGGAAAAGCTGCTCCTCGAGGCGTGCCTGGAAGCGATGAAAACCGGCGCCATTGTCGGAATTCAGGACATGGGCGCGGCGGGATTGACCTCCTCCACCTGCGAAATGGGCAGCCGCGCTGGAACGGGGGTTGAAATCGATCTGCAGTTCGTGCCTCAGCGCGAGCCCGGCATGACCCCCTACGAGATGATGCTGTCGGAATCGCAGGAGCGCATGCTCCTGGTGGCCGAGCGGGGCCGCGAAGAGGAAGTTTTCGCCGTATTTCGCAAGTGGGGTTTGGATGCTGTAAAGATTGGTATCGTCACAAACGACGGCAAGCTGCGAGTGAAGAATCATGGCGAGATTTTCGCCGAGATTCCCAACCGGGCGCTGGCGGATGAGGCGCCGAAATATAACCGGCCGTTTACAAAGCCGCTGCGCACGGCGCCGTTGAATGGCCCGGAAATTCATAGTGACGATCTGGCGTCGGATCTGAAAAGGCTGCTGGCGTCCGGCGATCTTTGCTCCAAGAAGTGGATTTATGAGCAGTACGATTACCAGGTCCGCACAAATACCCTCGCGGGTCCGGGTTCGGATGCCGCCATCGTTCGCATCAAGGGCACGAACACCTCTGTAGCGATGGCGCTCGACGGCAATGGCCGTTATTGCGCACTCGACCCGCGGGAAGGCACGAAGCTCATCGTGGCTGAGTGCTGCCGGAACCTATCCACTGTAGGCGCGCTGCCCATTGCCACGACGAACAATCTGAACTTTGGCAATCCCGAACGGCCGGAAATTATGGGGCAGATCGTGGAATCTATTGAAGGCCTGACCGAGGCGTGCAGTTTCTTCGAAGTGCCTGTCACAGGCGGGAACGTCAGCTTGTACAACGAAACGCTCGGAACACCGGTTTTTCCGACGCCTGTAGTCGGGATCGTGGGTACGCTCGAGACAGCCGTTCCCGTCCCTCTCGCTTTCAATCGGCCTGGATCGTCGATCATTCTTCTCGGTGGGCTTGGCAAGCCCGATTGTCATGAGTTCGGGGGAACGCAATACGCGAAGGTGATACATGATTTGCTATGGGGCAAACCGCCGGCGCTCGACATGGATTACGAAAAGCGCGTCCAGTCGACGATTCGGGAACTGGTACGCGAGCGGGCCGTCGAATCGGCGCACGATGTGGGTGACGGTGGTTTGGCCGTAGCGCTGGTGGAATGCAGCTTCGGACCTGAAAACGTTGGAGCGGATGTGAATCTCGAATCCGGCTTGCAGCCCGAAATACTTCTGTTTCACGAAGGCCCTTCGCGAGTCCTGGTTTCCACAGGCGATCCACAGAAAGTTTTCTCGGTTGCCAGGAAAAACCGGATTGAGGCGCTTGAAATTGGCGTTACACTCGAATCGAGAGTGATCATCCGTAACAGGACGCAGCGACTGATCGATTGCCGCGTTGACGAGCTGAAGAATATCTGGACTCACTCGCTCGAAGAGCTTCTCCAGAACCCGATATTGGTGAATACGAATGTCTGATCCCGCAGCGGAAGATCTCCCGTTTGACAAGCTGCACGAGGAGTGCGGCGTTTTTGCGCTATACGGCCATCCGGAAGCTTCCAATCTGGTGTACCTGGGACTCTACGCGCTGCAGCATCGCGGCCAAGAGAGCGCGGGCATCGCTTCGAGCGATGGCAGAAAGATTCACAGCGTTCGAAAGATGGGGCACGTCGCGGAGATTTTTACTCCCGATGTGTTGAACCAGCTCCCGGGCAGTTTGGGGATTGGACATACGAGGTATTCGACTGCCGGCGACACATCCATCCGCAATGCTCAGCCTTTGTCCGTAGCCTGCAGCAAGGGGCAAGTGGCGGTCGCTCATAACGGGAATCTGACGAATGCCATCGAACTGAGGCGCGAGCTTGAGGACGACGGCTCTATTTTTCAATCCACCAGCGACACAGAAGTTGTGCTGCACCTGGTCGCCCGCTCCCGCGAGCGAACACTCTCCGGGGCATTGCGTGACGCGCTGCTGCAGATTGAGGGTGCGTTTTCTCTGGTGTTCCTGGCCGAAGATCGCATTATTGTGGCGCGGGATCCGCACGGGTTCCGGCCGCTGGCGATCGGCCGCCTGGAGGTGCCGGATGGACAACCTGCAACGGTGTTCGCGTCCGAGACCTGTGCGTTTGACCTCATTGGAGCCAGCTACATGGGCGACGTCGAGCCCGGAGAGATGGTGATCGTAGGTCCGGAAGGCATGACGCGGGAGCTGTACACGACGCCCGGAGCGAGGGCGCACTGCTCGTTTGAACATGTTTATTTCTCGCGGCCCGATTCAATTGTGTTTGGCAAGGCTGTCGCGGAGTCGCGAGAACGTATGGGCCGCCTGCTGGCAATTGAACACCCGGCGGAGGCCGACGTCGTTGTGCCGGTTCCTGATTCCGGTGTTGCGGCAGCGATCGGTTACGCGGCCGAGTCGCGCATTCCGTACCGGCAAGCGCTGATCCGCAACCACTACGTGGGACGGACGTTTATCGAGCCTTCGCAGGCCATTCGCGATTTCGGCGTAAAACTGAAGCTGAACCCTGTACGGCATCTGTTAGAAGGCAAGCGGGTGGTGCTGGTGGACGACTCCATTGTGCGCGGAACCACCAGCCGCAAAATTGTTCGCATGATGCGCAACGCGGGAGCGCGGGAAGTGCACCTGCGAATTTCCTGCCCGCCGACTATTTCGCCCTGTTACTACGGCGTGGATACGCCGACGCAGCGCGAGTTGGTCGCCGCAAACCATAGCATCAAGGAGATAGAGGCGTATGTAGAAGCGGATTCGCTTGCCTATCTGTCGCTCGATTCGCTCCGTGACTCCGTCGGCGACGCGGACGGGCGCTTTTGCTACTCGTGCTACACCGGACGTTACCCGACCCTGGTGCAGATAGACGAGATCGTATTAGCCAAAACGGGTTGTTGCTGATTCGCGAGCGGCTTCGAGTTCGTTCAGGAGCAATTGGCGCAACGTTTCGGTGAGTCGGCCGCGATCCTTGAGCGTCAGTTGTGACGTGTCGATGGGCGGCAGGATGCGCAGCCTCACTTCGCCTGAAAGCACCACTCCAC
Source organism: Bryobacteraceae bacterium (assembly GCA_036557345.1). Lineage (GTDB taxonomy): Bacteria > Acidobacteriota > Terriglobia > Bryobacterales > Bryobacteraceae > Bog-105. The sequence continues at coordinate 34,838 of DATBHS010000234.1, forward strand.
CGCCGAACGGCAAAACTTCGCGTGTTCCAGTGATGACGAGCGGAGCGATCGGCGCTCCCGCGCGAATTGCAATGTAAGCCCCGCCTTCTTTGAAGGGTCGTAAATGCCCGTCGTGCGAGCGCCCTCCCTCAGGGAAGATCAGCATGGAAATCTTTTTTCTCCGAATCGTCTCGGCGGCTACCTGCAGGGTCTTCACGGCCGCCCGGGGGTCTTCGCGCGGCACGGGAACGTGCCCGGCCCGCCTGAGATGCGTGCCGAGAAAAGGGATCTGGAACAGTCCTCGTTTGGCCAGGAACCGGAATTGTACCGGAATGTGCGCCAGGGCGACCGGCGTGTCCATGTAGCTCAGGTGATTCGAGACGAACACATAGCTCCCCGCCGGATCGATTCGATCGAGGCCTTCGACATGAACACGGACTCCGCTCACGGCGAGCAGCGTTCGCGCCCAAGTGCGCGCCACTCGAATTTGTAAAGTGCCTGTATTGTCGAAAAACGAGACGATCAGGCTGATGGTGCCAAAGAAGATCGTCGCCAGAACGATAGCAGGATCGGCAAACAACAGGCCGCGCAGCTTTCGCATGAATGTTTCATCTTATTAGAAGAGCCCGCGCTTCCCCAACCAGAAAAAGAGAGCCGGTAAAGAAGACGGTGGCCTCAGGGGGTGCTGCGCTTGCAATTTGAATCGCGATAGGAAGTGTTTCTGCAATGACTGCGTTCGGGTGGCCGGAAACGGCAAGAATCGCTTCCGGGCGGAGGGCTCGCAGAAAAGTAGGTGCTGTGAGAATCAATCGTTCTGCGAGGGGAAACAGTTGTCCCGTTACCTCTTCGATGGCTTTATCCCGCATCGCGCCGTATACGATCCAGACTGGGCGGTCGGAGCAGAAACTGCGGATGTAGGCAGCGAGCGCGGCGGCCCCGGCCGGATTGTGCGCGCCATCCAAGACAAAATCCGGCTTTTGCCGGACGGGCTCGAGGCGCCCTGGCCATTGCACGGCGGAGAGTCCGGCTTGTATGGCTGAGGAGTTTACGCCCAGGCCGCGGCAGGCTAGAATGGCCGCCGCCGCATTTTCGATCTGGTGCTCGCCGGCTAAAGGGCACTCGTGTCTTACATTGCCCGCGCGGAAGGTCGAGCCGCGAGAAGTCAGAACGACATCGGACATCGCGAGATCGGCAGTGCGTGTGATTTCGCAATCCAACTCGCGCGCCCGTTCCAAAATGACGGCACTGGCCGCGGCGGGCTGACGCGAAAGCACCAAAGGAACACCCGGCTTCAAGATCCCGGCCTTTTCCGCGGCGATCGACTCCAGGGTGTTACCGAGAAATGATTCATGATCGAACGAAACAGGCGTAATTACGCACAACTCCGGCTGGATCACGTTGGTTGCATCGAGACGTCCTCCTAAGCCTACTTCTATTACTGACACGTCACAGTGCTCGCGGAATATCAACAGCGCCATCGCCGTAACGGTCTCAAAATAGGAAGGATGCGTATCGATCCGCTCTTCTTTAAGAAGCGCTTCGGCGGCGGTATGAACCGTTTCGAACGCCCGTGTGAATTTCGCAGGCGTTACAGGTTGGCCGCTAATCTGAATCCGCTCCGTGGGTTCGACGAGATGTGGGGAAGTGTACAGGCCGGCGCGATACCCGGCATGCGTCAGCACGTTGGCAATCATGGCGCAGGTTGAACCTTTGCCATTCGTACCGGCTATATGCACGAACCGCTGTCCTCGCTCCGGATTGCGGAGTTTGGCCAGAAGCGTGCGCATCCGCTCCAAGCCGAACTTCGTCCCAAGTCTCAGTTCATTACCGAGTGAATACAGGTATCTAACGGAATCGGGATAGGACACGGTCTCGTTATTTCAGCCCGTGTACGAGAAGAGGCTCGATCAAGTGGAATACATCGCGGGCAACCACCTCATTGCCTTTCCCATTTGGATGAATTCCGTCAGGCTGCATCATATCCGGATGTTGATACACATTGATCAGCAGGAAGGGCATGAACTTCAGGCGGTGCTCCTTGGCGAGTTCGGGGAACATGTCGGTGAACGGCTTGACGTACTCCGGGCCGTAATTCGGAGGCAGCGTGATTCCGAGCAAAACCAGGGGGATGCCCGCCGGCTTCAGACGTCCGATCATTTCTTCCAGGTTCGTCTTCGTCGATTCCACCGGTATGCCGCGAAGGCCGTCGTTGCCGCCAAACTCCAGGATGACGAGTGCCGGGTGATCGGCAATGACGTTGTCAATTCGTGTCAGGCCGTCAGTCGTGGTATCGCCGCTGACGCCTTGGTTATCGACGCGATATTGGTAGCCGTTTCGTTCGAGCAGATCCTGCAGATCATCCGGGTAGCTTCTGCCTGCGACTCCGGCCGTCAGACTATCGCCGAAGGCGACGATAACCGGTCGGCCGTCAGGCGCCTGGACTTTTGCGGCCGGCGTGGAACTCGATGCGCTTTCTGTACGTTGTTCTGATTTAGGGTCCGAGTTCCTGCCGCAAGATACCAGGACAGATGCGCCGATGAGAAAGACTGCAACAATGAAAAAGAACCGCCGGTTCCCCACAGCTTCCAGCATCACATGCATTCACACGACGTAATCGAGGTCCGGCAGCTCTGGAAGGTTATCGAGAATTCGCAGAGCCGGGTTGAGATCCTGCGCGACATCAGTTTTAGCGTTCCCCGAGGACAGTTCCTCGCGATTATGGGCGCCTCCGGAAGCGGTAAGAGTACGTTGCTAGGGCTCCTGGCAGGCCTGGATACGATTACCTCGGGACAGGTTGTTCTCGATGGCACCGACATCAGCAACCTGCGTGAGAACGAACTGGCGCGCTTGAGGGGCAGGAAGATTGGATTTGTCTTTCAGTCCTATCAATTGGTTCCAACACTCACAGCTGAAGAGAACATTCTGCTGCCGGCCGAGTTGAGCGGCTGCGACGGGGAACCACGCCGGCGAACAAGAGAGCTTCTGGAACGGGTAGGTCTTGCCAACCGCGCGCGCCATTACCCGGTTCAGCTGTCCGGCGGAGAGCAGCAGCGAGTGGCCTTGGCCCGGGCCTTTGTGACACGGCCGCCCGTCCTGATGGCAGATGAACCGACCGGCAATCTGGACAGCGCGAACGGACAGCACGTGCTGAATCTGCTTCTCCAGTTGAATCGAGAAGAAAGGACGACGCTCATTTTGGTTACGCACGACCGCACTTTGGCCGAGCACGCAGACCGTATCATTACATTGCGAGACGGGCAGGTGCTCAGCGACGAGCTGGCCGCCCGCGCACTGGAAAAGCTTTCATGACGCGCGCGGCGCCTTTTCCAGCGGACCAACCGATAAGAGTGTCGTTCGGACCCCGGACGGCCTCAAAAATCGCGTGGCGCGAGCTGCACGCGGCTCCGGCAAAGTTCGTTTTTGTCGTTCTGGCAGTGGCGGTTGGCGTGGCGGCGCTGAGCGGTGTAAAGGGCTTCGGATATGCGTTCAAGGGCATGCTGCTCAGGAATGCCAGGCAGTTGATTGCAGCTGACGTACAAGCCCAGACATGGGGAACACTGGCTCCGGAACAGATCGGCAGGATTGAAAGAGTCGCGGACCAGTGTGGCTGGATGACTCGCGTAACAGAAACTGTGTCGATGGCAGGTTCACCTAACCAACGAGTGCCGCAAATGGTTTCGGTGAAAGGTGTGAATCCTGCGGTTTATCCATACTACGGCCAATTAAAATTGGATCCGCCACAACCCATCTCGAGCCTGCTGGGCGACGATTCGTCGATGGTAGTTACACCCGAGTTGTTGATACGGCTGAAGGTCAAACCCGGCGACAGCATTCGCCTGGGCGGCAAAGAATTCCGGATCGTTGGGACGATCGTGTCTGAACCTGACAGGCTGGCATCAGGCTTCGGACCAGGCATGCGGGGTATTGTAAGCCGCGCCGGACTGGACCGAAGCGGCCTCGTGCAGTTCGGCAGCCGTGCTGCGCAACGGTTCCTGTTCAAGTTGAGACCGGGAGTCGATCTGGAGCAAGTCAAATCGCAACTGAAGGCGATGATTCCCCACGTCTTTATCAGCGACTACCGCGAGGGCAGCCCGGTGGTGGGCAGAGCGATCGATAATACAACCACTTTTCTGAGCCTGATCAGCCTCATTGCGCTGATTGTCGGTTCGCTGGGTGTTGCGATGGCAATGTATGCGCATTTGCAGCAGCGCATGGATACGATCGCCGTAATGAAGGCGGTGGGAGCCCAGTCCGGCCAGATCATGCAGATCTACTTGCTTCAGACGCTCTGGCTCGGTATTGCGGGCGGTCTGATCGGCGTTGGGATCGGTGCTTTGGTGCAGAAAACGTTTCCCTGGCTCATCCATCGTGTGTTCGCCCTGCTGCCGCAGGTTCCCTGGGACTGGTCCTTCAGCCTGCAGGGGATGGGCTTGGGCGTGCTCGCCACCCTGCTGTTCACAGTGCCTCCACTACTGAGTATTCGAAACGTGCGTCCTGGCCTGGTGTTTCGCCGGAATATGACCGATGCGGAGTTGGAACGCCGCAAGCGATGGCGTGAGGAGATTCCAGGCTGGCTTGGCGCGGTGCTGATTCTGCTCGGTTTTGGTGGAATTGCCATCTGGCTCGGCGGATCGTGGCGGATGGGACTTTATTTCATGGGCGGCCTGACCGCAAGCATTCTGGTGCTGGCCGTGGTTGCGGCTGCGCTGCTCTTCCTAATGCGCTGGACCGTTCGCAAAGGGAACCGCCGGCTGCCTTCCTCGTTCCGGCATGGTTTTGCAAACCTGTACCGGCCAGGCAACCAAGCGCGATCGGTCCTGGTGGCGCTAGGAATCGGCGTAATGTTCACACTGTGCACGTACCTGCTGCAGCGCACCGTTCTGCAGCAAGTGATCCGTGAGGGACCCGGCCGCGAAGGCAATCTGTTTCTGCTGGACGTTCGGAACTCATCCGGAATCACGAGCTTGATCGAATCGCAGCCTGGCGTGGCGGGCAAAGTGCAGCTGGTTGGCTACGTTGTGTCGCGGATGCTCTCGAAGAACGGAGTGGCCGCCGGGCGGCTCCCGTTAAGCAACGAACGTAAGGCCGATCTTCAGATGGTGCGCATTGCGACGGCACAGGCTCTGCCATACGGTCTGGCACTGAAACAGGGCAACTGGTGGAGCCCGGGAAGCACCGAACCGCAGCTTGCTGTCTCAGAGGACGCGCAACGATCCTACAAGCTGAAGCTGGGCGACCGGCTTCAGTTTCAAATTGCCGGCCGTACGATGGACGCTCCTTTAGTCGCGATCTTCCGCCGCGAGCAGCGCGCTCCCGTGCGTTACGAGCTGGTGTTTCCCGAAGGGGCTTTAAAAGGGATGCCGGTGGTGTACTACGGCGCCGTGCATGTGAACCCTACACGCATTCCGGAAGTCGAGGAAGCCATCTTCGAGAAATTCCCGACAGTGACGGTAATGAACCTGGCGGAAGTGCTTACGCGCATTCAGGAGGCCGTAGATCAAGTGGCACTTGTGATTCGATTTCTCGCTCTTTTCGCAATCCTAGCGGGCGTGATCATTCTCTCCTCGAGTGTTGCCGGAACGCGATACCGGCGCGTCCGTGAAGTAGCCATCTTGAAAGCCCTTGGAGCAACCAGGCGCCGGATAACAGGCATCTTCTCGATTGAATTTTCTGTTCTGGGCGCAGCCTCAGGCCTGGTCGGCGCGATCTTAGCCAACGTCTTCACGCGCATCATTGCAGACAAGTTCATCGACGCGCCATCGGATTTCAACTGGCCGTCCCTGCTGATCGCAATGATTGGAACCGTACTGCTGGCTAATCTCGCTGGCTGGCTGGCGAGTGCCCGGATCCTGGACCAGAGACCGCTCGAAGTGCTGAGAGGCGAATAAGCCAACACATCGGCCTATCTGGAGCACAGAAGCAATGGTAGCGTGGCTTAAGGCATGAGGCTTGTACAACTAGAACACAGGAGCGGCCAGAAGCGCGCAGCGCTGGTGGACGAATCTTTTTTGAAGCCATTAGCCCGGTTTTCGTCTGTTTATGAACTGGTATGGACCTCGCTCGCGGAGCGGCAGCCGTTACGCCGGTTTGTTCTCACGGAATCATGTGACGAGCCTGTGCGGTACGACGACGTATATTCGGGGAACTCAGACTGGCGGCTGTTGCCGCCGATTGACCATATTTCGGATCCAGCACACTGTCTCATCAGCGGGACCGGACTAACACACACGGCAAGTGCAGAAAAGAGACGGGCGATGCATCAGGGCGTCTCTGAGGAGAACGACAGCTCTCGCATGTACAGGTGGGGGCTGGAGCAGGGAAGACCTGGTTACGAAGAGATCGGAGTCTCGCCCGAATGGTTTTACAAGGGGAATGGTGGAATTCTGCGCGCTCACGGCGAGTCTCTCGCGGTCCCCAACTTCGCGGAGGACGCGGGCGAAGAACCTGAAATCGCCGGTGTTTACTTGATTGATATGGAAGGCCGGCCGAGACGGATCGGCATGGCGATCGGCAACGAGTTCGCCGACCATCAGTTTGAGAGACGAAATTACCTATACCTTGCGGCTTCCAAACTCCGCCAGTGTGCTCTTGGGCCGGAACTCGTCGTCGATCCGATTTTCGACGATGTTCGCGGACGCGTGAAAATCGAACGAGAGGGCAGTGTCCTCTGGTCCGCAGAACTGGCTACGGGCGAGAAGCAGATGTGTCACTCGCTTGCGAACATCGAGCATCACCATTTCAAATTCGACGAACACCGGCGGCCCGGGGATGTTCATATCCATTTCTATGGCGCCGACGCTTTCAGTTTCGGAGAAGGTATTGCGCTCGAGGATGGAGATATCGTCGAGATCGCGTTCGAAGGGTTTGGCCGGCCACTGCGAAACTCGATTCGCTTTCAGCCTGGAGAGCCAGCGCGCATACAGATGTTGCCTGTCTAGCGGTCAGATGGGGAATGGTGAACACACTATCCATCTTGTTGCCGTCATATTCTCAGTCGCGAATGAATTTCTCCGTCAGCTTGGAAACCACCGTAGGCTTAGAGAGCGCATGCGAGTTTTACTGGGTGGCAACCGCTTCCATACGTGCTGAGCTTCGTTGTGTGCAGCTTTGGTAGCGTTCAATCGCGTCTTTAGGCCGCCCCTCAATCATGATGCGTCCTCCCTCGAGAAGAATTACGCGATCACAGTAATCCAGAACCTGCTGCATGGAGTGCGAGACGAGAACGATCGTTTTGCCCGATTCCCGGAAGCGTCGGAGCCGCTCGAAGCACTTCTGTTGAAAGGACATATCGCCTACCGACAGAATTTCATCGATCACGAGGATATCGGGATCCACTTCCGTCGCAACTGCAAAAGCAAGTCGCATGTACATACCGGAAGAGTATTGTTTTACTGGTGTATCGATGAAGTCTCCGAGTTCAGAAAACTCGATGATCCGGCCCTCGCGCTGTTGTATTTCACGCTTCGAATATCCGAGGAGAAGACCGTTGAGCAGGATGTTTTCTCGCCCCGTTAACTCCGCGTGCATACCAGCGCCAAGCGCAATGAGCGGAGCGATCGTGCACTGGACGTGGATGTGTCCGATCGAGGGCTTGTATACGCCTGCGATCAACTTTAAGAGGGTAGTCTTGCCCGAACCATTGCGCCCGATAATCCCAAACATCTCGCCTTGATGAACGCGAAAGGAGACATTGCTCACCGCCTCGAAATCGCAGTAGGTGACCCGATGACGCAGAAATCTCGCAAAGAGTTCCCGAAGCGTATCCGGGCGTTCATGAACGACTCGGAAACGCTGGGTCACATTCTCGAGGCTAATGACGACAGGATTTTCTCTTATCGGCATCATCGGCTGCACCGACTTCTCTTCTAGGACTTCATCTCAGTAGCAGAATTCCCAAGAGCGTAATCAGAACATAGGCAACGTATGCGTTGAGCCGGCCGCTGTGCATTCTTGCGCACGCATTCGCGATCGCCGCCGTACTCGAGGCCAGCGGCTTAAACACGAGCCACTCCAAGATGTGCAGGTCCCGGCGCTGGCGGCGGATCGCGGTTCGAAAATGCTCATGAATGGTTTCCCTGGTTTCCTCCGTTGCAGTGGGATGCAGAACAGCATGGAAAATGACGCTGACCGGGCTGGAAAAGCCCGTAGCTGTATAGGTCATCGCCGGCAGCAAACGTTGGAGACCTCCGTCCCAAGGCAAGCGCCGTACGACGGAGCGTCCGCGGGTCAGCCACAGCCGAATGATCAAAAAGGAGCTACCCAGCAGCAGCAGGAGGACGATGAAAGTGTAGGACGTGGACATGGCGAACACGACTGGATTGCGATCGCCGCCTCGATGGAGCACGACTAAGCCGGGGCCAGGCAACAATCCTTTGCCAACCTGCGCACCAAGGTCGTGAAATTCGCTCAAGAAATTGGGTGGCAGCTCAGAGGCGCGAGGAGTGAAGAACGGGGGCACCAGCGCCTGCTCGGCCCCAGAACCTATATAAGGTCCAAGCGTCCGATCCAGGACAGGGATGACGTATGTAGGCGCAACCCCAAAAACGAGGCACAGCGCGGCAAGGGCGCCCATGGGGACGATCATCGTTCGCGCTGCTTCGGATACCTCTTTAGCCGGCTGAGAACGAGCCATTCCCAGAAACGTCATGGCGAACGCTTTGACGAAGCAAGTTATCGCCAAACCGGCAGTGAGGGCAAGAGCTGCTCCGCAGAAGGCGAAGACGGTGCCGATCGCAGCGGACTGGATTTCAACGCTTCGCAAAAAACTTTGTAGGGTCAACCATTCACTCGCGAAACCGTTGAACGGCGGCAAGGCTGATATTGCAAGAGCGCCGACCAGGAAGAACAGCCCGGTCCAAGGCAGTCGTTTAATAAGGCCGCCGAGCTGGTCCATATCTCTGGTCCCGGTTTGTATGTCGACGGTTCCGGCTCCCAGAAACAGGAGCGCTTTGTAGACCGAGTGATTTAGCGCGTGATAAAGGGCGGCGGCAAAGGCAATGGCAGCCAGGGCCGGGTGTTTCGAAGCGGTAAAGACAAATCCGGCGCCCAAACCACTGGCAATAATTCCCATGTTTTCGATCGAACTGTGAGCAAGCATGGTCTTGATATCGTTTTCGGTCGTAGCGTACAGAATGCCAACGAGAGCGGAGGCGCTGCCGACGATCAGCGTCACCAAGCCTGTGCCTACGAGCGTTGCGGGAAGAAAATCGATATTGACCCGGACAATGCCGTAAATTCCCAAATTCAGGATCACGCCCGACAAAATAGCCGAGACATTGGCCGGAGCCACGGGATGAGCGCGCGGCAGCCAAGTGCTGAAGGGAACCAGGCCGGCTTTGACGCCGAAGCCGAAGAACGAAAGAAGAAATGCGGCCCAGGAAATGCCCGGCTCGAGCGCCGCAGACGCGATTCTCAGTTTGGAGAACTCCAGAGAGTGAGCCGAATTGGCAAGTACCAACACGGCCACGGCCGCTGCGAGGGTGCCCGCCTCACCCATGGAGAGCATCAGCCATCCGGCCTGCACGTTTTCTTGGTGTTCGTGCTCGTAATTCACCAACAAATAGCTGAGAATGGCCATTGCCTCCCACCCGATCAGAAAGGAAAGCACGTCACCCGCAATCAGAACCAGTGCGACGGATACAAACAGCATGTGGTACAGAACGCTAAATGAGCGGAGGCTGTAGTGTCCCAGATAGCGCCTCAAGTACGAGACCGAAAACACGGAAGCAGCTAGAAATACGATTCCGGCCGAGAAGAGGAAAAAGCCTGCGAGCCGATTGAGCGAGAGAGTCAGCGTGCCGAGTCCTGGCAAAGACCAAAGCGAGATCTGAAAACCGCTTCCGTCTAAGAGAACTGCGCCGCTCAGCCATAAGATACACAGAGCAGCCAGCGAGGAGGTCCATCCCAACGCGAGAGGATTTCTACGATCTGGGAGCAGCAATGCCAATACAACACCGGCGGCACTGAGACCGAGGAAGATTGCCAAGAGGACGATCGGCCAGCTCATCCGGCCTCCACATTCTCTTCCGCGAAGCGCGCAGACAGGGTCTTCAAACCCGACGGTTTGCGGTCGACCGCCACCAACAGCGCATGCAGAATAGCCAGGGGCGGCGGTGGGCAGCCGGGCACGAGAACGTCCACCGGAACTACATTGCCGACGCCCGAACCCGCAATGAAGCTAGGCCCAAACACGCCGCCGGACAAAGCGCAAGCGCCCACTGCGACGACCCGTTTCGGAGTGGGCATAGCGTCGTAGGCTTTTTGAAGTGGCTGCCGCGTGTGATCCGTCACAGGCCCCACGACCAGCAGTACGTCGGCGGATCTAGGCGTCGGAGTGACGAAGAACCCCAGCCGATGCATGTTGTAGTACGGATTATTGAGCTGCGTGATTTCGCTCAAACAGGCTTCGCAATCGCCTGCATCGACCAGATGCACGTGTAAAGAGCGGCCAAAGGTGCGCCGCTCCAGATTCGTCGGCGCATCGCCTGCTGTTTCACCGGACAGGAATCCCCACTCGTAACCGGACTGCCACGCAAGCGGCGGAAGATCCGTGGTTCGCGCACAACGGAAGCAATGGACGCAACGCCCGTAGTCCACAGCAATGTGATTGTTTTCGCGCAATAGCGCGCCAGTCGGACAGATGTCTGCAATTTGAACGAAGCTTGATCCAGGACTCGGCAATCCGGGCGAAACCCCTGGTCGGGTTTCTTCCTGTTCCGGATAGCGGGTTGATTTGATTCCCGTCTTCAGTCCTTTGAGTACCCAGTGGCTCATATCCGGTTCTTCCTAACGATCGTTCTCTGCCACTGACAGGCCAAATGTCGCCATGATGATGGGGAAATCCTGAAACGCAAAGTTCTCGGCCGCTAAATGAAATCCGTTCCAGTTCATAAAGGATGGTGTAGCTAACCGGTACCGCGCGACAGAACCGTCGGTTTTAGTTCGGAGCCAGTGGAAAGTGGCTCCTCGCGGCGCTTCCGCCCAGCCGAGAGCAGCACCGGATCCGAGGTCGTTGACACTTTCGATACGAATAGGCCCTTCGGGCAACTGCAGAGCCGCGTCCTCCATAATTCGGAAAGCCTCCTCCGCTTCCGAGAACAAAACCCGCAGCCGAGCATATCCGTCTCCCTCCTGCTCACAAGGAACAGCAAAGGAAAAATGTTCATAGCCTGAATAGGGCTGTAGCTCCCGGAGGTCCCGCGAAACTCCGGAGGCCCGCGCGATCGGCCCGACGAGGCCGAATTCCTCCGCATCCGCCTGCGACACCGTTCCCACATCCTCGATGCGATCGAGGAAGCTGCTCGAATAACGCAGTGCGTCTTGCAAGTTTTCCAGGCGAGTCAATATGTTCCGTCCGACCCGAATCGCTTCCAGGCAGGCGCTGCCTTCCAAGTCCCGCGTCAAGCCGCCAATCGCGTTGAGCCCAAATAAATAGCGGTGGCCAGTAAAAGCGCAGCACAGAGAGAGTAGTTCTTCCTCGAGAATCGCGGCTTGACTCGTAGCCACAGCCAAACCTGTGGATTCACAAATCTCGCGGATCGCGGCCACATGATGGCGGAAACGCTCCAATTCAGCCAACAAAACGCGCAATATCTTTGCCCTCGTTGACACCTTCAGACCTTCAATCGCTTCCGCTGCTTGGCAGAACGCCATTCCATGCGCAAAGGCAGAGGTGCCGTTGCATCGTTCCGACAAGAGAAGAGCATCCTGAAGGGGCCGCCCTTCGGCGATCTTCTCGATCGCCCGATACTTATAAAAGAGCCGCGGAACAGCGCGAACGACATCCTCACCCTGCGTCTCTAAAAGGAAAAGAGCAGATTCTGCAACGCCCGAATAGACCGGTCCAATGGGCATCGCGAACGCTCCCGGCGCTTCGAGCACCAAGAGTGGACGCCAGTCCTTTTCCATCTGAGTATGGATATAGGGCAGACACCCATCAAAACACCTACGCATAGGAGTCACATTCTCGTCCCACCGCCCGTTATGAAGGACAAAGTCTCCTAATCGTGGGTGACCTTTGAAAATGAGCCCAAACAGATCCTCCGCCTCGCGTTCATTCCAGTCCACCGCATGGACGCGGCCGATGAGAGTTCCGAAAATCTCTTCCGCGAGGACCTGTCGCACAACGACGTGAATAATGCCTTGGTCGCCCTCGCCGTACCAGACGTAGCGTAGTTCCCAGTGCGAATCGCGCTGCTCGGCAATCAGAGTGCCGAAGCTGTAATGCATCTCGGAAAACAGCCAGCCGCAAAGTTCTGCAACAATCGGGGGGCTGCAGTCTAGCTCGCACTCCCGCGGGTGGGTCCCAAAGGAAGCATGGACCTTGCCAGACCAGCGTTGCTCAGCTTGCTTGAGGACGTCGAGCCAATTTGCCATACAGCATCGCTCCTATGGCCGCGAAGCCGCCGCCCGTAGCAACGCGTCTACCGGGCCCGGCAGCGCAAGACCGAGGACGACTACCGGTATTGCCGCCAACGCTAAGCTCAAGCTACAAGTTGCCGGCAGACCCTTCGTGTCGAGCACACTCCCTTCGGGTACACCAAAGACCATGCGATTAATGTGAAGCAAAATGCCAAAGAAGGCGATCACGACAAACAGCACTAATAACCCCGTGACGAGATAACGGCCTTGGCTAATTCCCGCCCGGAAGATGGAAAACTCGCTCAGAAACACAGCAAATGGGGGCGCGCCGGCAATTGCCAGTCCACCCAGCAGTAAAGCTGCGCCCGCGAGAGGGGACGTGCGGATTAAACCGCGCACAGAGGCAATCTCCCGTGTGCCGGCCATCAGCAAGGTAGCGCCAGCGGCATAAAAGCAGAACGATTTTGTGAGAGCGTGGCTCATCATCTGATACATCGCACCGTAGTAGGCATCCGAACCGCCCAAACCAACCGCTGTCAAAACGATGCCCATGTGCTCTACCGTGGAAAATGCGAACAGACGTTTATAATCCTGGACACGAAGGAGCAGAAAAGCAGCCACGCCTGTTGATAACAGGCCCAATGCAATAGCCCAGTGGCGTACATCGAGTCCTGGGGCCGCTCGCATCACAGGCGCCAGCCTCAAAATGGTGTACAAAACGACCGTCGTCTCGACGCCTGAGAGCAGTGCACAGACGGGGGAGGGAGCCTGGCTATGAGCGTCCGGCAGCCAGGTGTGCAGAGGCACCAGTCCCACTTTCACTCCGAAGCCCACTAGTATTAATAAAATCGCCACCTTTAGCAGGTGTGCATTCAGAACTGGAGCCGCGGTGCTCAGGCTCGCCCACGTGTAAGTGCCTGTACCGGCCATTCGCATCGCCCAATAGAGGACCAGGAATCCAAGCAAAGCGATCGCCGCTCCCATGAGTGTCAGGACAATATACTTCCAAGCAGCCTCCAGTGCTTCCCGCGTATTCTCAAAACTGACCAGAAGGACAGAAAACAAGGTCGTCAGTTCCACGGCAGTCCAGACCAGGTTCGGTTGCACGAATACAGGCACGGCCAGCATCGAGAACAGGAACAGATTGTAATTTGCGTAGTAAACGCGAATTTTACGAATCCCGTGCGTAACCCTGGCAATGTAACCCCATGAGAAGATCGTGGCGGTCGTCCCAACAATCGCAACCAGCAATAGGATCAGCGCGCTCAGTCCATCTAGCACGATCCAGTCCTGGATCGCTACGACCGGACCGCCTGAGAGCACTTGTAGGGAGCCGTATACAGCCATACCCAATACAGCTAGCGAAGAAAGAAGCGTTGCTGCTGCAGCGAAACGAGCGGTAATCGGTATCCAGGAGATCGCGACGGCAATCAGGGGAACGACGAGAATGGTAATGAGAATCATTTGTTTATTAGTGAAGGCTTCGCCTCGGTGAGAAACTGCGGGTTCATTTAGTGCTCCTTCAGTGCTGCTAGAGCGCCTGCCTCCGTCGTCCCGACGTGCTCCTGGATCGCACGCGCGAGCACACCCATAACAAATGCGAGCATCAAAGCATCGAACGCGATTGCCAACTCGGCAATCAGAGATAGTCCAGGTACAATGGCGATCCCTGCAAAGAACGCGCCGTTCTCCATCGCCAGCAACCCGATGAGTTGGGGCACGGCTTCACGCCGCACAGTCAATGTGTAAACACCCAGTAAAAGAGCGGCCAGGCCGATCGGCAGGTTGACCGCGGCATAACGAGTTCCGCCCACTGCAGTCAACATGGGAGCCGCAACGAAGTAGGCGAGTACGGTAAGACCCAGCGCAATCAGCAGCGATGTGGGAATATTCAGCGCTTGGACGATCTCGCGGCGGGCATACACTTCTGCCCGCACGGTCCGGCGCAGCATCCAGGGAATGAGGAATAGCTTCGTTAGGAAATTCAGAATGCCCACCGTAATGAGGTCCCACGCGAATGGCTTGGCTCCGATCAGAAACGCAGAGATCCCGAAGAACACAGACTGGACGATAAACAACCAGAGGCAGGCCAAAGTCTGCCGCATCGCGACCATGCCGAAGGCGCATAGGAGAAACAGTCCTGCTGCTAAGTCGTTCCACTGGCTGAGTAATGAAATGATGAGATCTCCTTCTCGCATCAGGTCCTCGTTACACTCTCAAGAATTGCGTAATCATCGCAGCGACCGAAGTAATAAATGCAGCGCCCAGGAATTCGCTGATCCGGAAGAGTCGAAGTTTGGCCAGCGACGACTCGATCCCTACAAGCACCAAGACCAAGGCCGAGACTTTAACGAGGACCAGCGGGACCGCGGCCAAGACCTCCCAGAGCGCCATTCCACTCGCAAGCCCCCAAGGCGCAACGACGACATTGAGGAAGATGCATATCAGGACGAAGAACCTCATATAACCTCCCCACTTCATGAGCGCGGCGCCGCGGCCCGAATATTCCAACGTTTTGGACTCGTCGATCATGGCCAACTCGAAATGCCCCGACGGATTGTCGACAGGAATTCTGCCACCCTCGGCGAGAATCAGCATCAAGAATGCAAGCACGAGCAGTACATGTGAGGGTTCAAAGAAGTTCGAAAACGGCGTGATCCAATACTTCTGGACGATGTAGGGGATGGTGGATCCGGCCAGGAACGACACCGTAAAGAACACAATCATGAAGACCGGCTCTGCCAGAAAGCCGACCATGCGTGTGCGGCTGGCGCCCATGGCGCCGTAGGGATTGGCCGTATCGACGGCTGCGAGTGTCGCAAAGAATCCTCCCAGCGCCAAAATGAAGCCGCCCCTAACATGTCACCCATGAACGCAAAGAAGAGTGGATAGCCGGTCAAGACCGGAATCAGCAGGGTGACGAAGATCGGCGCGACGAAGACGACATAAGGTGTGACGCTGAAGATCCACGAGCTTTCTTCCGAAACCACTTCATCTTTGTGGAAGAGCTTCCAGAGATCACGGTAGGGCTGAAGAACGCTTGGGCCCCGTTTCGATTGGATAATCTCCCTCAAGCGCGTCAGAACTCCCAAGGCAAGGGGAGAGAAGGCCATCACAATGATGACTTGGAGGAGATTCAAGAAGATCCTGCTCGCCATCCGACACCGTTCCGATTCGACAACTCTGTTTCACTCAGGCGGCTTGCGCACGTCTGAAGCGTTCACGCACACATCGAACGGAAGCTGTAAATGAGAAGGAGTTTGGACGGAACTCGCTACCCACATCAGTTCCGGGTAGCGGTCATCAGCTCAAATGAGCAGGTTCTCAGGCGAACCGCATCGCCTACGGAAAGTCATTTTAGCACTTTCAATGTCCTCGATGTCTTGAGCATCTCAGTCGGCATTTTTACATGAACTTCATCAGCGCGTCCATTCGAAGAGGCACAAATTTGATGTACTTACCTGTCACGTACTGTGGGTCCGTGGCAAGCTTGCACATTTGAACGATCTGCCCAGGATTTCCATTTGCCGCTTCCAGAACTTTATGCCGAAACTCTTCAATCCCGAGGTGACCCAAACCGAACCGATCAACCGCGAGATCAAAGAGGTGCTCCGCATCAACTTCTGACAGAAGTTTGAAGTGAATAACTTTCTGTGGGTGCCAAAATAGCCGGCTCAGAGCACCGAGCGCCACCGAGTCGCGAGCGGCGGCGACCATTGTTGTCCCCGGAGCGAAATAGACTCGCTGTAAGAACCGGAAGATCGGATGACTAGCGCCATCCACGCCGTCCAAAATTATCGTCTTTGGCTCCGCTTCGAGAGCGTTCCACAAAATACCCCTTAAATGAATGCTCGTTTGCTGAGACAACCACTTCGCTAAGTCTCCGTTCTTGGGCATGAGCCGCCGTAAATACTTATGGTGGGCGTCCACTAAGGTGCGCGCTAGCAAAACCAGCAATTCGTGAAGTACGGGTGAATAGCGAAGATAGACGATATCGTCTCGGTTGGGCAGAGCTTTGATCACGGACTGGATCACTGTCGTTTTCCCGCATCCCCGTGGCCCGAGCAACAGAAGCGATTCGCGTTTCTGAAGCGCGTCGAGAAAGCGCTTGCGCTCGCTAACGAGGCCGATCAGAGGTAATGGGGTGGTTTCGCTTTGCATGCGTTGTATCCGCCGATGCCGGCGGCGCCCAATCTAAGCTGGGCGAGCTGCTCCAGGAATCCTGATCTAGAAGGACCTACTGGGTATGCCGGGTTAGCGCGATCGGACAAGGCCTTCCTCGACCAGTTCGTGTTTTTCTGCCATAGAGAGATAGAGCACTCGCAACCGCTGATTTGGGCTGAGTTCTTGTAGCCGAACCTCGTTCGTGCTGCGCGGTGCAATCAGATCGCAGACGAAAGGTACATCGTGAGCACCAGATCGTGGATGTAAGCGTGATGCTATATGAAAGCTCGTAGCGGCTCGTTCATAGCGTTTTTCAGGTGCTTCAACTTTAGAGCTCAAACGACATGAGTGGGCTTGCCGTATGAATGGTCTTTTGGTTGTAAGTCCAGGTGATGCGCTGCACTGCGGTAACCGACTGCGCACGGATAACACAGCCGCTCGTGTGGCGTCGGCCCGTGTGACTCTAGTTGTTTCGCGATTGGCGAGACCAGCAACCGAAGCTGGCGTTTTCTTGACAGTGAAACGATACATGAACCGCAAAACCCTCTGATGCAATGCTCATTGGGATCCCGATACCGGAAGGATGCGCCTCCCAGCAAGGGGATGCCCTTCTAGGAGTCATCTGCCCGGCTGCCGGGCGGTTCACGGCGAACTCCAACACCTAAGGGTATTATCTTTACTCAGAAGGACAACGTCAACAACATCGCGGCTGTGTTTGTGTCCTTGTGGCATTCGCTATCACCCGCATCGAGAGGGAACCGTGAAATTCAATTCCGCTCTTCAATTAAAACTGCCGTCAACTTTCGCTGGCAACGGTTTTGGGCGTTCTATCGTGAATCGGTTGCGAGTCAAGAGACCCACCGCCCAGCCCTGTGATACGCCTCGGAGAACTCAGGACGCAATGCCAGCCACTGCGTGAGATTGATGAGGTGGCTGCGCTCGAGGGCGGCGCGCAATTTCGAACTCTTTAAGCCTCGGCGTAGGATTGCGCAGATCACCTCGTCCCCATCTTCCATTTCGAAACAGTTCCGGAACGCGCCTTCGTTAACAATACGATCGCGAAGAATATTGGCGATGGCATATCGAACGCGGTACGCATGCGCGGCCGGCTCGTAGACTCGTGGCAGGTACATCGTGTCCTGTGCGGATGCTCTCCAGGTGTTGTTAGGAATCGCGTGACCCGAACGGGCTCATAAGGCGTATGCGGATGAGTCGCCGTGCTCACTTTGAACTTCTCATTCCATGGACCCACCGGGGTTTAGGGAAATCAGGGCGAACTCCACCGCCCTTAATTTCCCCGCGGCTCCGAAGAACATTTCGCTCCACGGTATGTGTTCCGAGCCGCTTTCATGGGAGTCTTCACCTCGCTAAGAACCGCGGCCTGATCCCTCCATTAGCGCCAAACAGGCTGAGCCTGCTCCAGAGCCGGCTCGCGCTCGTTAGCCAGAGAAAGGTCGAGTACACGAAAGCGCTGACCGGTGCGAAGCTCTTGCAATAGAACCTCTTTACCGTTGTGAAACTGTATGGCGTCGCGATATCTATTCGTTGCCGCCGTGATCTGAGTAAAGGTAACCTCCTCGTTCGCCCCAGCTTCGAGACGGCATTGCAGCCGTTCTGGGATGCTTTGCATCCGCAACCGGGCGCCTGGGGGCACGCAGACGGCGATCGCCCGCAGCTGTCCCGTGGGACGGATAACCTTCGTAAACAGTGACCTCAGCCCTTTCGAACCACACCGCTCGGCTGAAACGATCCTCTGCAGATTTGGCAAAGTGATGAGTCCGATCGAGCCGGAAGGAAATTTATAGGTAATCAACTCCTCTCCCTCTGTCGCGAGTCGGTTTGGAACATTCATCAGCGAATAATCACACATTGTTTTCTCCCTACCATTCGGCTCTATTTCATCCCGCCGCTGAGGCGGCGATCCTCTGGTACGAGGACTGAATTCGTAGCGTCGCCTTCATCTGCGGAGGAATCGGACGCGCTCGCCATCGCTCGCGTAGCAGCTTCCGGATCTCCGCAGAAATCACCGAATTGTCCGTTCGCTCCGAAAACTCTTGATCTAGCCTCCATTGAATATCGGAGAGCCACTCGCGCGCGGCGTGCCGGGCCATCCCGGTCAATCGATCGCAATACGTTGCGATTCTAGCCGCAATATTGCTCTTGCATTTCCGAAGCACGAATCTGCGGAGGCAAGAAATCGCCGAGAGGTACCGACATCCCACTGGTATAGGCCAAATGAAAAGAGGAACACTAGAGACCGCAAGTTGGACTTCTCTGATCCACGACAAGTCATTGACCGCTTCAGATGTCGGAATATCTAACGCCTCAAATAAGCGGCAGCGCGCCGATTCGAGAGCACGGACGCATTGCAGCAATTCGTCGAAATGATCTTCGAGCAGCTCCTTGCTGCGTTCGAGAGCGTGCGGCAGTTCTTCCGCAAACCAGAGCGGGAGGCTGGAGTCACTGAGTTCACGCTGACGCTGGGGCCTTGTGTCAGCGCCAAACCTTCGCCAAAGGCGCCCCGGCCCCAGCGATTCCGAAACGTTCTGCAGAATATTGAAGGTAACGGCGCGCCCGCGGGAGATCAGCTCCTTCTCCAGCACTGCCGCGAATATTTGCGGCAAGAGTTGTTCGAGTGCGTCCAAAATCCTGTGTTCACGCTGCCGAATCTCGCTCACCTGCTCGTGGAAGCGGTCGAGGGCCGCCTCAAGTACGTGTCGGCGTACGCGAATCTCAGGAAGATTGACGCTGTTTTTGAAAGTCGTGCCAGAACAGGCACTCGGGACGTTCGCCGTTGGGTTCATCATTGCCTCCACTGTCTAAGAACCGGTAAGACCGATTAGTAGAGGTCATCATCCCCAACGGGGGCTTTAATTGGCGAACCTCAACGCCATCTCTATCTTACTCCCGACCTGTAAAATCCGTCAAGTCTGTCAAATCCCCGGCAAGATACGCGCGGCGTACCAGCATCCGAAACATACACCTATAAGTCCGGTGAGCGTCTCCAAGCTCCGTGCTGCGCGTGAGAGCCTTGGGTGCGCCAATGTAAACGGCAAGCCGATCAGCACCGAGACCAGCGTCATTCCAAGGACGGAGCCCAGCCCAAACACGGTGCTTGCTTCAGAACGAGCAACGTTAAGACCGCAGAGCCGGCAAGTCCATGCATCCCGCCGACGAGCAAGGGTTTCCAGCCGACATGACGAACCGAATGATCGTTCGAGACAGCGTGCACAGGATCGTGTTCTGCCCCTTGTTCGTGAAAGTGCAGGTGAACGTGCTCCGTACGTTCGCTCCACGCGGGCACACTTTAGTATGCAATGTGCGTCGCCGCGGGTAGACAATGTCGTTCTCCGCCACATTAAGTCACTCACGAAGTCACTCAGCTGTCGCCGAGCAGGGCAGTCCGGTTGGCATTGACTCGCGCAGAGCGGTCATTCAACAATAGATGCAGACGGGTGTTGGAGTCCGCCATAAGCGCCTTCGGGCAGATGACTCCTATCGGAACAAGACGATGGGAGCCACCACTCAAGTGCTGGGCGTTTCAAAGTCCGCCTCACAATCGTTAACGCCCTTCCGCAGCATTCTGTTCCACGAATCCGAGACCGACACGGACATCAACCGGCAGGAGACGCCAGAATTCTTTAGCGATTTGCATCTGGATCAGATCATTGAATCCATGGTGGCCGGTCGCGAAGGATACGATCTAAAGCCGTTCTTCAAAACCTCGCTGCACAGCGTCGAAGCGATCGAGTACCGCCATCAAATATTACGTGACCTCGAAAACCAAAGGCTATTTGAATGCATTCAGTCCTTCTCTCAAGAAATGAGGAACATGCGTGGCCACTTGGCTCAAGCTGAGAAGTTGCACTATAGGCGTCAGAACGAAAGCTGGTTTCTAGACGCAGTCGGCATCTATTGCAGTGCGGTCCGGCGCTTGATCCACGACTTGAAGCTCACGGATCTACGCTCCTCGGGCTTCCAGGGCTTTCGCGAGCATTTGGCAGCCTACATCGAGTCCAATGACTTCGTTTCACTGTCCGCTGAAACAGAAAAGCTTCGGTCCGATCTGTCCGGGATTCGATACTCGCTTCACATACACGGCAATCGCATTAAAGTAAGCCGCTATGGAGGTGAACCGGACTATGGGGCAGACGTATTGCAAACGTTCGAAAAATTCGAGCAGGCTGCGCCGAGACAGTACCGGTTCGAATCACCTTCTTACCCAGATATGAACCATGTCGAAGCCGCGATACTCGATATGGTCGCTCAGTTGTACCCCGAAATTTTTACGCCGCTCGACGAGTATTGCAGCCGCCACGGGGATTATCTCGATAGCACAATCCGAGTATTCGATCGCGAAATACAGTTCTATGTCGCTTGTCTGGAATACGCCGAGCGCCTCAAAGATGTCGGACTGGCCTTCTGTTATCCCCACGTGACCGACCGATCCAAGGAACTCTGTGGTCGTGAGGCGTTTGATTTGGCCTTGGCGCATCATCTCGTCAACAAGAAGTTGCCGGTGGTCACAAACGATTTTTACCTCAGAGATCCCGAACGCATCATTGTGGTGTCGGGACCAAATCAGGGTGGGAAAACGACCTTCGCCCGCATGTTTGGGCAGTTGCATTTTCTGGCCAGCATTGGTTGTCTCGTGCCCGGCACAGAAGCAAAGCTCTTTCTCTACGATCGGCTGTTCACGCATTTTGAGAAAAAAGAGGACATTCGCAACTTGACCGGCAAATTGGAGGATGACTTGCTGCGGATTCACCGCAT
Source organism: Bryobacteraceae bacterium (assembly GCA_036557345.1). Lineage (GTDB taxonomy): Bacteria > Acidobacteriota > Terriglobia > Bryobacterales > Bryobacteraceae > Bog-105. The sequence continues at coordinate 56,114 of DATBHS010000234.1, forward strand.
TCTTGAATCCTTGACCGCCAACAGCATCCTCATCATGAACGAAAGCTTTTTGTCTACCACGCTGAATGACGCGCTGTTTCTCAGTAAACAGGTGATGGCGCAAGTCGTCCAACGAGAGATACTCTGCGTGACAGTGACATTTTTGGATGAATTGGCCTCGTTCAGTGACACCACCGTAAGCATGATGAGCACGGTCAGCCCAAAGGATCCGGCATTGCGGACATTCAAGCTCGTCCGAAAGCCTGCCGACGGGCTAGCCTACGCGGTTGCGATTGCCGAGAAATACCATCTCACCTACCCAGAGGTAAAAACGCGCATTGCCGAGAACGAACACGAGCGGGTCGCGTCATGAAAGCGTTCCTGATGTACCGAGATCGGGACTTTTATCAGCAAGCAGATTTGCCGCCGAATGCGGCGGATTTGACACAGGACTTGGAGCTAACGACACTCTTTAGCGCCATGGCCGCCGGGGATGAGTTCTTGCTCGAAGTGGCGAAAGATGCCGTCTTGACGTGTCTTCATGAACCGGAGGAGATCCTCTATCGCCAAAATGTAATGGCCGATTGTCTGGAGCGGGCTGAAATCGTCAGGGAACTCTACGGCATCGCCGTCGAGGCAGTCGAGCGGGAAAAGCGAATCTGGGGCTGGCTGTCGAAGTATCCGGATAGCATGTTACGGCGATCGATCGAGGTGCTTCAGTTGTTTGTGGATTTGGTCAAGCAGTTCAGGCGCATGTCGGAAGAGCATGGAGCAAAGTTTCGGTCTGAGGGCTTTGTGAGGTTCTTCAAAATGCTGGCAACCGAACTAGATGATGCTTACCTGAGTAGCGTCGAGGAACATCTAATTCGACTTGGGTTTCGGGACGGCCTTGTGATGAGTGCCGAGCTTGGTAAGGGCAACAAGGGTACTCACTACATCCTTCGCAAACTTCCGCAGGTTAACCGGAAGTGGACCGAGCGATTCCAGATGTGGTGGGAGAAATTGATTCAGAAAGACGGGTCCAGCTATGTGTATGAAATCGCAGATCGGGACGAAGCGGGGTTCCGGGCACTCTCTGAATTGAAGGCGCGCGGGATCAGTCATGTGGCGATCGCGCTCGCTCAGGCGACGGATCACATTCTGAGCTTCTTTACGATGCTGAGAACGGAGTTGGGTTTCTATATCGGTTGCTTAAACTTGCGAGAGCGGCTGGCGCGAAAAAGCGAGGTCATCTGTTTTCCTCTGCCATTTCCCCCAGGAACAGCGAAACTTTCGAGTAAGGGACTGTACGATATCTGCCTGTCGTTGACGATGGAGGGCAACGTCATCGCGAATGATGTGAGTGGAGATGACAAGCTCCTTGTCATGATCACTGGCGCTAACCGAGGGGGCAAATCGACCTTCTTGCGAAGTATTGGTCTTGCTCAGCTGATGATGCAATCCGGGATGTTTGTGGCAGCGGAATCTTTCAGCGCCAACGTTCACGACGGCGTCTTCACCCATTTCAAGCGGGAAGAGGACGTCAGCATGAGAAGCGGGAAACTCGATGAAGAGCTGAGCAGAATGAACGCGATCGTCGAGAAGATGAAGCCCGTCAGCGTTGTGCTGCTCAACGAATCATTCGCCTCGACCAATGAGCGAGAAGGTTCGGAGATCGCGCGGCAAATTGTTCACGCATTGCTCGAAATGGGAATCAAGGTTTTCTACGTGACGCACCTCTTCGATTTGGCGCATAGCTTCTATCTTGCGAAGACGAAGGAGGCCTTATTTCTTCGTACGGAGAGACTCGCCGATGGACAGCGAACCTTTCGGCTCGTCGAAGGCGAGCCACTACCCACCAGCTTTGGCGAGGACTTATATAGGCGCATCTTCCAGACACCGTCTCGGGTCGCAGTGGAATCCGCCTCGGTATGATGTGCCTATGCCGGAGCCTGGTTGGAATGGAACGCACTCCCTTCGCGGCCATAACCTCTCGAACAAGAGCAGGCTGATGCTAGGCGTTCAATTGAACTATTTTTTCCGGACAGTGCCGACTTCTGTTTTCGGGTTGCGAACCGTCCGCGAAAAGCTTGCCAGCTAGTAACGCGCCGAACGCCGTTTTGTTGATCAAAGGAGATCCTTCACTTTACGAACGAAGGAGAGTTGTCTTGCGCCGACCAACTGCATTAATCCGTACAGATAAGAGTCGCGCTCGCCTTCCGTCGAGAGGTAGTGGCGTAACGCATTGTGTTTGAGCGCAAACTGCCGCATATCCTGGGCGAGCCGGCGGAACTGGACAGCTTCTCTTTGTATCCAGTGCCTTGCGGTCTCCGAGCGCTTCACGTGGGGAATCAAGGCCACCAAATGTAGGAAGCACAGATTGGGTTGCCTTCCATCAACTAGTTCCGCTTGCGCAATTTCGTCTAACGCCCATGATTCGGCACTCGTTGCAACTTGACAAATTCTGCAATGTTCACTCCTCGGCAGAAGTTCGATCAGGTCTTCGAAAATCCTCAAGTTGGCTTCCCCTTCGGTCAATTGTTCGAGGCGGCCCGCTAGTTTATCCAAGACGGCGGCGTACCCCTGGGCGATACCTTGCGGGGAGCCGATGGATTCGTACATCCAGGTGTGAAATGGGCATAGGCCGCCGTTTCTGCCGATTTCTTCCTGCAATGTTGGGTCCTTCGTGAGTTCATACTGGAATCGGCTCAGGAAGTGAAAGGCAGCGTCCGATGCCTTCCGGCAGACCACGCAGAGTTCCGTCGCGCCATCAATGGCGGTTCCGGAATACCCGACATTCCGAGCGCTTGGCAGCCCAGTTGAACTGTGAACAATTTCTTCCAAACGCTGGCTAAGATCACGCAGAATCGAGTTCGTTTCCACAATGTCGGACCAGCTTCGGAGCGCCTCCAATCTTCCTGTGTACGCACGGATGACGCTTTCCGCTTCCCGCCGTGCCCGTTCCAGCCACTGCAGACATGCGTTTTCCAATGACGTCCGTACTGCATCGCAATAGGAATCCACAGCGAAAGGGAACTCTTTTTCTACATGGGTGGTCGCTCTTTTTCTTAGCCACGAAGAGGGAATTGCACGACTCCATTCCGGCTGTGTCCACTGAAACGACGGCAGTCTTGGAATATCGATATCGCGGGCCGCAATTCCCTTGAGCAAATCGAACTCATCGACGGGCAAGTCGGACCCATCCCGCCCAAGGAGGCGATTGCCACGGCATAGGAGATCATTGAACGACCGTGCCAATTCGGCCAGTTCATCTTTCTCCGATTCGCGCAGCTGTCGAGTTGCCGCGGCGATGCGGGGCCGAATCGATTCGTTGGGGCTTTGCGGCATCGGCGGCCCATTCTCTGTAGTTGCCTTCAGGAATTCGTCCTTGCGCTCTGCGCACCACAATCGCAAGTCGCCATCGAGAAGCGTGTAAAACAATCCAGGGAGTTGTTGACGAAAGCGCGCGAATGCTTCGCCAACCTTTGTCAACAACGATTTCTCTTGCCTCTGAATCGAGATCAGTTCCTCCGCTTTGTGGCGGTCGGCGGTGAGTTGCTCGGAAAGATGGGATTCGAGTTGTTCCTGCTCGAGCAAATTGCGAGTCCGTTCCATCACGCGCTGTACGAACAGCTCTGATTTCTGGGTGGTCAGGAAATGTACTAACTGATCTTCGAACTGCTTCAGGCCGCTCTTTTCCAGCCTCGATTCGCTCGCTCCTACGCGTGCGGCCAGGCCGTCGCGGGCCGAGAGAGGGAAGAGGGGTGGTGTTTCTGGGAGGCGCTCGATCAAGCTCTCACGAACGAACGAGGTCACCCGGTCTCGCTCGTTGCGTGGAACAAGATCCGCCTTGTTGAGGACGACAAAAAGCTTGCGTCGTAGCCGACGGAGGCTCGCCAAAAGATCGATATCGGCCTGATCAAGCGGCGATTCGAAGCTGAGAACCACAATCGCGGCGTCGATTTCGGGCAGAAAGCGACGGGTCGCCTCGGTATTCGCCGTGATGCCGGACCCAAGCCCGGGGGTATCAATGAACAGAAATCCGTAACGGAGTAGATCCGATGGCAACTGAATTTCAGCAAAATCGACACGTTTTCGATTTCCCGGGTTGTGCTCTTCTGCCACATACTGCGGCAGGTCCTCGAGAGAAATCTCGTGCGCCAAGGATGAGCCCTCCGTCCGGATCAGCGCGCGCTGCTTGGTTCCATACCGTACCGTTGTGATCACAGATGTCAATGGCAGGATTCCGGTTGGAAGCCACTCGTGGCCGAGCATCGCGTTCATTAACGAACTCTTGCCGCGGTTGTACTTGCCCACAACCGCCAAGCGAAATGCATCTTCGGCTAAGTCTGCCAGGAGCCGTTGGGTGGTATGAGTTCGCTCCTCGTCCTTGCGTTCACGAGCGAGGGTGAGAAGGATTTCGGCAATCGAGGCAAGCTTGAGCTTGGTGTCGGTGTACCCGGGAAGGAGATCGATGGCCGCACCGACCGTAGTGGTTTCCATACACGATTTCCTGAATGAGCTAGCTCGCAGTTGCAGCCAAGACTCCGCCGCTCTCCAAAACGTGAATCAGCATCTGTTTGACACTACTGGGTACGCCTAACGCGGTCAGTGCGCGAATGGCGGCGACCGTGCCCTTGTAATCGTACGGTACAGAATGCAACGTGATTTGGCCGTTTTCCCAAATCGCGTAACAAGCCTCCGGACGCCCGGTCTTCGGTTGCCCGAGACTCCCTGGATTGGCAACGCGCACGCCTTCCACTTCTCGAATGAACGGAATGTGCGTGTGCCCACAGAGGATAACATCGCTTTCGGTCGTTTTCACCTCGATCGACCACTGATTGGATTCAGCAGGACAGTACGAGAAGAGCGGGTCGGACGGAGTTGCATGACACAAGAAAAATCGCGAGCCGTCTACTTCCACGGTTGCCGAGACGGGAAGATCAGCGAGGTACTTCTTATCGTCGTTGGACAGCTCCCGCTCGGTAAATCGTGCCATGATCTCGGCAGCTTTGCGATATGGCTCGGAACACCGTGGATCTTTGTGGCAACCGATCGCATAGTCATGATTTCCTTGAACGACAATGGTGGCATGCTTTCGAACAAAGTCGATCACCGTTCCCGGATCCGGACCGTAATTGACCAGGTCTCCGAGGACCCAGAGCTGATCGTAAGCCTTTGGGAGGACATCCAGCGCCGGTGCATTTCCGTGAAGGTCAGAGACTATGAGGATTCGCATGGCACGATGCCTCCCCTTCGGTTTGCGAGAGCTTCTCTTCGATTTGAAAAGTGAGCGATCGGAATTCATCCTGAAGCCACCAGCCCACGGTGTGCTGAACTCTCGTCAAGTGAAATAGGATGGACTGGAAGTGGGAAAAATGCGGTGTGTGAAGCAGGACTTGAGCCACTGCGATCACAAGGTCCGGATCCTTTTCGCGCAGTAGAGGCGTCAAGCGTTTCACTTCGTCCTCTGCTAGGTCCAAGTGCTCTAAAAGTCGAGTGCAGCATCGCCGCCGTCGAATGCTCGATGGACTCTCGAATTCCGGCAGTGGCGGCATTCTGACCAGCGCCGATTCCACCAGGAGTCCACGAATGCTGTCCGCCAGTCCCTCCAGAGCCTGAATCCCGGCGGTTCGGCAGACATCGTCTTCCAGACAATCGATGAGATAGGGCGCTACCTGCGCTCGCCGATACTGTCCAATCGTCTCGATCACGCCCGGCAAGGGCCGGCGCCGTAAGCAATCGAGAAGGACCGTAAAGGTCTCTTCGGTCTGGAAACCTCCTAACTCGCGCGCGGCTGCGTTGCGCACAGCTTCTTCCGCGTGTTGCACAACGGGGCTCCCGATGTTGATCGGTTGGCGCAAATAGGCGAGCAAAACCTCATACGCGCGCAGCCCGCCCAGTGCTTCCGCGGCCCATTGTCGGGGTTGTGAAACGGTAACAGGCGTGCCGCACAGTAACAGATCCGCCAAGGCCGGAATCGCTTTCGGCCCGTACGCAATAAGCTGGCCTATGTATGCGGGTCCGTCAACAAGGGAATGCAGCCCTCTAATGAGGGAGGAAAGCGAGGCTGCGTCTTGGGCGTCCCTGGGAAGGGGCTCTTGGACTGCTGGGAACATAACGACACCTCCATCGAACCGACGATTCGGTAGGAGTCATCTGCCCAGCGAGGGCAATTGTGGCGAACTCCAACGCCTCTAGAGCTATTCTTATTTTGCCATTCTCTGAAACAAAGCGAAACCTCGAACCGAATGAATACAGGATTGACAAAAGTTGGTTCCTGCTGGCAAGCTGAGTTTTGTAACCGGCGATGGGGTTCGCCGTAAAAGCGCCTGGTGGTGGCTGATGACTCCTCCTTGAGTGTTTTACGGAGGAGTGTCTATGCCGGCCCCGATGTCGCCCTTCGATGGAGTGCAAGCGCAGCTTCGGGCATTGTCCGGACTGTTCCTGACCCGCCTTCCGCAACATCTGTTGCATAACGACTTTCCAAAGTGTCGCGGTGATTAGAACGGCCCGATGACTTGCGCGACAGCACAAGTCTGCGCTCCGTTTAAACCGTTTCGTGGAAAGGGAAGGGATTTTTCAATGAAGAGCGAAAAACTAAATGCTGTAAACCACTCCGCCGGCATGCGAACAGCCGAAATGGTGACCGATGGACATCCGGACAAGTTTTGCGACCAGGTAGCAGATGCCATTTTGGATGAGGCGTTATTGCAGGACACAGCCACGAGGGCCGGGATCGAATGCCTGATCAAAGATAATCTGCTCGTGATTTCCGGAGAAATGACGACCAAGGCCTGTGTGAACTATGAGCAAGTCGCGCGTGAGGTTTGGGAGGACGTAGTCGGATACGGACCGGGTTGTGAACTGGCGGTGCTCAGCAATATTAAGATGCAATCGCCGGATATTGCTCGCGGAGCGGGCCGCGATGGCGACGGCGGCGTCGATTTTGGCGGCGCCGGCGACCAGGGCATTATGATCGGCTTCGCGACCACGGAAAGCCCAAGCTTTATGCCCTCGGAATACGAGTTTGCGCGATCGCTTGCAATTCAATTGAAACAGCTACGGAAGAGCTCAGGTGTCGATTGGCTGCGGCCTGATGGGAAGACGCAAGTGACCGTCGTTCAACATGAATTGAAGAGTGTCATCGTTGCGGCACATCACGAATCCGGCGTATCGACAACTGCAGTCCGCGAGACGCTTTGTAAAGAGCTGATTGAGCCGGTGTTAGGACGCATTTGGGAGCGGCCAGACGTGCACCTGGTGATCAATGGAACCGGAGCTTTCACGATTGGCGGCCCCTGGAGTGACGCAGGTGTGGTCGGGAGAAAGATTGTCGTTGACGCTTACGGCCCTCGTATACCAGTGGGCGGCGGAGCGTATTCCGGCAAAGACCCGTCGAAGGTGGATCGGAGTGCCGCGTATATGGCGAGACACATTGCGAAATCAGTCGTAGCGAACAATCTCGCCCAGGAGTGTCTGGTGACCATTGCCTACGCCATCGGCCAAAAACAACCGGAAATGCTCGAAGTGGTTACTTCGACGCACACTTCAGAGGCCGAGCGTTGGGTCAAAGATCACTTCCACGATCTTCGTCCCGCTGCCATCATCGAATACCTCGGATTACGAAGTCCACGAGCTTGGTCGTACCGGCAAACAGCTGCCTTTGGTCACTACGGCCGGCCCGAATTCCCTTGGGAGCGGGTGGCCTCAAGCAGAATGGAGAAACCAACCGCGGTTGCCTGAGGCCCTGAATTCGCATTGGCTGTGGGCCTCAAGCGGTCTGAAGCGCAGAACAAACCACCGCGCGAATATGCTTTACGCGGAGACAAGCACAATCGGCAGAGTGTTGTGCGCGCGAGAAATAAGTAACTGGAGGATAAGTTTCATGCAATTTTATTTCGATCCGGATCCGGGTAAGGATGCACCGGCGATCGTTCGGATGGTCGTCGAGATTCGGAAGGATTCGAGTAACAAATATGAGTACGATCCTTCGCTAGGCCTCTTCCGCCTCAGCCGCACGCTCTATTCCCCGATGCACTATCCGGGCGACTATGGTTTCATTCCCGGTACCATTGCAGACGACGGCGAGCCGCTCGATATCCTGTGCCTCGTCACGAACGCAAGTTTCAGCGGATGTCTCTGTCAAATTCGGCCCGTCGCTGTACTGGACATGTTGGATGGCCAGGATGTGGATCACAAAATTCTAGCCGTGCCAAACCGGGATCCGCGATATGCGAGCGTCCGGGTGCTTGCGGACCTGGACCGGCACGTCCAGCTCGAACTCGAGCACTTTTTCGAAATCTATAAAGATCTAGAAGGCCATGTTATGCAGACGCGGGGCTGGCGCGATCAGGAGCAGGCTTATGGGGTGATCGAAGACAGCCGGCGCCGCTATTTGGATTTCGCGCGAAGGGCGAACGAAGCACCCTCTGAATCCTCCTCTCAAGATCACCGGACCTCAGATTAGACTCGGCCTCCACTTCTTTCCGACGGAATGGCTAAATACCTGTTTGTCATGCTGGGAGGTGCGCTCGGAGCGGTCTCTCGCTTCGCCTTGGGGACTTGGGTGGGGAGGTGGTACTTCGCCGTTTTTCCACTCGGAACGTTTCTGATCAACGTGACGGGATCGTTCCTGATTGGAGCGCTCATGATGTTCTTCCTCAACCGGCCGTCGATTCATGCAAATTGGCGCCTGTTTCTTGTGACCGGCATTCTCGGTGGGTACACAACATTCTCGAGTTTCGAGTGGGAGACACTGTCCGCACTCCGCGCCGGAGCGAATGCAGTAGCCCTCTCGTATCTGTTACTGAGTGTTGCTGTCGGATTGGGCGGCGCATGGGTTGGCGCGATGCTGTCTAATTACTTCTGGCCGCACTCCTAGCTGCCTCTCGCGGTCCGTTGTTGGCCAGGGCTGAAGGTGTTACGATTTGCTTTAGCCGGTCGCAAAACGCTGAAAATTCGTCCAGCGCGCGAAAAATCGGAATGCGCCATTCCAATCCGGAACGGAACAGCATGACAAAGTGCGGTAACCCCTCCGGGTTGACTTCGATCGTGCAGTTCTCGAATAACCAACTGGGAACGGAACGGCTGATACTGGCGTACAATTCGCGGCGACGCCGGTGTTGGTCGGTGATCCAGACCAGCCGATTCATCGAGGTCAAGAAAACAACATTTCCGGAGCGCCAATCCTCTCGTCTAAACAAAAGAATCTTTTTCTCCAGGCGAATGGGCGCTTGGAAGTACTGCATGAGAGACGCTTCCTCTCCCTCCAGCTCGAAATGAACAGAATTCCTAAACTTGATATCCAGTTGGTCTCCGTAAGCCTCCGTTGTGGTTTTCGGAAGTCGTGGGAGGTTCTCGAGCCAGCGCCGCTTCAACCTCCCGAGAAATGTTTCGAGCGGTCGGCTGCCACGCGTGTTGTAGATCAGGTGGTGCACTTCACTGCGAGCGATGAACTGCATCCAGCCGAGCAGTAGGATGCAGCCCGTTTCGAATTGAAGAAGATCGTCCAGTTTGATTTCGACGGGTGGGAGCCCGGAACTGGGATGGGGAACGATAAAGAAAGAGCGTTCCTGAAGCAACAGCAGACGTGCCGGCGCTCGAGTAAACCAGTTGGAATCGTCCTGCGGTAGAAAAATGCCGCTTTCAAATGGCCGGCTTCGAAACTCTCGCGGAAAATCAGCGGGCACATCCGTATTGGTCTTCAGTGGGTAAATGAAAATGTACTGGCGCGAGTCCACCGCTTCGTTGCCTCAGGGGATTCCGGCCCCGGGACTGACAGGCTGTTCCGTTTCCTCCAGTTCGAGCTCCCGCTTCAGGAAGCCGACATCTTCAAGCACATGCTCGGGTGGCACGCTCACCGCTGAGCCCGTTCCGGCTGTCAGTCTTTGGAACTGAGCTCGATAGATGTCGGCATGGGTTTCAAATTCTCGGGCGAGCCCGTCAAGCGTGCCCCGCACCCAAACTTCGAGTGTGCGGCCATAGGATGAGAGAAATTGCACAATCGCGGTGCCGAGCCGCTTTTCTATGTCATGACGGATCGAACGTCGAGCCAGGCTGACAGAGACAGAGAGCCAGCGAGGTTTCTCCAACCGAACCGGAGCAGACGGGAACTCGGCAGGCGGCATGTCCTTGACAAAATCCTGCAAGTTGAAGCGGTCTTCCCGTTCTCCGGTCGAAAGCACGGACGCCGCCATGTCGAGAGCCGCCGTGAGCTCCTGAGCTGTGCTTTGAACGAGATTAGCGAGACATTCGGCTTCTGCTTGCGCGAACTGATGTATGTTTCTAGTGAGCCAGGATTGGTCCAGAGTGGAAGAGGAGCCGTCCTGCTCCCAAAGCGTCAAAGCGGCCTCAGCCAGACGATCGAGTGCACTTCCGCCCCCGTTCCGGATTGTATCCGCTATTTCGAAGCTCTGGTCTCGCGTGCTCTCAATCAGGCTAGCGGCATGTCGCAGCCGCTTTTCTGTTGCCTTAAAATTGTCTGATACGCGATCAGAACGAGCTCCTCTGGTTTTCGCCGACATCTCCAGCGCATGTAAGACGCGTCGGCCCAAGGATCGCATTTTCCGATGATTCGATTCACGCGACAAGCGTTTCGCGTCCGTCACGCGTGGTGTAATCTGATGCGCGACCCATTCGCGGAGCAATGAATTCAACTCAGGCCGGCTGCTCAGGAGGGCCACATCGACATCGATGCCAATCTGACGGGCAAGCTGCGTACGGGTGTATTCGAGTAGCTGTTTACGATCCGCCTCTGGAATCAGATCGACTTTACTTAGAACAACCAATGCGGGTATGGAGGCAGCGCGCAACGCATCAACTGTCGCCACGTCATCGGCTTGTAGGTTTGAGGAAGCATCCACGAGAACCACGCCTAAATCGCAACGCGGCAGATATGCCAGCGTCTCGGCAGCTCCTTCCAACGCCAAAGAGCCCAGACCAGGGGTATCCACCAGAATCACTTCGTGCGGCAGCATGGGAAGTGGAATTTCCACGAGCAGACGCGCGACCCGTCTGTGGTTGCCTCGATTTTGGGCCTCCGTGACAAACTCCGCGAGTTGTTCGATGGGATATTTCGTAAACCTTCCCTCCGCAGTCCACACCAGAAGCTGGGAAGCCGGGCCATTCTTAATGCGGGTGGGTACGGCGGTGATGGGCGTAACACCAATCGGAAGTAAGTCGAGCCCCATAATGGCGTTCAACAGGGAGGATTTGCCGGTGCTGACTCGGCCAAAGAAGGCGATCTCATAGCTCGGAGACTCGATCTTCTCTACCAATTGCGCTAGCGGGGCCCGAAATTCCACGAGGCTGTAGCGTTCGAGGATGTCACCCAACTTTTTGAGGAGTGCGGTATCTGCGTCCTTTTCTCCTAATCGCAAAAGCCGGTTCGACAGATCGGCTTCCACCCGTTGGCTGAGATAGGACGCCATCTGACGGACAATTCCCTTCATCTCCTGGATTCCTCCGGCCAACGGTTTGACCAAAGACTCAGGAACCGAACCATAGCCCACTAAGCGATGGGGGGCAATCTCCTCAAGCGCCACCTCGATGAACTGGAGCGCTACCTGGATAGACCAGGCGGAATCGAAGCTTGGCTCTGGAAGTGGGATGTCCAAGTCGGCGAGAACTCGAACGATCTGCTGCCGCAAACGTTTGATGTAGTCGCGAACGACACGCAGTTGGACCGGCGCAAGGGGATTCTTGTACTTGGGAAGGCCGCCCGAGGTAGATGCTGAAAGGATTTGCTCAATATCGAGGAGCAGTTTGTCTATATAGCTCGCGGTCGCTAGGAGCCGACGTCTTTGCGGTTCATTGAATCGCTCAGCAGCAAGCGTTTCGGTATCTTCCATCGGTTGCGGCATAGCGCGAAATCCATCCTGGCGGGTTTTACACGGCGTCGCTCGAAGAGAGTCTCAGGCGATTTTCGATCGCTTCGATTTTGATCCGGTTCTCTCGCGGCCTATTTGGCGTCGAGCGGCTGCCTGTTCCTGAGTCTTCATTCCTTTCTCACCGTGCGCTTGTGTTTGCCAAATTCCTACGCGGTCCTTGAGGCCTTACCGCTGGCGACAACTGTCATCTCGACATCTGTGACTGCAATAACCCCGCTGTCCATCATTTGCTGCAGAATCGGCAGGGCCTCTGCTGCCCTGTCTGGCGTCTCGACGATTGTAATTACGATCGGCTGGTCATGTACAAACAGGTGCGGGCGATGGACTTCGGCCGTATGCCCGAATCCTTCCAGACCTCGAAAGACCGTCACGCCTGCCAATTTCAATTCTTGGCATCGAGCCACAATGGCTTCATACAGCGGCTTACCACCGTAGCGATCGTGTTCACTCACGTAAAGCCGCAGCAATTTACCGGGTTGGCTGTTCATCTCTTACTTCGTCTCCTGTCTTAGGAATCTCGTGAACAATCTGTTGTAATTCAACATCTGAGGTCACGATCAATCCATCCGGCATGATGCTGCACACAACCTGGATCAATTCATTTACTCTCTCAGGTTTCTCAATAATGGAGATCATTACGGGCAGGTCGTGGGAAAGATGGAGGCGTCCCGCCTTGTGCGTATGGCCCTTTAATCCGTAGCCGAGTATCGCCCGATAGACGGTAGCCCCAGCAAAGTCCAACATCCTCAGCCTTTTCACAATGGCTTCGTAGAGCGGCTCGTCCTTGTACTTGTCCGCTTCGCCGAGATAAATTCGTACGAGTTTTGCCCGAGTCGCGACGATCTTACGCGGAGGCGCCGGTTCCGGTATTTTTTTGTCCTTTGAAACAGCCTTGACGATCCTCACGTCCTGCACGGCAATCAACCCATCAGTCACCATCTCGTAAAGAGTCGGCAAGAGTTCCTCGACGCGTGCGGTTGTTTCAATGAATTCAATCCGGGCAGGCCGGTGCTCCCCCATATATTCCGAGCGCGGATTGTGGACTTGTTCATGGCTGCCAAATCCCATGTCGGCCCAGAGAAGTGTTGCTCCCGCTACCTGGCGGGAACGTAGAAAATTGAGGATGCTTGACCACAAGGGTTCCACGTGCGCGCGCGTGTCCTGATTGACATAAATCGTTACCTTCTGGGCAGAGCCTTTAGGCAGCATGATGGGAGAACTCCTTCCGCAGGAAAAAAGATGATGGTGCTAGAATGCGCGCCTTCCCGCCGGAAGCCATCGGGTATTGTAAAAATCGGTCGAGAGCTCTTGTCCGAGGGCGCGAAAAAGGCTGGAAGCGCTGAGCTATAGTTGCACGCCTTCTGGTCATAACTCGCCACATACGAATATGCTCTCGTTGCAGGAGTCATTGGCCGCCAGTGCGGCAGGCAACGGCGAACTCCACCGCCCACACTCAGATTACAACGTTCCGTGCCGCGTGACAACTTTCGTTGCCAGTCTCCTTCCCTTGGCACCAACTTGATTTTTGTCGAGTCCAGTCACTATGCTCGAAGAGACGACATTCAAGCGGTGATGGACGCTCACCGGTAACCGCTTCAGGATCTCTGAAGCTGATAGCTCCTACTTTGCGCGGCGAGTAGGAGCTTTTTCTTTTTCTGAAAGAACGAGACCGAAACAACTATGGCACGAATCGTAAAAGTAAATGCGCGGGAGATTTTGGATTCCAGGGGAAATCCCACTGTGGAAGCTGACGTGATCCTGGCCAATGGAACGGTGGGCAGGGCTGCGGTTCCGTCCGGAGCTTCGACCGGAGAGTTGGAGGCGATCGAGTTGCGGGATGACGACGCGTCTCGCTACCACGGCAAAGGGACCCGCCGGGCTATCGCGAATATCACAAACGAAATCGCACCGGCCCTTGAGGGGAAGTACCCGGAAGAGCAAGAAGTGATCGATGACCTTTTAGTCCGTCTGGACGGCACTCCTTCCAAAGGGAGATTGGGTGCCAACGCAATTCTGGCGGTCTCAATGGCCGTAGCGCGTGCGGCCGCCGCAGCGCGCCAGGAGCTACTCTATCGTTATCTCGGTGGCCCTGAAGCCACACTCTTGCCGGTGCCCTTCATGAACATCCTCAATGGTGGAGTCCACGCCAACAATTCGATCGATTTTCAGGAATTCCTGATCGTACCGATCGGTGCGCCCAGTTTTGCTGAGGCTCTGCGGATGGGAGTGGAAGTCTTTCATACCCTCAAACGGATCCTCCAGGGGAAGGGATATTCGACTGCCGTAGGCGACGAGGGTGGGTTTGCACCCTCTCTCAAGTCCAATGAGGAGGCGGTCGAACTGATCCTTGAATCGATCGTGCAATCGCGATTTAAGCCCGGCGTTGACGTTGCTCTTGCCATCGACCCCGCCGCGAGCGAGTTTTTTGAGAAAACGAACCGCGAATACGTCTTCCATAAATCGGATCGAAGCCGCCATTCTCCCGACGAAATGGTGAAGCTCTGGGCCGCTTGGATTCGCCAGTACCCGATCATTTCTCTCGAAGACGGGATGGCCGAACACGATTGGGAAGGCTGGAAAGCGCTGACACAAGAGCTGGGCCAAGTCGTTCAGCTGATCGGCGACGATATCTTTGTGACCAACCCGGCGATTCTTGCGAAGGGCATCAAGGAGGGTATTGCCAACGCGGTTTTGATTAAGCTCAACCAGATTGGAACAGTTACCGAGACGAGACGGACCATCGAAATGGCCGAAGAAGCGGGATACGCCAATATTGTTTCCCATCGTTCCGGAGAAACCGAGGATCCATTCATCGCAGACTTTACTGTGGCAATCGGAGCTGGGCAAATTAAGACAGGCTCTGCCAGCCGCTCCGACCGGATCGCAAAATACAATCAACTACTTCGAATCGAGGAAGAGCTCGGAAATGCCGCTCGGTTCGTCGGCGCCGAGGCGATCGCTCGGGCCACTCGGACCGCCGTCTAGAGAAAAGCATATCCCCCTTGCTCAGCTCTTCATTCGGGAGTAAGCTCGAAACAGCGGTGGAGTTCGCTTTACGCTGCCTCACGGCGCCAATAACTCCTACAAGCAGGATGAGTGTAGGGGTATGCGGACTAGACGATCTAGCTCAAGTTCCTTCGTTCACAGCCGAATTACCGTAGACCTTCCAAACACTCGATCCAGACAATCAGCACCGCGAACCGCGATGTCCCCTGGGGAGACCATGGGAATGACGACGCTCGCTGATCAGGGGATAGGGATCGCTCATTTCAAGTTGTACTTCACCGCAATGAATTTGTTGCCGCACGATAACACATTTTTCGAGTTATTCGAGAAACAGGCATCCGTGGTCTGCGAGGCTTCGGAACTTCTTGCAACGGGTTTAACATCTCGCCGTGAAAGCACGTGTGCGCTTTCCGTCCAGATGAAGCTTCTGGAGGAACAGGGCGACGAAATCGTTCAGCAGATGAGCCAGCGTCTGCGAGAGACATTCTTGACCCCTTTTGAACCGGAGGACGTGCAAGCGCTGACTACCGCACTAGATGACGTGCTCGACTCGATAGAGGACGTGACGTTCCTGATAGCGACCTACAAGCTCGAACCCATACCTGAGGAACTGGTTGAGTTCGGCCAAATTATCCAAAAGTCCTGCACGTGTTTGAAACAAGCGGTGTCAAACGTCATCCGAAAACAGCCAGTTGGAGAACACTGTTCAAGAATCGGCCAGTTAGAGAAGGAAGCAGACCTCCTCGAAAGGCGGCTCATGATCGATCTATTTCAGGGCGAACCGAATGCGGTCACCCTCCTGAAACGCAAGGAGCTTTTCGAAAGCGTGGAGCGGATCACGGACCGCTGCGACGATGTGGCCAACGTCTTGGAAAGCGTATCGGTTAAAGGCTAGGCGCCGGACTTTTGCGTTCGAATCACTAGTGATCCCGCAATGAAGGCCGCACAGACAGAAAGCAAGCATAGAATCAGCCACGAACGTTACTTTTTGAGAGGCCGGCTAAGCATTGAGAGCGCATGAAGTCAAAAACTACGACTCGGTGCTCCAGTTACTGAGCGAGCCTGGATGCCCCATCTGCGCGTTCCTGAAAAACGTTCAAGCGAAATTAGTGCAAGAAGGCGATGTGGCCGAGGTCGTACGCTTATGTAACGCGCACGCTTGGGCGATCGCCGCTGTTCGGGAAACGGAAACGGCCGCACAAGTCTTTCTTTCTCTTCTCGAAACCTGCTCCACATATGCAAGCCATGAGTGTTCGATTTGCTTACGCTTGGATCAAGAAGAAATTTTGCGCACGCAAGAACTGATTGCTGCGCTCGATCGAAGGTCAGTCCTTGAATGGATCAAGAAACACGGCGTGCTTTGTGTACCACATGGATTGAGAATACGGACAGAAGCTCCGGTTCCCGCCCAGAAATTGATCGACCAGATATTGGAAAGGAGGGCGGGGCAGCTCGAAACCGCGCTCCGGCTGCTCCTCAATTCCTCACGAAGCGACAGCCAGCACGGTGGTCTATTGGGCCGCGTCGCGGAATACTTAGTTGCACAACGAGGAATTGCTCTTGGACACATGGCCCATAGCATGGAAGACGTAAAGAGCTAGGGCGGCGTTCCTGCTCTCTCATCAGCTTCCGCATTGCGGAAGGCAGGCGGCTTAGTTCATAATCGAACTGGCGTTGGAGTTTCGCCCATAACCGCCCTCACAACGGGAAGATGACTCCTACTAATCTCTCTTCAGGAGTCGGTGTTGTCTGCGTTGTTCTCAGAACGTTTTCATCCTCGCCAGTCGCCGAGCCTTTCGGAATCCATTCCGTTTATTTCGCATCGATCAGAATATGCCTCGCAACAGAAGGGAGGTACCGGGCGATGAAAATCTTGCTTATTTCGGATCTCCATGGGAATGCGGAAGCAATTTCTGTACTTCCGCGAGATTATGATCAGCTCTGGGTATTGGGCGATTTGGTGAACTACGGGCCAAACCCGCGCGAGGTGATCGATTTCGTTCGACGGCACGCGACATACGTAATTCGAGGAAATCATGACCATGCCATTGGATTCGATACGGATCCCCGTTGTCCAGAACCCTACAAAGCGATGGCCGCGGAAATGGGCGCCATCACGCAGCACGCGCTGACCGGGGAGGAGAAACGATACCTACGCATGTTGCCGCTCAGCATTAGCGCAGAAATACACGGCTCGCGCTTTTATCTCTGCCACGCCGCTCCGACAGATCCGCTATTCGCTTACCGTCCACCCGAATCGAATGATTGGGAAAAAGAGGTTCATGTTGTTCCGCCGGGCTGCTTGCTCGTCGGTCATACCCATCTCCAATTCCGGCGTGACGTGTTGGACCGCATCATCGTGAATCCTGGCAGCGTTGGACAACCGAAGACCGCCGCACCGCAAGCCTGCTTTGCCATTTGGCACGACGGCTCCATCCAGTTTCACTCGCTGTCCTACCCGTATTTCGAGACGATCGAAAAGATTCGGCATCTAGAGTTATCCAAACGCGTAAAGGAAGATCTGATTGCAACCCTTGAGACCGGAGCACCCTCCCAACTTATGCGAAATGCGATACGGGCCTAAACCAGCAACACGTGGCTAGGCTTGTTTTGGTCCCCTAGCAGCCGCGGCACACATTGCAAGCTATTGTGGTTGGGCTACGTTCGCAATGCAGCCAGCGCCAGAGACTACAGGCGATATTTTCTAGGAACCACCTCGTAAAGGAGCGCACCTCCCCGATTCGAACGCTGAAGCAAACATTCCCACGTTCCTTTGCGCTCTGGCAAGCGCGCCTTTAACGGTAGAGATAATCTCGGGTGAGGGGGCGCTCGCCGCCGCGGTTCGCGAACAGAATCTGATGCACTTCGGTATCACCCGATTCGAAGCTCGCTGCAGAAGCGGCTAGATATAGTAGCCAGGTTCGGTACGTTCCGGGGTCAACCCATTCCAAGCATTTCTCACGATTCACAGTGAGATGGCTGACCCAGGCCCGGCAGGTGAGCGCATAATGCGGTCGGAGATTTTCGAGATCCACCACTTCGAATCCCACGTATTCCGCGCACTGAACGATATCGGTAAGGCGGAGCAACTCGCCTCCTGGAAAGACATGGCGCGCCAAGAACATGGTTTCCGGCCCGGTGCGCACACATTCTGGACGGACGATCCCATGGTTTAGAAACAGACCTCCATCAGCCAGAAGCAGCCGAATTTGGAGGAAGTAAGTTCGGAGCTGACGAAGCCCAACATGCTCGAACATTCCGACGGATGCGATCTTGTCAAATTTGCCGGTAAGCTCGCGGTAATCGCATTCGAGGATTTCCACTCGCGGCGTGAGGTGGCGGCGCGTTGCCTCCTCAACGGCCCAGGCCCGTTGCTCCGCACTGAGAGTACATCCTGTGCTGAAGGCCCCATATTCATCTGCAGCGTGCAGAACCAGTGCTCCCCAACCGCAGCCAACATCGAGAAATCGGTCTCCCACCAACAATTGCAATTTTCGGCAAATATGGTTCAGTTTCGCGAGCTGCGCTTTTTCTAGGCTGGTTTCTTGCGTCTGAAAGTAGGCGCAAGAATAGACCATGCGGGAATCGAGGAATGTGCCATAGAACTCATTGGATCGATCGTAATGAAATCGAATGTCAGTGGCAGAGGAGCCGCGGTTCACTCTAGAGCGAAGTTGATGCCAAAGATAGGCGGCGATGGTCCTGGGCGCTAGCCGGGATCGAGTGGCGGATAGTGAGCGATAAATCTTGACCGCCTCGACGAGATCGCCTTCGACCTCGAATTTCGCGTGGATGAATGCCAGAGCCAATTCGTATGCATCGCTGCATAGGAGCCTGTGCCATTCCGGCTCGTCTTTGACGATAAAGGTACAGGCCGGATGCTCCTCGCCGTGAAGAACCAAGCCACCCTTTTCAAATTCGATCGCATATGAGAACAGTCGTCCTCTGGACTGCCGCGGCTGTGTTTCTGCGCCGCTCGCTGCTATTGCCATACACACCTCTCCACAAAGATTCGTTCGAGCAACGTGCTTGATTGGCGGGATCTCCTGGAGGAGATTCAGGCAATATGCCAACCTGCGCGGGATCAAGCCCGTGTAGGAGTCATTTGCCCAGCAGAGAGCAAGGCGATTGGGGCGAACTCCAACGCCACTGGTTCTACGGTATTACCCACCGGACGAGGTGTCAAGCCGGCGTTTCGAAAACGCCTTCTTCGAGATCACTTCTGTCAGTTACAACAAGAAATCTCTAATTCTTCGTGCCGATTCGATTGACGAAGCCCCGCAGATCTTCGAAAATTGAAAGAGACGGGCGTTGGAGTTCGCCGAAAACGGCCCTCGGGCAAATGACTCCTATCGAGAAGACTCATGGGAGTTGTCTACAAACGCGGGCCCTCTTTTTCTGCTGCGGCTCTCTGGCGATTCAAGCTATTTGCCGCAATCGCGCTGCCTGCGTTGCTTCCTCGCCTTTTCCCAGCGCGTAAAGCGTTAGCCCACTGCCCGGCGCGATCGGGATTTTGGCCTCGGTATAGCCCTGCAATTCGACGAAAATCGGAACCCAAGATTCTTCTCGCGAGGAGAAGAACGCTGTGATGCGAAAGGGTTTTCCCTATCGCGGGGTGTACGGCGTCAACTATCGGGTGAAAGAGAGGATAACGGTGGCGGACTTGGCATTTCGAGTCCACGACGCAATCAAAACGGAAGTAGACGTTACGCTTGCGCAGTTGACCCGCAATGGAATCGACCTGATTCACGGCACCGCCAGCTTCCTCGATTCCAATCGCATGCAGGTTGAGAATGCCCGGGGTCGATTCGAATATTCGGCAGACGTCATTGTGTTGGCGACGGGTACGAGGCCGGCCACTTCGCTCAAAGTCCCATTGAACGGGCGGACCGTTGTCAACAGCGACCAAATTCTCGAAATGCCCGAGATTCTCAGAACGCTCATTATCGTAGGCGGAGGCGTAATTGGTGCCGAATACACGAGCATGTTTGCGGCGCTTGGAGTCCGGGTGATCCTCGTCGAGCGGAGAGCTCGCCTCCTCGAATTCGCGGATGCCGAAATCATCGAGACCCTGTCGTATCATCCGGAAGGAGTTTTCATGAAAGCGGCCGGTGGCGACACCCATTATGCGGAATTCGTAAAACTGTGGCATCGCGCATTAGCAGCCGACTGCGCTGCCACGATTCACCTCGACGGTCCGGGAAAATTCTTCCTCACCGGCCCCAATGCTCGATTTCTCGATTTGAACCGGCCGAATCGTTACGTCGACAAGATGGTGACAATGAGCTCGCTGCAGGGAAGCAGCTTTGAAGTCATGCAAACCGGGGACGAAATTGGGGCGCTTGGCGCGGCCGTGGACGCTCACATCGCCATTGCAGAGTTATCCGCCCTCAAGGAGGACGACCGTAAAGCCGCTTCGGGTCAATTGCCGGCGAGCGCTCTGACATCTTCTAAAGTATTCGGTAGGTTTATCGCATAAGCCCTTCTATTCAGCTGCGACTCCAATCTGATATGGCTCACACTTTAAACAAATACAGCTCAGTCATCACACAATCGAAATCACAAGGCGCTTCTCAAGCGATGCTCTATGCAACAGGTCTCGAAGAGAAGGACATGGCGAAACCACAGATTGGGATCGCAAGCGTCTGGTTCGAAGGAAACCCTTGCAACATGCATCTTCTGAAGTTAGCCGAACACGTGAAAGAGGGTGTAGCGGGAGCCGGACTCGTGGGCATGCGCTTCAACACCATCGGCGTGAGCGACGGCATTTCGATGGGCACGGACGGCATGAGCTTTTCGCTGCAGTCGCGCGAACTTATTGCGGATTCCATTGAGACCGTCATGTCCGCACAATGGTACGACGCGAATATCTCGATTCCTGGCTGTGACAAGAATATGCCCGGCTGCGTTATGGCAATGGGAAGACTGAACCGTCCCGCTCTGATGATTTATGGCGGTACCATCCGGCCCGGTCATGCCAATAATCAAAGGCTCGATATTGTCTCGGCATTTCAGAGCTATGGAGAATACATTTCGGGCAAAATCAAAGAAAGCCAGCGGCAAACGATCGTCCGTCATGCCTGTCCTGGTGCCGGCGCTTGCGGCGGTATGTATACAGCGAATACGATGGCCTCAGCTATCGAGGCACTGGGAATGTCCCTTCCCTACAGCGCCTCGACACCTGCCGAAGACCCTTTAAAGATTGAGGAATGCCGCCGCGCGGGATCGGCCATCAAGAATCTCTTGGAACTGGACCTCAAACCACGAGACATCCTCACGCGGGAAGCGTTTGAGAACGCGATGATCTTGGTCACGGTTCTGGGTGGTTCCACCAATGCCGTTCTGCACCTGATTGCGATAGCCAGAACCGTGAACGTTCCTCTAACGATTGATGATTTCCAGGCAGTGAGCGCGCGAGCGCCGCTCTTAGCGGACTTCAAACCCAGCGGTCCCTATGTGATGGAGGATTTACACACGGTCGGCGGCGTTCCGGCGGTCATGAAGATGTTGCTGGATGAAAGTCTGCTCCATGGCGACTGCCTCACTGTAACGGGAAAGACCATACGTGAGAATCTGATGGACGTTTCTGGTCTCCAACCAGGCCAGCAAATTGTGCGCCCATTGGCGCAGCCATTAAAATCAACCGGGCACATTCAGATCTTGAAGGGAAACTTGGCCCCCGACGGAGCAGTCGCGAAAATCACTGGAAAGGAAGGACTGCGATTCTCCGGTCCCGCCAAGGTGTTTGACTCGGAGGAAGAAATGCTGCGCGCCTTGGAGCGCAATGAGATTCAGAAAGGCGATGCTGTTGTCATTCGTTATGAAGGCCCGAAGGGCGGCCCGGGAATGCCGGAGATGCTAACCCCCACTTCGGCTATCGTGGGCGCCGGGCTGGGGAAAGATGTAGCGCTCCTTACCGACGGCCGATTCTCCGGAGGTTCTCACGGGTTCATCGTTGGGCATATCACGCCGGAGGCGCAAGAGGGCGGACCGATCGCGCTGGTCCGAAACGGGGATCGTGTGACCATCGATGCGGAGAGAAATCTTCTCGCGGTGGATCTTTCTGATAACGAACTCAACACTCGGAGACGCGAGTGGCAAATGCCGGCTCATAAGGCGACCCGAGGAACCTTGGCAAAATACATTCGCCTCGTGAAGAGCGCAAGCTTAGGCTGTGTCACGGATGAGTAACTGCTGGTTTTGGTTCTTCCTGTTAGATCCTTGCCGGTTGCTATGTCGCGCTCCGGAACCATTCAAAGATTCCGATGATTCGAGAACTTCATTCGGTCGAAGTATTAAAATCAGCGTGATAGCCTAGCAATCGGCGTTGGAGTTCGCCGTTAACCGCCCTGCGTGGCAGATGACTCCTAGAGGAACTTTCCCCGAGGAGAAGTCGTGCGCGCCAAAAGTTGTTCTCATCTCTCACCGGATCTCGATCCCTTTCACATTTGCTCGCTCGAAATTCAGCAGTTCAGAATCCCGCTGGACTGCGGAAGCAATGCCGCAGCCGTTGGACGTGGAGGTAGAAGGTGAGACCCGACTCGACGAAACTCCGGTCGAACAGTATGCGCTTGATTGCGTGTGCCGTAGTGCTGATGATCTTCGGCCTGGCGATCCACTGGAAATTGGCGATCTGGGCTTCGGATGCCTCATCGGCAATCCGAATGCGAGGCTGGACGTACATATCCGCAATGCCGCTGGTCGCAGGCGGGATTCTTGCGTTCCTAGGCGCTGTGCGGATGAGCCTTGTCGTACGTCCCGTGCATCTTCTATTAACAGGTGTGATTTTGGTTTTCGCGGCATTTGGCGGTCCCGTGCTGGCCGTCCAAATTTTTCCCTCGCTCAACGCCCATCTATGGACAGGAGCTTCTCAGGTACCTCTGTGGGTCTGTGACCTGACGGGACTTCTTTTTATCTCGACCGGACTGCTACGTTTCCTTTCCGAGAGAGTAGGAAATTCACGCTAGGGATTCGATACATTGTATTCATTTGCAATTCGTTTCGCAGACAGCCGCATTACCAACCGCGCTCGCGCAGGGTGTAGAAGAGAACGGGCGTTACCAGCAGTGACAGAATCATGGAAATCGCAATTCCCCCGATGACGGCAATCGCCAAAGGTTGAAGCAGTCGTGCCCCCGAACCAACCGCCACGGCCAGAGGCAGCATGCCAAACATGGTTGCTAATGCAGTCATCAGAATAGGGCGCAACCGGCGGCGGCCGGCATGGAAAATAGCGTCTCGAAGCGAAAGCCCCTGTGCCGTGAAATGTTGCTCCGAATCGAGCATCAGAATTCCATTCTTCTGCACGATACCGACAACCATGATCGCCCCCATAAAGGAGCTGATGTTCAAGGTCGTCCCCGTTACCCATAAGGCGAGTAAAGACCCAAACGTACACAGGATTGTGGCCCCGAGGATGGCAATCGGATGGGAGAACGATCGAAATTCAAACACCAGGACGATAAAGATCAGCAAGATCGCGCCGAGCATCACGCGCGTCAAACCAGCGAACGATTCACGCTGAACCTGGAAAAGACCGCCGAATTCGATGTCGGTGCCGCGAGGAACGGAAACCTCCTTGTAAAGCCGTGTCTGAATTTCCTGCATGGCGGAACCTAAATCTCGGCCCTCCAACCGGGCTGTCACGGAAGACAGGTCGCGAAGATTCTCACGATGAATCTCCGTTTCGCCCTGCTCGATTTCCATGTGGGCGATGCTGCCCAATGGAACTAAAGCGCCGGTGGGAGACGTCAAGAGCGCTCTGCTCAGTTTATCCGTGTTCGACCGGTCCGCGGCTGGATACCGAACTCGAATCCCGATCTGGCGGTCGCCTCGAATCATGTTGGAGGCTAATTCGCCATCCACTGTGGCAGCTTCTATGTTGGCGACATCGCTGACGGAGAAGCCCGCGCGCTGTGCCTTGTCCAAATCGACGCGAAAATTCACGGCAGGTCCAATCACCACGGTCTGATTCACAATATCGACAACCCCATGGACTTTCGGAAGCCACTCCTCGATCGATCGAGCCACCTCGTTTCGGACGCGCTCATCTTCATTTGCAACTTTGATCTCGATCGGCTGTGGCGACCAGACGAGATCTCCTACGAGATCTTCCAAAATATGCGGGAATTCAACCTCGATGCCAGGCTCCGTCAATCTAATCTTGTGTCGAAGCTCGGATGTTACTTCCTCGAGCGACCGGTCTCTTTTCTTTTTGAGCTTGATCAGAAAATCGCCCGTATTCGGTTCTGCAATGGCCAACGCGAGCCGGGCGCCTGTGCGGCGTGAGTAACTCTCGACTTCTGGCGTAGCTCTCAAAAACGTCTCAATGTGGCGTAAGATGCGGTCGGTCTCTTCGAGTGAGGTACCTGCCGGAGTCCGGTAATCGAGGACGAATGCACCTTCATCCATCTCCGGCAAAAAACCGCTTCCCAGTCTCGGGTACAAAAGAAGAATTAAGCCAAGCACGCCCGCCGCTCCGATCAAAATCGCGCGTCTGTGATCGAGTGCCCAGGCTAATGCCCGTTCATACCGCTGATTCAGCCAACGGAGGATACGCCCTTCTCCCGCCTGCTCGGCTTCCTCGGCAGTCCGGGCAGCGTCCCCAGCCGGTTTCTTGATCAGAGAGCCCGCCATGACCGGTGTGAAACAAACGGCAAGCAGGAGTGAAGCTGCCAGGGAACTCACCAATGTGAGTGCAAGCGCACGGAAGAATACTGCGGTAATCCCACCCAAGAAGACAAGCGGTACAAACACGACGATGGGCGTCAGCGTGGAACCGATGAGAGCCGGCGTGAGTTCGATGATCGCTCGTCGCGATGCCTCAGATGGCGATTCGCCGAGGGCAAGATGCACTGCAATGTTCTCGACCATCACAATGGCGTCGTCAATCACAACTCCGATGCAAGCGGCAATACCGCCCAGCGTCATGAGATTAAAGCTCATGTGAAAAAGGTCCATGAAAATTACGGCGATCAAGGCGGCGATCGGGATCACAATCGCCGCGACAATCGTCATCCGCCAGTTCTTCAGAAATCCAAGGAGCACGAGAATCGAGAGCCCTAAGCCAATGAAAATGCTTTCCGTGACGCCGGAGATCGACTCGCGCACCAGAATCGATTGGTCATAGAAAGTCGACAAATGAATATCGCTCGGAAGACTTTTCCCAATCGCGGCGAGCTCGCGATTCACGGCGTCTGCAATGGTCACCGCATTGCCGTCGGGTTGCTGCAGCACGTTCACCAGCACAGCGGGCCGACCATTAGCCGTGACGATGTTGTAGGTAGGCCGCTCGCCCGGAACAACGGTCGCGAGATTCTTCACGGAGACGGGTGTCCCCTTTACTACATCGACGATGGTGTTTTCGATCTGATCCTTACGCTCCATCAGGCCTGTGACGGTCGTGAGGTAAAGATGATAATTCTCTTGCACCATCCCGGCTGGTATAATGATGTTGCTGTTGCGAATCGCATCCACAACCTTCGTCAGCGGCATGTTGTAGGCGCTGAGCTTCTCCGGATCGACGAGCACGTGATATTCCGGCGGCCTGCCGCCAACGATGCGCGCTTCGGCCACACCAGGCAGACGGTATAGACGTGGCGTGAGGTTGTAATAGGCAAGGTCCCACAATTCCGTGAGCGGCCGGTCCGGCGACGTGATGCTGAAGCCGATCATGGGAAACACCGAAAAGGTGAGCCTGTTGATATAGAAGCGAATGTGGGGCGGCAGCGACGGTGTGATTTGGGCAATGCGCCCTTGGACTAGGTGCAGCGCATTCAGGATGTCCACATCCCAACGGAAGAAGATGTTAATTTCTGTCGAGCCTCGGCCCGTGACGGACCGAACCGTAGTGATGCCCGGCACCAGGCGAATAGCCTCTTCAATGGGCCTCGTGACCGTTAAAATCTGGACATTGACTGGAGCAATGCCGTTATCGGCAAGAATGACGATTCGCGGGAAATCGGTTTGCGGGAAAATTGAGATCGGGATCTGCGGTATGAGGATAATGCCCGCGAGCGCCAGGCTAATGACCACTAAGATCATTGCCCGGCCGTTGGCCTGTACAAATGTTGCGAGCTTGCCTGTCATTGCGAGCTGTTCTCCCGCTGTACCTCCGCAATCCGCACGGTTGTTCCGTCAGGCACGCCGTATCCGCCTTCAATGACCACCAACTCGCCCGGCCGCAAGCCTTTTGCAATCGGAAATTTCCCGCCAACAGGATCTTCAATCTGCACCGTCCGTTGATGCGCGACGTGATGAAAGTCAACCACAAGCACCGACCCCTTGTGCGTCCCTTCCTGGACCTGAACCGCCGGAAGCGGCACAACGACTACGTTCGGCGTGCGCCCCGTTTCGATGCAAAGCGAGCCAAAAGTGCCCCCGCGCAGGCCCGGCGGCGGATGGGAGATTTCGCACCACGTCTCTACGGTGCGTCTCGTGGCATCCACAGCGCGATTCACGACCGTGATACGCCCTCGCTCTGATTGCCTCGAATCCGCTGCAATGAACTCACAATACTGTTTTGTAGTAACAGTGCTGGCTTGAGACTCCGGCACCTGAGCCCGTGCCACAACGGTGGATAGGTCCATCAGGGTGTAAAGCGGGGCGCTGGGGCTGGCCATGTCTCCTAGATACTGAAACTGTTCCGTAATGGTGCCTGCAAAGGGAGCTCGCAATTGCGAAAAACTCAAGTTGGCGTCAGCTGCTCCCAACGTCGCTGCTGCTTGCTCGAGACGCGCCTTTGCCATTTCGATGTCGAGCTTGCTTGATCGATTCTTCAACAGGTCGAGTGACCGCTGAGCGACGGCGTAGTTGGCTTTGGCGGTTGCCAGCGCCGTCTGGCTCGTGAGAAGATCCCGCTGCGGGATTGCTCCTTTCGCGAATAGCTGGTTACGGCGATCAAAATCTTTCTGTGCCTGATCGAGTTCTGCACGGACAGTTTCCAGTTGACCCGTGGCGCGCTCAAGATCAACGGGTAACGTTCCGTTCTCAGTCTTGTCGAGGTTCGCTTTGGCATCGGCCAGCGCTGCTGCTGCTTGTTGCCGCTGCGCTACAAGATCTCTGTTCTCCAGAACAGCGACAACCTGTCCTTCGGTTACGAAACTCCCTTTACCAACACGGAGTTCACGAATGGGCGCCGTAATGCGGGCCGCAATGCCCGCCTGTTGACGGGGAAAGATCGTCGCCGAGGCCGTGACAGTTTGCGGGATGTCTGCGAGTTCGGCTTTCGTTACTTGCACCGTAACGACGGGCGCTGCCGCTGTGTCTTGCACTTCCTGGCGTCTACATCCAGTGCTGAGCAAGAACGCTAATGTGGCAATGACTAGAAGTTTCATCGACCCGAAGTCACCTCCAGATCTGCCAGCGCATTGGCATATCCGGCAAGAGCAACACCATAGTTGGACCGAGCCTGTGCCAGTTGTGTTTGAGCTGCCACTACGTCCAGCGCTGGCCCCTCGCCGCCTTCATAGCGGATGTGCGCCATGTTCAAATTCTCTTCAGACGTTTTCACTTGATCCTCAGTTAAGCCGATCTGCCCATAGAGCTGGCGCACGCGCATTAACGCGATCTGATAATCGCGGGAGAACGAGCGTTGTGTTATTTCTCGATTTGTCTCCACTTGCTCGGCTTGCGTTCGTGCCGCTACTGCAAGGCTGTGCGCACGGAACCAATCGAAAACGGGCACATTCAAAGATGCAAGGAAAGCGTAGCCGCGATCGCGCCATGCAACCCGATTGGCATCAATCCCATATTCGAACGTAAAGCTTAGTTGAGGCAGCAACTGCGCGATTTCGTTCCGGTAGTCGGCCCGGAATCCTTTCTCCTGCGCATCCAGAAGATTGAATTCAAACCGGCGTAAGTATGGCTTTGGTATGGAGACCGCTTCTTCAGGAGGCTTCGGCGGGTTTTCAAGCTGACCAGCCAGAGGAAGATCCTGATCTACTACATCCGTCCAGAACGACGCCAAATTCGCGTTCGCCACCTTCTCATCTAGCTGGGCAGAATCAAGAGTTTGCCGAAAGAAGGCGACCTGGGAATTCGCCTTCACCATATCTGCTCTTGCGACCTCGCCCGCTTCGGAGAGCGTGCGTGTTCGATCAGCAAAAGCCTGCGCCTCCGTGAGCACGTCCTGATTAGCCTTGACCAGCAAGCGCGCCAGGAGCAGTTGATAATACGCCACCGCTACGGCTCGTTTCAGATCGCGTTGGGCAATGGCTAAATCGGCACTAGCGATTTCTTGGTTCGCCCGAGCCCGAGCTAGCGCCGCCCGGAGTCGTCCGGAGGTGTCGATCTCCAACGTGGTGCTGACGAGCGATTGATACTCCCGAATGCCATTGAGCGCTACAAAACTTCCGATATTCTGCGTGCCCGGGGTCCCTCCCACGGTTCCAGTGATACCTTGTGAACCTGTCAAAGGCGGGCTGTTATAGACAAATCCATTGCCCCATTGTGCTTGAGGAAGCAGAGCAGAACGGGCGGCCGTGACGCCATAGCTGGCACTTCGAATATCCTGCTGGGCTAACGTGACCGCCGACGGCGCCCTGAGGGCCAATCGAATGCAGTCTTCGACAGTAAGCGGATTGGTTTGTCCAAGTGAGGGTGCAACACCCCCTAGCACAAAGAGAAATGTGGCGCCTATTCCACGCCCGAATCGCAAGAGATTTGTTGCTAGTTGCAGAGCACAATTCCTCGCTTTGTTATCGAGTTCAGCCGTCGAGCGAAGGGGCGCTCATTGTTGATTGAAGCAGAACCATCTGAAATTTTGCTGAACCTTTCGAACATTGTCGGCGAAGCCGCAGGCATTTGTCATCCTCGAAGGTTGGGTTTAATTCTTATGCCGGCATGACCCGTCCGCGTGCTCATGCGAAATTGACGGCGCACCGTAATCAAAATCGGTATGGCGGCGAGTTCCAGCACAACGCAGAATGTGATCGTGGCCGATATCGACTGTTGATAAAGAAATCCAATGGCTACACTTCCCAAAAACCAGAATGCTCCGTATCCGGTCGTGAACAATCCGTAAGCGGAAGCGCGCCGTTCACCCGGTACCATTTCCGCGACGACCGCGGGAATGAGCGATTCATGCACTCCCATTCCCAGGCCCCACAGTGCCGCGCCGGCGAGGGAAATCCAAAAAGTGCCCCAGAAAATAAAGGGTGCAAATAGCGCGGTCACGGCGGTGAGAAAGATCAGGATCGAGAACCCGGCTCGATCATAAACGCGCCCGAGTACGAGCGAGCCCAGACCGCTGATACCCATCGCGACGGCGTAAAAGACAGGGATGATGTCCTTCGAGACTATCGACGTGTGCTGCAGATGGTATGCGATGAGTGGGTAATCCACAAATCCTCCTGCAACGAGCGCGGCGGCGCTCAAATAGAGCCAAAAAATCTTTGAGATCCCGTGTGTTTCGACAGTTGGGACTTCGACTTCCATATCTTGCGGCTTTGGATAGAGCCAGCGGGCGACGAAAAGAAAAGCTAGACAAACCATGCCCGGAATCAGTAGCACTGCAAACGCGAGCTGGTATTTGCCGTGCTTGGCGAGGATGATCGCGATGAGTAGGGGGCCGAACAACGCGCCGAATTGGTCGAGCGCCTCGTGCACGCCGAAGGCCCATCCTCGTCCAATCTGTTTGCCGGCATGCGAGAGCATCACGTCGCGTGGCGGATTCCGAATCGCCTTGCCCACGCGCTCCAGAATTACGAGAAACGCAGCGATTTCCCACGATCTGGCTAGCGCCAGGAGCGGGACGGAGGACATTTGAACGAGGTAGCCAAGGATCGTAATTGGCCAGAACCTTCCGGTTGCGTCGGCCATTCGCCCAGAGATCAGGCGCAGTCCGTAGCCTACGAGCTCCCCGAAGCCCGTGATGGCTGCGATGGCGAACGCACTCGCTCCGAGCAGTGCCAAATAAGGGCCAACGATGCTCCGCGATCCTTCGTAGGTAAAGTCTGAAAAGAAGCTGAGGACGCCTATGAGGAGAACAAACTTGAGGGCGTTCTTTTGTGAAGTGTTCTTTTGTCTCTCGCGTGGAGCGCTGTTTGTCACGTCATCGCCCCACGAGAACGCGATGCAGATGGAACTGCTGCGAGGGAAAAGGACACGGCGTTGGATTCCGTGAAAGGGAAGAACAAGAAGGAATGGGGGGAAGCTCGGGTTGTCAGATTCTACACTCCCACAGGTTCTTTCTGCAGGAGTCATTGGCCGCTGATTCGGCGTTAGGCGAACTCCACCGCCAGAGTACTTTGTATTTTATATCATGCCGTTTCGGTGGCGGGCAATTTCGCGAAAACTCCACGAAGCTCTCGAATGCGCGTGTTTCCGTACTCTGTATTCAAATCTGTACGCGCTTTTGAGACTTGACAAACTGCTCTCTCTAGTAGCAAGCTAAGAATGCTAGTTCCTAAGACTGTAGGTGATGGAGTCCACCTAAACCGCCTCCCAGGCTGATAACTCCTACAACCCGACGTGAAGAGTCAGGAGTTGTAGATGCCAAAGCCCAGCGAGCGCCGCGCCCTCGGATTCCAGCAAATATTCACACTCCGTTTCTTAACGCGTTCGTCACTGGGGGCTGTTTAGGTGGCGAACGATATCATCCTGCAGGTATTCCAGGTACTCTGTGTCCTGCTTCTGGCTCCGCTGCTGCAAGGCTTCATCTTGCGTGTCGAGGAGCGCGTCCAGCGTAGCCGCGGTCCAAGTTTCTTCCAACCCTATCGAGATCTGTGGAAGTTATTTCACAAGCAGCTCGTCATTCCGGAATCAGCTTCGTGGTTGTATTTTTGCGCACCGGTTGTGGCATTCACTGCGATGCTAACGGTTCCGATATTGATCCCCGTTCTCACGGATCGCCCGCTTCCGCAATCAAACATGGCGGACATTCTCGGCGGCGGACTGGTCCTGACGTTGGGCTCCTTCGCAATCCTGCTGGCGGGACTGGATTCTGGAAGTGTATTTGGCGGCATCGGCTCGAGCCGAGCCGTGATGCTTAGCATTCTTGCCGAGCCGACTCTCATCCTGGTTCTGGTCGGCATCAGCCTTTTGGCCAAGGCCATGTTGCCGTTTGTTGTCAATCATCTGCTACTTAACGATTGGTCGGTGTATTGGAGTCCGGCACACCTGTTCCTGGTGCTTGCGTTTTTTGCCCTACTTCTCGTCGAAACAGATCGTCTTCCCATTCATTCGAGCACGCACCTCGAGATCTACATGATCGATGAAGCAAGAATCCTCGAATACTCGGGCCCTCTGCTAGCACTATTGAAATGGTCGTCCATGATGAAACAGTTCATCCTTTATACGATTTTTTGCCATGTTCTCCTCTTGCCCTGGGGGCTGTCCCAGATCGGCAGTTATGTAGGCCAGTTTGGCTCCGTGATTGCGCTGTTATTGAAATTCGCGCTCGTGGCGCTTGTGGTTGTCGTTGTCGAGACGGTCCAATCGCGCCTGCGGTTCTTCCGCTACCAGGAGCCGTTAGCGGCCGGTTTTCTTTTTGCCGTATTGGCCATCGTTTCGAACCAGCTCATTTGAGGTGAATATCGTGTTTTTGGCCAATCTGAACCCACTCGAAGCATCGATTTTTAGCTTGCTCGCGATCGTGAGTCTCGTACTCGCATTCGTGATGCTGGGATCTCATTGGCTTCAGAACTACGTGTTTGCATTCGCGGCGGAATCATGGCTCATCGCAGCTTTATCGGCCGCGGTGGGCCTTTTCGGGCACTACCCGGAACTCTACGGCATCGCGGCTCTCACCGCTCTGTTCCGCGGGTTGGTGCTGCCATATCTGCTGATGAGAATTGTCCGCCGCCTCAACGTGAAACGTGAAATTCATACGATCTTACAGCCAAGTTCGAGTCTCGTCATCGGGGCGATCGCCGTCATGTTCGCGTTTGTGATTGCGAACCACATGAGCCAGGATACGACCACAGCAGGAAGAGTTGCCGTCCTTGCACTCACAATCATGATCTCGATGAAACTGCTCGGCTATCTGATGCTCACGGTGCGAGACGAGGCGATCAGCCAGGTCCTGGGCTTGCTTGTTCTGGAAAACGGAATCTTTCTTGGATCGCAAATTCTCGTTCCGGGAATGCCGACGCTGATCGAGATTGTCATTCTCTTCGACCTGCTGGTCGTCGTCGCTTGCTTCGGGATCCTCGTACGTTACCTGCTCGTTCATGTAGGCACGACAAGCGCCCGGGAACTGAAGCGCCTGGTGGGCTAGAGGCATGCTGGAGCAAACTCTTGTTGTTCTGTTTTTCGCGCCTCTCGTCGCCAGCTTGATTTGCCTCGCGACGCGAAAGCCGCGCACTGCGGAATACGCCACTCTTGCTGCCAGCCTCATCGTTTTGCTGTCGGCCATTCCCGTTCTGTCATGGTCGCTGCACCATCGTTCGATGTATTGGCGCAACTACATCATCGTCGACGATTTTGGGGCTTGGGTCATGCTGTGTGTGGCCGTCGTTTACTTGCTTTCGACGCTCTATTCGATCGGCTATATGAGGCTGCTCGACGAAGACGAGCGTCTACCACGCTTCTACGCCCTATTTTCGGGATTTGCGCTGACCATGCTCGTCGCCTGCGTCATGAACAATATAGGCGTTTACTGGATTGCGATCGAACTGACTACCTTGGTCAGCACGTTCCTCGTCGGCTTCGAACAGGAAGCCGAGAGCACAGAGGCGGCTTGGAAGTACATCGTGGTCGTTTCCGCCGGCATCAGTCTGGCACTACTCGGAACGGTGTTGCTGTATTGGGGCGGCTCGTTTGTGCTCGGAGCAACGTATCAGATGACGTGGAGTAACATTCGCACTGCCGGCCCCAAAATCTATCCGCCACTCCTGAGCGTGTCCTTTCTATTAGTACTGGTCGGATATGGAACAAAAGCAGGTTTGGTACCAATGCATACCTGGTTACCCGATGCTCACAGTGAGTCGCCCGCTCCCGTCTCGGCGATGCTATCCGGGGCATTGCTCAACACCGCCATGATGGGTATCGCCCGTTTTTTGAGCATTGTCAATGTCACTTCGGTCAGGCATTTTGCACACACGGCGGTGGTCTCGTTTGGAATTCTTTCGTTTGTTGTCGCGGCCCTCTTCATCACGAGGCAAACCGGCGTCAAGCGCCTCATGGCGTATTCGAGCGTTGAGCACTTGGGTGTACAGGCGTTGGGACTTGGTTTTGGTGGTGCTCTCGGTATTGCGGGGACGCTCTATCACATGCTGAATCATTCGCTGAATAAATCGCTCATGTTCTTCGGAGCGGGCAATGCCATGCAGGGTTATCAAAGCAAGGAAATGGATGGAATGCGAGGCGTCCTGAAAGCATTCCCGGTCACAGGATGTTTATGGCTGGCGGGAGCCGTGGCGATTGCGGGCGCCCCACCTTTCGGGTTATTTCTAAGCGAGTTCACAATTTTGCGGGCTGGCCTCGCAGCGTACGGGTGGGCGGTATTTCTCTTCCTCGTCTTCCTTATTGTGGTTTTCATTAGTTTTCTGGCACATTTTCGCCGCATGTATTTCGCAAGAACCCACGAAGCACCTGCCAAAGCGCTCACCGGAACATTCTGGCGCACGCTCCCCATGTGGTTGGCGTTTCTCCCGCTCTTGCTTCTAGGCGTGTGGTGGCCACACACACTGTGGGAGGCCTTTACCCGAATCGCTGCCGAGCTGGGAGGAGGGCTCCCTTGAACGACACGTTAGAGAGCAGAGTCGCTCCAACGGATCTACCGGATCTTTGCCAGCAGCTACTGCAAAACGGCGGCCGCATGCAGATGGCTTACGCCCGGTATCCCCAGCCAGGCACACCACCTGAGGTTGTGTATATCGCGGATCAGGCTGCCCGTGAGCCCTTTACAGCGTTCCGGTGTCAATTGGATTCCAACGAAACCTGCCTTCCTTCGCTGGCAACCATCTCGCCGCTGCTCGGATGGTATGAGCGAGAAATTCACGATTTGTGTGGCGTTCGGTTCGAAGGAAGTCCAGAGCCGTACCGGCTCGTGTTGCATGAAGGCGCCATGCCGCCGCTCCCACCATTGGACCCCCAATTTCATCCGGTCCAACCGATCCCATTTACCCCGTCAGCCTGGCGCCTCCCGGAACTTCAGGGAAAGGATGTACACCGATTACCGTTTGGTCCTGTCCGCGCAGATGTACTCGAATCGGCGCAAATTGTCTTTTATTACATCGGGGAAGCGATTCTTCACTGCCATCCGCAGCTGTTCTTCAAGCACCGTGGAATGGAAAAACGATTTGAAGGCGTGCACGTGGAGCAAGCCGTCCTGCTAGCGGAGCGGATTTCCGGTGTAAGCAGCGTCTGCCATGCTCTGTCCTTTTGTCAGGCCGTGGAAGGAGCTTGCCAATGTACTCCGCCACCGCGTGCGCAATACCTTCGCGTACTCCTGGCCGAGTTAGAGCGGCTGTACAACCACCTTCACTACCTCGGACATCTATGCCATACCACGACGTTGAAAGTAGGAGAGGCGGAAGGCAAACTTCTAGAAGAGCGCGCCAAACAGGTGAATGCTGCCCTCACGGGAAGCCGCTTTCTACGCGGGCTGCTTACACCTGGTGGCTTGCGTCGTGATTTGGACACCAGCAGGCTATATGCCCTCTTGGAGAATTTGAAACCGGAGGTCGGCGAATATATGGCCAATCTGGAAAAGACCAACAGTCATCTAGACCGCCTCATCACGACCGGACCACTTCCACGTCAGGTCGCGTTTGATCAGGGGGCCAGCGGGCCGATTAAGCGCGCCTCGGGAATCGACCGCGATCTTCGGCGCGACCATCCGTATGCTGCGTACGAGGAGTTGAGCATCAAAATCCCCGTCAAAACTGAGGGCGACGCTCACGCCCGAGCACAGGTTCGTATGGAGGAGATTGACTCGAGCATTGAGCTCATAAAAGAAGTGCTCACGCGACTTCCGAACGGCCCTATCCGGGTGGAAATTGGACCGGTGCGGGGCCGCGAGGGTCTCGGATGGGCGGAAGGTCCTCGCGGATCGGTCTACTATGCAACCCATTTCAATTCCTCCGGCCGGCTGGCCCGGGTAAAAATAAAAACGCCTTCCTTTTCGAACTGGCGCGTCTTTCCGTTCACCGTGCATGACACGAACATGATGGACTACGCGATTAATGAGGCAAGCTTTGGTCTGACCATGGCAGGCAGTGACCGCTGAGGAGAAAAAGCTGGTGCCGGTTTGGACACTTTACGGGATCCGCCAAGGGCTGGCAACGACTGCGTGGCCCAAGAAAGGCGGCAACGACGGACAGCAGGGATTGCTTGGCTTCCCCCGGTATCACGCCGAGGCTTGTGAAAACGGGTGTCGCGCTTGCGCTGATGCTTGCCTTCCAGGTGCGATTCAGCTTGCGAAGGACGGATCGGATTCAGAATGCCTCTCCATCGATTACGGCAAATGCATTGTGTGTCAACTTTGCACGGAAGCGTGCCCAACGGGGGCCATGGAAAAATCACAAGAGTGGGCATTTGGGGCCCGTCATCGTGACGACCTTCTCTGGGCGGAAGCGCTCGCTTCAGCGCCAGCCCATCAATTAAAGGACAAGATCAAAAGCGGGTTCGGCCGCAGTCTCCATATCCGCCATGTGGACGCTGGTTCTTGCAACGGATGTGAATCCGAGCTGCAAGCCTTGAACAATCCTTTTTATAACCTGCATCGTCTCGGCATCTTTTTCACGCCTTCTCCTCGCTTCGCGGACCTCCTGCTGGTCACGGGGCCGGTGACTTACGCAATGCGCGATGCCTTGCTTGAGACCTATCACGCAATGCCGGAACCCCGGTGGGTAATGGCAACCGGAACGTGTGCCGTTTCTGGTGGTGCGGTTGGTGGAGGTTACGCTTGCGGCCATGGACTCGACGATCTGCTGCGTGTGGATGTTTACCTTCCTGGCTGTCCGCCCAATCCTGTCGCTATCATCCAGGCTTTGCTCCTGCTGCTGAATCGTGACAAACAACGAGTCAAAGGAGGCCGCCTTGCTCAGTGATTTACTCATTCTGACGGCGATCTTATGGGTCGCTTCGTTCGTGCTTGCTCTCATCGAGCGAAGTGGTCTCGCAGCTCGAGTCTGCCTTGTTTTGGGATGCGCGGCGGGTATTGTTTTCTCCATCGGTGGTCTGAACCTTGGAATCGCGCCTTTTTTCTTTCCAATCCATCTGGCTGACGCGTCCGTTTTATTTAGGCTCGACGCGCCTGCGTTCTGGCTCTTCCTGTTTGGAATCATCCCCGCTTTGCTAGCCATGGCACTTAGTACTTCCAATCGCTCACCGCGCCCCAGGCGCTATTGGATGGCGGGAACCGCTTTGGCGCTGTTGGGTGCGCTGGGTGTCTTCGGTCTCCAGGATGCTCTTTCCTTCTTAATTGCCTGGGAGGTGATGAGCTTCGGAGGTGCCGTCATGATTCTCGCAGAACATGTGCACGCGCGCGCTTCGAGCCCCACCCTGTTTATGCTTGCGCTACTCGAAGTAGGTGCTGTTGCCCTGATGCTCGCCTTGTTGCTGCTGAGCAACCAAACGAATATGCTGTCGTTTGCCGGCTTCTCCGGCTTAGCCTCTTCACCGAAATCCTTTCTTGTCGGTCTGTTGCTGCTCATAGGGTTCGGCGCCAAGCTCGGGTTGCTTCCTTTCTACGAGTGGTTTCCCGCCGCTTATGGCTCCGGAAGCGGCGCCACGGGCGTGATCTTCTCGGGAGTTGTCTTGAATGCGGCATTCTTCGGATTGCAGCGTGGCGCTTGTACATGGTTGCCCAAAACCGGAGGATGGTCGACGGGCCTGGCGATCGTGTTCATTGTCGTGAGCGTGCTCAGCGCGATTTTGGCGATTTTGTATGCGTTCCAGGAAGAAGATTGGCGGCGCCTGTTGAGTTTCTCTTCTGCCGAGAACGCGTCCGTAGCCATTGCCACTCTGGGCATTTCGCTTCTCTTGTCTGCCAATTCCCATCCTGTGCTGGCGGCACTCGCTTGGAATGTGGCACTGTTGCACTTAGCGGGACACAGCCTCGCGAAGGGAGCGCTGTTTCTCACCGCAGACGGCGTTTTCCATGCGAGCGGTGAGTATCTGATTTGCCAGAGAGGTTTACTGCGACGCACATCAACCGTGTTCGGAATCGGCGCCGTCTTCGCCGCCATGAGCTTGGCTGCTCTACCTCCCCAGGCCGGATTTGTCAGTGAATGGTATATCTTCCAAACCTTGTTTCAAGCGACGCAGGCAACGACGTTGGTCAGTAGATTGACTTTGGCGCTGGCCGCCGCCGGCCTTGCGCTCACAGCAGCGGTGGCGCTTGCGACTTTCGTGAAAC
Source organism: Bryobacteraceae bacterium (assembly GCA_036557345.1). GTDB lineage: Bacteria > Acidobacteriota > Terriglobia > Bryobacterales > Bryobacteraceae > Bog-105. The sequence continues at coordinate 93,275 of DATBHS010000234.1, forward strand.
TATTCGGGATTGGTTTGCTCGGGGATGGGTACGAGGGCCCCGCGCCGATTTCGGGTTTGCGCAGTGGCGCAGTTTTTGTGCTCGGCCTCTGTGTGCTGGGCCTGGCAGTTGGAATGCCCTGGTGGCTGCCTTCTCTGAGTACGGCCAATCTCTCGCTTTTCGGCGCGAACGCAGCGGCGAGCATGCGAGACGGGTTATTGCTTGTCCCTTTGAGTAACAAATTTGCATTCATCTCGCCGACCAAACTAGTGATCGCGATGCCCCTACTATCATTGGTTCCGATCGGGCTGATTCTGGCGGGCCGAGGAGCCGGAGCACCTCGTCGCGCTCCGATTTGGTATGGCGGCCTCCGCGAGAAACCCAGGGAAATCGCCACGACTTCGCTCGCGTTTTCGAACGCGTTGCGAACGTTCTACGGTTTCATATATGGCCCGACGCATGACATAGCCAGGGAATATCATCACGCTCCCTATTTTGTGAAGCGGCTCGTGTTCAATCAGGAATTGGCGCCCATTTTTGGCCCGTATCTCTTTACGCCTCTCGTGCGAATCGTTCGCTTTCTTGCCACCGGGATTAGAGCCCTGCAGTCTGGCTATCTCAACTTCTATAACGCGTTGATCGGCATTTTGCTCATTCTGATCCTTGCTCTCGCGCTGCTGAGTAGGTGAAACTTATCTGGGGCATCCATTTGATTCGCTGCGTGGATCTATGAAATCACTCGCCAAACGTAGTCCAACAATTCCAGTGCTGCTCGTGCTCGCTTGCCTCGCAGCGCTAACAAGATTACCAACTTCGCAAGCGCAGTCGACGCGTGGCGCACTGTTGCTGATTTCCATTGATGGAATGCGGCCGGACTACGTGACAGAAGCCTCTGTGCATGGACTTAAGATTCCGCACCTCTTGGAAACACTTCACCAGGGCGCCCATGCGTCTGGAGTGCGCGGCGTGCTGCCCACCGTAACGTACCCTAGTCACACCACGATTCTCACGGGTGTTTGGCCGAGCCGGCACGGGATTTACTTGAACACTACCTTCGACCCTCTAAACAAGAATTTAGGCGGCTGGTATTGGTACAGCGAAGATATTCATGTACCAACGCTTTGGGAAGCTGCTGCCCACTCGGGTCTTACGGTTGCCAGTGTCAGTTGGCCTGTTAGCGTTAGCGCGGCCGGGGTTCGGTACCTCATCCCGGAGTTTTGGCGCGCTAGCACAGCCGATGACCTCAAACTTCTTCGCGCGGTGTCTACTCCTGGTCTCCTCAGCGAGCTACAGGAAAAGCTAGGGCCATACATCATCGATCTCAATCAGGCCATTTCGGGCGACCGGCAGCGCACGCGTTATGCCGCTGCCATTCTGCGCGAAAAACACCCGGATTTTGTCACGGTACATCTCGCCGCACTCGATCATCTCGAACACTTGACTGGGCCATTTAGCCCCGAGTCAAACGCCACCCTTGAACAAATCGATGGAATGGTGGGCGAGTTAGAGGACGCCATGCGCGTCAGTCATCCGAATGCCGACATTTGCGTTGTCTCGGACCACGGTTTCACCCGCACCGATCATCGTCTCCACCTCATGGTGCCTTTTGCCGAAGAAGGCCTCATCACTATCGATCCCAAAACGAGAGATTGGCCGGAACCGCGTATACTCGATTGGCAAGCGATGCCGTGGATCGACGGCGGTTCGGCTGCAATTGTGTTAAAGAATCCGGGTGATAAGGCCATTCGCGCGAAAGTAGGGCAACTCCTCGGTCGCCTTTCTGACGACTCGGTGAATGGAATCGCCCGAATCCTGGATCAGGCCGCTATCGCGGCACATGGCGGATCGCCGACCGCCACATTCTGGGTCGACATGCGGTCGAATTACTCGATGGATCGATCTTTCCGTGACCCTGCAGTCACCGAGGCCAAAACTGGGGGAAGTCATGGCTATTCGCCCGATAATCCAGAGCTCCGCGCCTCTTTCTTCTTTGTTGGTCCAAACGTTCGCAAGGGATTGGATCTGGGTGAAATTGATATGCGCAGTATCGCACCCACGCTCGCCCGGTGCCTCGGCGTCGCACTTCCTTCGGCGGATCTGCCAGCGCTGC
>DATBHS010000235.1:0-68774 GCA_036557345.1 Bryobacteraceae bacterium
TGCCGAGCTCAATACACTCGGCGAGCTCACGAAGAAGGCTTGGGAGTACGACGTTCAGGTCATGATCGAAGGACCGGGCCACATCCCTCTCGATCAAATTGCTCTTCAAGTCGAGAAAGAGCGCGAAATCTGTTTTGAAGCGCCGTTTTATACGCTGGGCCCGCTCGTGACGGATATCGCGCCCGGCTACGATCACATCACCTCGGCGATTGGTGCCGCCATGATCGGCTGGCATGGCGCTTCCATGCTCTGCTATGTCACGCCGAAGGAGCATCTGGGTCTTCCGAATCGCGAAGATGTAAAGCAAGGCATTATTGCTTATAAAATTGCAGCGCACGCGGCCGATGTGGCGCGCCAGCGGAAAGGCGCCCGTGACCGCGATGACGAACTTTCGCGCGCCCGTTTCAATTTCGATTGGAAGCGCCAGTTCGAGCTTTCGCTAGACCCTGAGACTGCGCAATCCTATCACGATGAAACGCTCCCCGAAGAAGGGTTCAAGGATGCGGCTTTCTGCTCAATGTGCGGGCCGAAGTTCTGCTCGATGAATCACTCCGCCAAGACCCAGGAATTTACCGAAGCGCAAGCGGCGGCTATTCTCGATAGCGACGAAGCCGAGCCGCTGGTCAATATCGCGCAATAGGACGCCAGAGCAGAATCAAAACCTGCGCTGTCGTCACAACTAGCACGGCGCTGAAAACAGCCAGAAGAAGGTAAACTACCCAAACCGGGACAACTAGCACTGCACTCAGGTCCATAGTGGGGTGTCTGGACCACCAGCCAAGCACGGCGCGAGCACTCGATCGTGTAACCGCCCCGCCGTAATAGGGTAGAAGCTTCGCTAAGTATGTTGCGGCAGCGACCCAGGCTGTCAGCATCACCAATGCGCTAGCGATCCACCGGGCCGCAGTCTTGCCGCGCTGTAGTGCAAGGAAACATAGAATCCACAGACACGCGATGATGCCTTGCGCGTACCATGGCTCCGGGTTTGTGGATATTCCGTTGGTGTGTACCCAAGCGACCCCGGCCTGGTAGATCAGGCCGGCTGCAAACCACGCGCAGGCAAACAAAGTCCAGATTTGGGGCGCGGTAATGCTCCGCCACTGAAGCAGGTAACAACCGAATGCAACCATAAGCAAAATCAACTCAGCGTTGAGCGTGTTTTTTGAGAACGAAACAAAAGACCAGTTACCTGTCCACAGCGACCAGCGCGCAAAATTCACCGTACTTTCCGCCCAATTGATGTGAGCCAGAGCGTCGAACGCTCGCGCGATGCCAATTCCCGCTACGCTTTGTTGCGTTCCGCTCAAGCTGCCGTAAAGGAACAGGTTGTGTACATACCAGGGCGCCCCTGCGCCCGCAACAATCGCGAGCGCCAACCCAAGCGTGCCCCAGGAAACAAATTTCCGAACCGCCAGGTACACAAGCAAAGCAATGAACACAGGAACAAACGCCAAAAAATATGCCTTGGCCAGGAGACCCAATGCAAGAATCATGGCGAGTAGCAACACATTACGGGCACTTGGCTTCCGCATCGTTATAGCAAGGCATGCAACCCAGCACACCGTCAGCGGAACAGCCAGCCAATCATTTCCTATATGCGCAATAGAAGCCCACAACATCTGCGATTCGAATACGCATGCGAGCGCCGCGATCTCGAAGGCATCTCGGAGGCCGATGGTTTGAGCCAGCCTCTCGAGACCAGCGAATAGCAGAAGTGCGCCGCCGGCGGTCACCAGCAGGCGAAGAATGAGAACACGATTCGCCAGATGAAGGCTGGACAGGAAAGCATCGAAAGGCGCGAGAGTCAGGTAAGCCAAAGGTGCCTGCTGCGCTTCATAGTTCATCAAAGAGGATGGCCTGCCGCGCAATTCGGGGCTGATCGGTTCCAGAGCTTGCAAACGGCTCACCTTTGCAGCATCATCGAGCTTAGACCACGCCTCAAAGGAAATGCTGTCGGGTACCGAGCCCGCTAATAAACGGCTGAGCGGAACGGCTTTGAGCGATTGACAGATCTCTTCTGAAACTCTCGACTGGTTCAACACCGGAAGGCGGCGTTTTACAGAAACTGATTGCACGTAGGCATAGTGGAAGGGTTCATCGAAACCCTCCCACAAGGGCAGAGCACACACATAGAGAAATCCGTTTGTCAGTGCCAGCGCGATGACTAGGGATCGCGCGCCAAGCTTAGTTGGCATCCGTGTTTGCTGAGAGAGAATTCAACTCGGGTAGCTGACGGAAGGATCCCTTCAACCCGCAGAACAGGTTATATCTCAGGATGAACCATAGAGCCGCGAACCCGTCGGTTACCCCGATCTTTTTGCCCTGTTCGTAGGTTCGTCCGTAATAGCTGATAGGCACCTCGAACATGGCGCAATTGAGTTTCGCCAGCTTGGCGGTCACCTCTATCTCGAAACCAAAGCCGCTCGATGTAATCACCATATTGCGAATAATCTCGCCACGAAAGGCCTTATACCCGGTTTCAACATCGGATAGATTCACATTCGTTAGCATGTTGGAAAGGAACGTCAAGCCCTTATTGGCCAGATAGTGATAGAAGTACAACACGCGTGCCGCTTTACGTACGAGGAAGCGGGAACCGTACACCACGTCCGCCCTACCTTCGAGGATGGGCCTAATCAGGTCCGGAATCTCACCAGGATCGTATTCGAGGTCGGCATCCTGTACCAGAACGATATCGCCGCGCGTGGCGGCGAAGCCGGCTCTCAGAGCCGCTGTTTTTCCGGCGTTTCGCTGTTGACGGAGCACGCGGACTTCCGCATACTGTTGCCCCAACTGCGACGCGATGTCGTAGGTGCGGTCGCGCGAACCGTCATCCACAACTACGACCTCTAGAAGATGCGGGACAGGGATCAATCGCCGGATCACGCCCGCAATGGTTCCCTCTTCGTTATAGGCTGGCACCACCACTGACAGGCAACGGTCAGGCAGCAAAAGACCCGTCATACGCTCCATCGCCCGTTTGATTTCCGCATCTAGTCGATGGCGGCGCGCACGCGCATGCCGTTTGTTATCTCTGCGTCGCTCGGCTCTATCACCCGGTCGGTCACTCGGTCGCCAGGCTGTAAACCTGAGAGAATCTGGACATTGTTGATGTCGCTGATGCCGGTCTTCACCGATGTCCAGGCAAGCGAATCGCCCTCTAGCCTGTACACACCGGTCGATCCGCGAATGGTGCGGAGGGCCGCTTTCGGAATGCTGAGCGTGTTATTTTCCACCTTCGAAATGATGGTCGCATTCACAGTTACTCCAGGTAGCAGATCATGGTTCGGATTATTGACTATGGTGGTCACTTCCCCTACAGTACGCGCCTGAAGCGAAACGACCTGCGTCGGAAGTTTGTCAACACGTCCCCACCATTTTTGTCCGGGCCTGGCATCCCAGGTAATGCTGACGGGCATGTTCAATCCGACGCGCCCAAGATCAGGTTCATCTACATATACCGTCACTTTGACATCATTGATATCTCCGACCAGAGCGACCAGTTCGCCAGGCTGCAGATAAGCGCCGATCTTCAAATCAAATTGGTAGACCGTACCCGAAATCGGGGCGCTGACCTGACCGAGCGACACCCGGCGCCTGGCGAGCGCCACTGCCGCCTGAGCATCGTGCAGCTTGGCTTCCGCGACCGTGCGGTCCGAGGAGGTCACCAGCGTTCGTTTCTGATCCTGGAAGGCAGAGAGCTGCAACTTGGCGCGGTTCAACGCATCCCTTGCTTCCTGCACCTGCAGCTTGGTCGCTGCATGCTGCGATTCCAGGCGCTGCAGTGCATCGTAATTTCGTTGCGCCACCTCTTCGGTTGACTGAGCGCTCTTAATGGAGTCATTGAGACTTGCGAGTTGCGCTGCCTTGCCGCCTTGCTTGAGTGTGGCGCTCTCTGCCCGCGCCTCCTGCTCCCGGGCCAGAGCCGCGGCCAGCTCCGCGCGCGCGGCTGTTGTGTCGAGCTCAACCAGCGGCTGCCCGTCCCGCACATCCTGGCCTTGGTGCACTGAAATGGACCGCACCACACCCGCGGTTTCGGCGCGAGCCGCCGCCCACTCCGCCGGCTCGACTTTCCCGTTAGTCGAAACCATGCTTTCGATGCGTGTCCGGCGTACAGTCGCAAAATGCAGCAGCGGCGCCGATCCGCCATGGTCCACGCCCCACCAGATCAAAAGCAGAACGGGCAAGATCAAGAGCAGCCAATATCTCTTCATTTCGCGCGTCTTGCGGAAAACTCCCCGTCAACATTGTGACAGACCAGTTGCAATTTAGCTCTTTTTCACTTTCGTTCACGAGCCGCACGCGTTAGACTGTTTCGTTAATGCCGCTTTATCGCATTCACCGCATCAAAGATGCACCGAGAGAGGCCTTCCGCTGGGCCGCGCACACCGGCGGCATTGCCATAATTAAGCCCAAAGACTACGATTTTACCGGAGAAGTGGAAGCCGCAACGCCATATGCGGCATGGAAGGCGCTCACATCCGAAGACCGGCCGCTACGTCCTGGAGACGTACTGGAATCGTTCGACGCCGTAGGCGGACCGTTCGAAATTCGAATCGCCAAGTATATCGGCTTTGAGCCTGCGCAATGGTGGACGCCCGAGCAAAAACACGGTCTCGATACATCCACTTCAGTGGCAAGCGAGCCTGCGGCTTCAAACCAGGACGCGCAGCGCTAAAGAACGCGACACCTGCAAGCAAGCTGATGCGAAGTAACCAAACGGAACCGTCTAAATGGGGATCGCTGGCACTGGTCAGTTACATACCCGATCCTCTCGGAGCTTTTCTACACAGCCTCCAGGAGCTTCTGCCAGGCGAGCATAATCCGCGGCCGCACGTCACAATTCTGCCACCGCGTCCCTTGCAAACCGCAGTCGAGACTGCCTCCCGAGAGGCCAAGGGTATTCTGCAGGAGTTCAAGTCTTTCGACGTTGAACTGTTGCGCGTTCGCTGCTTCGCGGAAACGAATATTCTGTATCTGGATGTCGGCGAAGGAGAGGGGCTGTTACGGGCCCTTCACGGTGCGCTGAATGCTCGCGAACTGGCGCATGCGGAGAGATTCGAGTTTCTTCCTCATTTATCCCTGGGCGGCCCCATTCCAGACGGTTCGCTCGTTGACGCGCGGCAGCAAGCCGAATCGGTGTGGCGGTCAGCTACTTGCCCGGCCCGTTTTCACCTGAGCGAAGTCGTGTGCCTCTGGTCGCCTCCGGCATCAGTCTGGGGAAACTGGCAGCGTGTATGGTCTCAGTCACTTGCGGTCGGGAGCCCTACCGCCCGTAAGGTGGCGAGTGCCGGTATCACTGCTCAAACATACTGAGCTGGTCGCCATGGCGCGTGGGCTTGGCCTTTCGGCTCGCAGTAAGAGCCGCGGCCGAGGTACCCACAACACCACGCAATTCGGTCGCAGAAAGAGCCGCTCGGGGGATAAACACGCGCTGCCTATTCGCGCCAGCCCTTGGAGGCGTGATGAAGAAGCCCGCTTCCGGCCAGTCCAGAAGATTATGAGAAAGTATCCCGTCGAGGCGGTCTCCATCGCGGAACACGAATCGCGTCCAGAGTCCCGGCACCTTGGGCCGGCGCTCAAACAAGTTATGGTCAGAAAACAGATCAGGCCGCAGGGCTTCCGACACGAAGCAAAGTGCTTTGAGCTCCTGGTAGGCGATGCTTTGTAAGGTTCCATCCAGCGTAATGAATTCCACACCACCCTTGAGGAGAAATGCCGCAGGATTGACGATACCTTCCAGTGGCTGCCTGTCGAAGCGGTAGAGAAGGACGCGTTTGGCGGTACTAGACGGCAAGTGTAAGAAATTTAGTACTTTGTTTCAAACAATTTCGCGAATATTGTATCATTGGCAGCATGGCGGGGTTGTTGACATTCGAGCTAGGAATGCGGTCTTACCTGCATTTCTGCCGGACCGAAAAGGGCCTCGCGCGCAACACGCTGGAGTCTTACAGCCGCGATTTGACCCAGTTGGGCGCCTTTCTCAAACAAACTTCTTTACCGTTAGTTACCTTGGACACTCTCCGGGAATATCTGGACAGTTTGCGCGCAGCCGGCCTATCCAACCGGTCCATCGCCCGCCACGTGGCGACTCTGCGTGGATTCTTTGGCTTTCTGCTGGAAGAAGGCGAGATTACAATTAACCCGACAGATCTCCTGAACGCTCCGCAAATCGGCTCTTCTTTGCCTAAGTACCTCGACTCCCTCTCTCTGGAACACGTTCTGGCTTCCCCGGACGAGCATTCAGCGACAGGCCTTCGCGACCAGGCCATGCTAGAGCTGCTTTATGCTACCGGACTGCGGGTAAGCGAGCTGATCCGGGTTCGCGTCGCGGACCTGGACGAGTTGCAAGGCACATTGCGCGTGATCGGAAAGGGCAATAAGCAACGGCTTGTCCCGGTCGGACGCCAGGCTTTGGCTTCTATTGATCGGTACCGAACCGGCTTACGGCCACGACTTCTGAAGGGTCGGGTCAGTCCGTTCCTCTTTGTGACTGCCCGCGGTACGGCAATGACGCGGCAATGCTTTTGGAAGCTACTCAGGAGTCACGGCCGAAACGCCGGCATTTTCCGGAATTTGAGCCCTCACGTGTTACGACACACTTTCGCGACGCACTTGCTGGAAGGCGGCGCAGATTTGCGCAGTGTGCAGACCATGCTGGGACATGCCGATATCGGAACAACTCAAATCTACACACACGTGATGCGTTCTCGGCTTCGCCAGACAGTTGACCAACATCATCCGCGCGCGGGGCGCAGAGCGGTAGCGGCGAGCCGGCCTGGGGCAATTCGAAAGACGAAACCGCTATGAGCGACTACATGTTCGTGCTGGAAAGTCACTTGAGCGCCGATCAGAGCCGGGCGGTAGCCCAGGTTCGCGAAGCCGCTGAACAGGCGAACCTGAACGTATTCCTGACCGGTGGAGCGATGCGCGATATGATGGGCGGCTTTGCGATCCGGGACCTGGATTTTACCGTCGAGGGCGGTACTACAAAATTCGCGAAGGCTCTGGCGCACAAGGCAGGCGCTGAGATCCTGGGACACGACGAGAATCGAAAATCCCTCGAGCTGCGCTTTCCTAAGAATGTGACGGTCAGTATCGGAATGGCCCGTCAAGAGAAGTATGCGAAGCCAGGCGGGAAACCGCAGGTCCAACCTGCCACCATCCATGAGGACCTGCGCGGGCGCGACTTCACCATCAACGCCATAGCCCTTTCCCTCGGTAAGGCGTCCCGCGGATTATTACTCGATCCGGCCAACGGTTTGGGCGACCTGAGCCGTAAGGAGCTGCGCGCTATAAGCAACTACGCTCTGTACGATGACCCCTCGCGAATGTTGCGCATGATCCGCTTACGCACGCGGCTCGGCTTCGTTATCGACGAACGCACCTTGTCTCAATACCAGAACGTTCGTGAAGCGGAGCTGGAGACTCGAATTCCGGCACCCGCCCTGGAACATGAGCTGCGACAGATCGCCGCCGATCCGCTGGCCGGGGAGATTCTCAAGGCGCTTGATGACGAAAAGCTTCTCTACATTTTCTCTCCCGCTCTGACCGGACCAAAGCTCAATCTGCAGGGGTTCCAAAAGCTCCATAAGGCCCGGCAATCGCTTCCTTTTGGCACCGATATTGAGGCTAACACCTATTCGCTTTTCCTGTTTTTGTTGCTCGAGAAGCTGACTGCCAGAGAGCGCTCCCAATTAGTCAAAACCGTGGGCATCGCCAAAGCTGACCTGGATGCCGCAATGAAACTCGAGAGCAAAGCCGCCAGGCTCGAGAAGGAACTGCTTGCGGCAAAAATCAGCCGTCCATCGGCCCTGTACGCGATCCTCTCCAAGGTCCCCGGCGAATTTCTCTTGTTCCTGTTAATGCGGTCGAGCCAGCGGCTTGCGCTCGACCGTATCAAGAATTACCTCCAAAAATACCTGCCGGCAGCGCAGGAGGTAACCGAGAAGGATGTCATTGAGCGGGGAGGCCAGCCCGGCACGTCGAAATTTCTCAAACTCCGGCAGCAATTGATTGCGGCACGTCTGGATGCCCGGCCGAAGAAGGTTGTCGTGGAGGAACCACCTCCGGCTTTACCGGGGCCTGGGCGCCCCGCTTCCGGTCCTGGCCGCCCTCCCTCGGGCGCAGGCCGGCGTTCCGCGAGTTTTGGCCGTTAGCCAGCTTTGTACCTATTCTCGATAGGATTTGGGCTCATTTCCGGTTCATTTGATACTCTAGTATCTAGATGGACAAAGCTCCCTCACCAGTTGAAGGTGCTAAAACCGCAAGCCACTTTCTGCGGGGTACGCTTGCAGATGAGCTGCGCAACTGCGAAACTCTGTTTTCAAAGCCGGCAATCGGAGTTCTGAAGTTCCACGGCATTTACCAACAGGATGACCGTGATCTCCGCAAGTCCGGGGAAAAACGCTACTCCGCGATGGTGCGCGTTGGCGTTCCCGGCGGGGTCCTGACTGCCGATCAGTACCTGACTCTCGACCGTCTTGCAGATATCGGCGACGGAACGCTCCGCATCACGACACGGCAGGATATCCAGTACCACTACGTTCCAAAGCTCAGGCTGCCGGAACTGATCCGCGGTGTGAATGAGAGCTATCTGACCACGCTTGCCGCGTGTGGAGACGTCGTCCGCAACGTGATTTCCTGCCCAGCCCCATTTGAAAGCGATCAGCGCCAGGAACTCTTTCCCATCGTCAAATTCATCTCGCGCAGCCTGAAGCCGAAAACAACGGCGTACTATGAAATCTGGATTAACGGGGAACGCGCCCTGAGTGCGGAGGAAGAGGGCGAAACAGAACCTTTATACGGAGCTGCATATCTACCGCGTAAGTTCAAGATTGGTTTTGCCTTTCCGGGCGACAACACCACCGACATTTACGCTAATGACGTCGGAATTGTCCCCCACTTCGAAGACGGTACGTTGCACGGCTTCACGATCCTCGCCGGTGGCGGCATGGGCCAAAGCGCTGGCGTTAAGGACTCGCATCCGCGGCTAGCGGACCCTATGTGCTCAATAGGACCGACCCCGGAAGAGTTGCTTGAAATTGTAAGGGCAATTGTAACAATCCACAGGGACTTCGGAAACCGTTCCAATCGGCGGCTGGCACGCCTGAAGTATGTAATGGATGAATGGGGACCGGCTAAGTTCAAGCAGGAACTAGAGAACCGGGTCGGCCGCGAGCTCGCGCCACCCAGACCGCTGACTTGGACCCGGTCGAACGACTACCTTGGTTGGCACCGTCAAGGGACCGACTCGGAGGGGCGGCCAATCTGGTTTGTTGGTGTCCGCGTGGTCAGTGGTCGAGTGAAAGACTTCGATGACGGTCGGCGCATTCGGGCAGGTCTTCGAACGGTTGTCGAAAGATATCGTCCGGAAGTCCGGCTCACGTGCCAGCAGAATCTGTATTTCAGCGGAATCGCGGATAAAGGCCGTGCCGCTATTGCCACCCTCCTGCATGAATACGGAATTGCCGAGCCGGAAGCGTTGCCGCCGGTCTTGCGGCATGCTATTGCCTGCCCGGCGCTGCCAACTTGCGGACAGGCGATTACAGAATCCGAGCGGATCATGCCCGAAGTGGTGGCTGAAATACAGGCTGAATTGAATGCGGTCGGGCTCAAGAACGACGTCATCCACTTGCGAACCAGCGGCTGTCCGAATGGCTGCTCGCGGCCTTACACGGCTGAGATCGGCGTTGTGGGGGCGAGCGTCGATATGTACTCGATTTATCTCGGCGCCTCGCCACTCGGCAAACGCCTGGGCACATTGTTTGCGAAGAACGTAAAGCGCGAACAGATTCCCGAGCGCCTGCGGCCCGTTATCGAGTACTACAGAGATGCTCGCCGACCGGGCGAGGTGTTCGGAGACTTCTGCCACCGCGTCGGCGTCAGCGCACTACAGGAAGCGACGACCTGCGCCGCTGCGTAAGCCGCGCGTCAGTCCGTCGCGTATACGTATTCGTTCTGACGCCTGAGAATGCGTTCGGCAGGCCGCAAGTCAACAACGGGGCTGATCCGGTTCATCACATCCATGACCTTTTGCGGATAGGTCGTGTCGGGATTGTAGATGCGCAGTTTCCCGGCCACGTCCCGATCACGGTAAAGCGGGCTCTTGCCTAGCTTATAGGCGACTAAGTTTAACCCTGCCCGCAACGTAGGAAAAGCCTGATCGCCATTGTCCCAGCCGAAAAGATTGTTGTTCCGGTAAGCCTTCCCTCCGCCGGATTCAATGACGGAGATGCTGGGAAGGAGCCGCCAGTCCAAGTGATTATCGTCGGCGGCATGGACGAAATCTTCGGACATGTTAAGGACGGGGCAATGAAGCTTGGCGAAAAACTTCTGTAACCGGACCGTTCGTGGGTCCGGCTTCACCGGTTTTTCGGGCTGTCTCGCTGGAGCCGTCTTGGCGTTAGGCACTGTCTCCAGCCTTGCAGCGACCGGCAGAGTAATAAGGCCTGCAACGATCATGAGCCGTTTGGAAAAAACAGATAACGTTTTTCCGATGCAGCTATAAGGAACCTGCATAGCTGTATTTTAACAGACTATGGGATAAGGCCTGAAAGGTATGTAGATCCTACTATCGCGAAGGATGATCGTGGGAAGGCGAACTTGCTGCCGAATTCGTCGATCAAATTCACCTGGCATTCATATTTTCCGGCAGGAATCTTGTCCACGGGGAGTTCCAACCAAACGGGTAAAGCAGCCGGGCGCTGTGGATCCAGGCGTGTGGCGCGCACCGGCGGCGTCTCCAACACCTTCTTGTCACCACGGTACACAGCTAAGCTGGCCTCGACCGCCGGCCGGCGGAGGTTCTCCGGCATCGTGTCTGGGATTTTCGGGTCGTAGACTTCGGCAAACGCAAAGAGCCTCTGACCCGGCCGAAAGACCTTTGTCACGCTAGGCACCAGTTGCTCTCCGCCCTGAATGAGCGGGTTCTTCGCCAGCAGCTTCTTACTGTTCTTAACGCCGCCGACCTGCGCCGAGACGGGCTGCCGCTGGCTGGTCAGAATCAAGGAACTGGCCCGGAGAGACTTGGCTGCAGCGAGGTCGGGAATGATGAACGGAGTTTCAAACGTTCCGGTCTTCCCTTGCCCGTTTTCCCGCGCTACCAGGCGCAGTTTGTATGAACCGGGCGTCAGCGTTACTCCCGTGCTGTATTGAATGCTCTTTTGAATCACTTGGCCGGCGACTTCTTGCGTTATTTTCAACGGAATCGTATCACGCACGGTCGCAGCAGGACGGCCTCGGGCATCGCGAACCTCGGCTTGAAAATCCAACTCTGTTGCCTGTTTTGAGCCCTTGGCCCGAAACGCAAGGGCAGAACCCGGTATTTTCACCGAGATCGGGGCGAAATACTTGTCCTTCTCCAACCGGAAGTAATCTACCTCCACCGCAATCGGCAGATCGGTAACCGGGTTCTCCGAGAGCAGAGCCTGTGTGAGCGCGGCTTCTTTGTCATCTCCGCTCATGCGGGCAAAACTGGTAGGGGCGTAGTATCCCTGACGGTAATCGAGCCTCGCCTTCAGGGTTGCCGCCAGACGCGGTGCGAGCTTGACCTGGATTCGCCTATATCGGCCGTCCTGGGCTGTATTGGAACTGACATAAGAAAGTATGTAGTAGCTCGAGAAATCCTTCTGGACCTGCCTCATGCCCTCACCTAAGTCGTTCGAATCGAGCAACGCTTTTCCGCCCGTGTCGAGCGCGAGCGTTGCCAGCGTTTCCTGTTGGTTATTGAAGTTCTCTTTTAGCGATCGCTGCCCCGCCCCGCTGCATAAGTTATTGCCGACCGCTCCCGCCTGCGTTGCGTCTCCACCGGGAACAAGCGCCGACAGACCCCGCGCATCGATTGGATAGAAGGCCAGGTTCGCGCGTACGGCAGCATTCACGGTTGCCCGCAATTGCGACTGATTGTCGACTCCGTTCTTCTGAATGCCACTCGAAATGTAGATCAAGGCCTTCTTTTCCGGATACTGACCAAGTTTGTGGGCGGCCTCCTCGAGAGCCGCCAGCTTCTCGTCGGAATTGAAGATGTTGAACTCCGTTTCGTCCGCAACGAATTGGCCGCCCTGGTCTTGCGCATCGGCGCCTTCATCGGCGAAGGCTGAGTTTTCGCTTGACTCGCCAATTCGGAACCGCTGAATTGTATTGATCAGAAGATCGCGGTCGGAAGTGAAGTCTAGAAGGGTCTCCAGTTCTGTACCGAAAGTCATAATGGACACGGTGTCGCTGTTGGTCATCTGGCGGCTCAGAAATTGTATGGCCGCGTTTTTCGCTCGTATTTGCTCGGCCGGCTGCATAGACGAGAAATCGAACAGCATGATGATGAGGCGGCGGTCCTGGTACCTGGCGACAGGACTAGCAGCCGGCGCATTCGGCAAAGACGAAAGCGTTGCAGTCTCAGGCGTGTTCCGTTTCACTTCTGGGTTTTGATTCACTTCGGACAGTAGCGCACCACTCAGATGCTGAAAGTCAACTGCCTCAATTCTTTGTAGGTTGCCGTCCTCGAATACCTGGAAATCATCTTTGGTGAGGTTCTCAACCGGCTTGCCGTTCGGGCCCAGCACTGTAACGTTAACCACCACGACGTTGGTCGTTGTGGAGAAGGTGGGCCGCTCCTGTGGAAGGAGGGGGTAACCAACCGACAAGAAGGTGAGGACGAGCGCGACGAGTCTCAAAACCGAAACCTCACAACAGCCTGCAGTGTGCGCATCGGGCCTGCAGCGCTAGGCAAGCCATAGTTGACGGCATTTACGACGGTGTAGAGGTTTGTGTAGTTCACATGATTGAAAACATTGTTTGCTTCCAGCCGAAACTCCAGCCGCCGGCGTTCCGCAAGATTGAACGATCGGGCAAAAGCCAGATTGAGGTTCACCAGGCCAGGGCCGGGTATGGTGTTACGTCCGGCGTCTCCGTAGACACCGGGGGACGGCGAAGTAAATGCGTCGAGATTGAAGAAACCGTTACCTGTCTCAATTGGAAACCCAGTAGCCTCGGCGCGTCCGCTGCCAACGCCGCCGGTTTGGGCCAGTCGTTGGCTGTTACCGAGAACCCGGGCGGTGAGGGGGTTTCCCGTCTGCGCCGTGAGGAGGCCGCTCAATTGCCAGTCCTTCAAAAGCCTGCCCAGCTTGCTGTCGGCTGCGAAACGCGAGCCTGGACCAGCAACCGGCGAAGTCCAAATAAAATTCGCGCTCAGCTCGTGCCGTACATCAAAGCTCGACAGGCCGCGCTCGGCGGCAAGGTCAAGCCAGTTTTGTGCCACTGTATTACCAGCACCGCCAAACGTCGACGAATCGTCGATCGACTTGGCAAATTGGTAGAAGGCGCTGAGGGAGATTCCGCGATTGAAGCGACGCACCAGGCGCAACTGCAGTGCGTGAAAAATAGAATTGCCAACGGACTGGTCATAAGTAAAGCCAACCGCGTTGCCGAATTGGGTGCCTTGCATAAATACGTGGTCACTGCCGGGCGGGGGTTCGTTGGGAAGGCTTCTTATATCGAGGCGGGTACCCTTGGTTCCCAGGTAGCCAACTTCGGCGAAGAACCCACCACCGAGGTCGTGCTGGATAGACGCGTTCCACGTCCCCGCGTACGGTGTTCGATAGTTGCGGTCCACCGCAAATGTATTCGTGACCTGATCGGGTACCGTCTGTTGCAGGCCATCGCGCAGCGTGAGCACATTGTTGGCACTAGTATTTACACTGCTCGCTACGGCGAATGGCGGTTGGTTCGCAAAAGAAGTCGCAAACGGGATGTAGGCTTGCCCGTTGTAATAGATTCCATAGCCGGCGCGAAAGACAGTGGACCGTGTTGTGCCGGGAATTTTCCAGGCAAGCCCGACGCGCGGAGACCAGTTGTTAAGATCCGGGTTGATCAGGCCACTTGGAAATGCGCCGGTATACGGTCCCGGTTGGTCCGGAGTGACTACCGCTACATTCGAAAAGCCAGGCGCGATATCGAGATTCGCAAGACGCCCATACTTCTCACGCAACGGAGAAAAATATTCGTAGCGGACACCGAGGATGAGAGTCAAGTTAGAGCGCGCTTTCCATTCATCCTGCGCGAACCCGTTTGCCTGATTTTGTATAAAGTACTCGCTGAACTCGCTGTATTGAATGGAACTTGATTGCGGAAACCCGAGTAGAAAATCTGCCAGATCATAGCCGGTTCCGGCGACCGGCTGTCCGTTTGCGTTGAAATCGCTGGTCACAAAGCCGGTGAAGTTAAATGTCCCGCGTCCATTAGGATCCGTGCGCGAGCTCATGTCTGCTCTCGTGTAACCGCCACCGAAGGTGAAAGTATGAGCGCCTTTCAACAGCGTGATGCTCTCGCCGAAACCTTGCGACTGATTTCGCTTTAAGGTAGCGACAGAATCGCTCAGCGCGCCAAAATTCGTAAAGTTCAGCGTCGGCGGCCCGTAATCGAGCGGGTTCGTCGAGGTACCCATGATTCCCAGCTCGGTTGCGACATCGGGCAAAAGAGAAAAATAGGGAACAATCTCGTTGTAATTGCGGTTGAACCGGACCTGGGCATTGCTGATCGCTTTTGGGCCCAAGTTGCGAGTCCATTGCAATTGCGTGTTCAAACCGTAGCCATCCGTTGTGTCGGAGTAGCCGAAAGGTTGGGCGATCGTACCATCGCGGCGCTGATACTGAAAATTCAGGGAAAGCCGGTCAACACTTGTGATGCTGCGCTGAATACGGAGGCCTGCGTTATCCGAGTTGCCGACCTGCGCGGTCTCGAACTGATAATTGTTGGCCTGCAATGCCGGATCGGTCGGAAGGGGGTAAAAGCGTAGCAAGCCCAACGCAATCGGATTCAACAAACTCTGCGGAATCACACTGCCTGGGAAGGGTTGATGGGTCGTGGGGTTGTAAATCGTGACAGGGACGCTCGTTGAGGATGTGCCGAGCGATTGCGTTGCCTGAGAGAAATTCCCCTGTTGCTCTGCCGCGGTGGGAACAGTTTCAGCGAATAACTCCGGAGTTCGCCCTCTAGTGCCGAAGTAGGTGACAAAGAACTGGGTTTTTGGATCCTTTACAAGCTTCGGAATAATAAGCGGGCCGCCAAGTATGAGGCTGAAGCGGGTTTGCGCGTATGCAGCCTGAGGAAGGTCGAGCCCGTTGAGAGAGAACGGCTGCGCATTTAATGCCGAGTTCTGCAGCGTGAACGAAGCCTGGCCGTGTATACGCTGATTAGGACGGCGCCGGTTACCGAAACGCGCTCCGGCAACCTGACCGGGCCGCCGGCCACCGCCTCGTCCTCCTGGCCCGCCGAAGCCTCCACGGCCGCCGAATCCACCACCACCAAATCCACCCGCGCCACCGCCGAACCCGCCTCCACCACCACCGATTCCATTGCGGCCGCCTTCTTGTCCTTCCGTGCCGAAGCCAGGCGCATTCGGCGTCGACTGCATCTCCCCCGCACCGCCCAACGCGTTCGGACCGCGCGCGAAGCGCAGATCCGGGCCGGAATCGGCCTGGCTGCCTTGCGCCATGCCAGGGCTGAGACTGCCCGAAACCAGAAAGGTTTCGTTGCCGCCCTGAGAGCCGGCATTGCCGACAGGAACGCTCTGCGGCTGGGTATTTGTCTCGCTCTGCAACACCTGATCGATTTGCTGGTTCGTATCGGGACCGCGCTGCGCCGTGTATGCCTGCAGGCGCTGTAACAAGGGCGACTTCTTCAGTTGCAACTCGAAATCGACCGGTCCTTTCGCCGACGCGTAGTTGATGCTCTTCGTGAGAGTGACAAACCCAAACATCTCGACCGTGACGTTCCAGGTCCCCGGGGCCATCGCAGCAAAGTGATACTGCCCGTCCGGGCCCGTAATCGTCGACAGAGTGTGGCTCCCCTGGGCGACGGTTACGGTCGCGCCTGGAATCGGCTGGCCGCCCGACCGCACTGACCCGCTTTGCGCCCGCAGTAGGAATCCGCCGCCGCAAATGAGCGCAATCAGGGCTGTTTTAGAAAGCAAGCTGAATAAAGGATGTTCAATAGAGCGACGAGGTTACCCGGGCAAAAGTTTGATAGGGTGAAGCGAATGGCGCAAGACCTGGAGACCCTCCGAAACGAAATGGAGGCGTATCTCAAACAATATGGCATGGCTGTGTTTCACGGCTATCACCGCATGGTCGACTCGATGAGCCAGGTATTATGGGACACCGAGCGGCATCCGGACTTCCGCGAATTTCTGCAGACGGCGCGGCATGCCGGAGTAAGATTGGTCGTCTTCAACCATCGCTCTTTTTCACTCGATCAGATTGATCAGGCACTCGACGAGCTGGAGGACGCCGATCTCCTGAGCGAGGAAAAGCGCGGTTACGAAAGGCGCATACGGCAATTACAAGCTTACGAGGGCTTCACCTGCTCCGTGGAATTATCTTTTACCATTGATGGGCGGCTATATTCATTTGAATCGCGTACGGACTGGTACGAAGCATTCACGGATATTTTGGGTGAACTCGAAGCCGCCGTGCAGGAATATGAAGACGAACAGGATGATTCGATCGGCGGATACTTCTCCAACAATTAATGTCTGAACAGCGTGGTGCCAGGACCCGAACGCGCCCGGCCGCCAGATGGATTCTGTCGGAGGTTAACGAAGGGGCGACGGCGAGCCTGCAACAGAACCTCGGCATCGAGCGGATTGTCGCGGCAGTACTGGCTGGCCGTGGTTATGGTGACCCCGATGCTGCGCGCAACTTTCTGTCTCCAAAACTGGATGCGTTGCATGATCCGCGCCTGATGAAGGGAGTGGATCGCGCCATTGAACGGTTGAAATGTGCCATTGAGAAGCGTGAACCGGTTCTACTCTATGGCGACTACGACGTCGACGGCACTTGCTCGATCGTCATCCTGAAGAAGGCGATCGAGCTGCTCGGTGGCCAGGCAGACTTTCACATACCGCACCGGCTGAAGGACGGCTATGGCATGCGTAGTGAGGTCATCGAGCTTGCGGCCGAAACCGGGATCCGCCTCATTGTTAGTGTGGACACGGGTATCCGCGCGAACGAGGTCGTTCGACAGGCGAATCTGCTGGGCGTAGACGTAATCGTGACGGATCACCATCTACCTGAAGCAGAACTGCCACCCGCGTTAGCAGTTCTGAATCCAAACCGGTCGGACTGCGCCTATCCGAATAAGAATCTCTGCGGCGCGGGCGTCACATTCAAACTCGTGCAGGCCCTGCTCACGACCAGCGGCATGCCGCAGGCAAGGGTGTCAGCGTTGCTCGAGTCCTTTCTGAAGCCGGTGGCGATTGCGACCGTAGCGGACGTTGTGCCCCTTATAGGTGAGAACCGCGTCATTGTGCAGCGCGGGCTTTCCGGATTGCGCCAAGTGAGAAACATCGGAATGCGCTGCCTTCTCGCAGTGGCCGGTTTCGAAGATGGGGAATGCCCCTCCGCCCATCAAGTTGCATTTCGGCTGGCGCCGCGGATTAATGCCGCCGGCCGCATGGCCACGGCGTGCGATGTCATTGAGCTGTTTCTCACGGACGATGTTGAGCGCGCCCGCAAGCTAGCGGAACAACTGGACGGCCTCAATCGCGAGCGACAGCAAACCGAGAGCGAAATCGTCGAGGAGATTTTGCGGCAATGTGAGGAGACGCCCTTCGATGCAGATTGTGCCGGGCTCGTTTTTTCGGGCTCCGGGTGGCATCTCGGAGTGCTAGGTATTGTGGCGAGCCGTCTCGTGGAACGCTTCAGCCGGCCCGTTTTCGTCCTGAGCGATGCGAACCATCAAGGCGACGGAAGCGAACCCTATATCTCCGGTTCAGGGCGCAGCATCCCAGCATTTCACTTACTCGAAGCGCTCGAGTCCATGCCGGAGCTCTTCAGGAAGTTTGGCGGACACCGGCAAGCGGCGGGCCTGACGCTTCGCGCCGCTTCGCTCGGCGAATTTCGTCGGCGATTCAATGCTTTCGCCCTGAGCAGATTGACGCCGGATGACTTGTGTCCTCAATACACCGTCGATGCTGAAGTGGATTTCTCCGAGCTGACCGAACTCTGCATCCGGCAAGTGCTCACGCTGGGGCCGTTCGGTTTCGGCAATCCCGCGCCACTTTTCATTTGCAAAGGAGTAGAGGTTGCAGGTCCCCTGAAGGTTTTGAAAGAAGATAAGCACTTTTCCATTCCGCTCCGGCAAAATGGACGCCTGCTGTTCTGCAAAGCTTGGAACTTCGGCGATCGTGCAGGAATCTTCGAGACTGGCGCGAAGCTCGATGTCCTTTTTCAAATTGAAGATGATCCAATGTCGCGGAAGCGGGGCTATGGGTCCTGGTGCGTGTCGTTGAAAGATGCGCGACTGGGTGCGTAGATCTGAAGTCCTCATTCGCTTCGAAGCGCCCGCACTGGGTCCACAGACGCCGCGTGCCCGGCCGGTATATAGGCCGCAAGCAAGCTAGTGATGACCATCACGCAGCACGCGCCGATGGCGATAGATAAAGCTCCTGGCCGCACTCCGTACACCATGTTTTCAAGCAAGCGCCCGGCACCGATTGCGCCAGCCAATCCAAGAGCGATTCCCGCGGTAACGAATAGCGCTGCCTGGCGCAAAACCAAGCTAACTACCTCGCTGCGTTTCGCCCCGAGCGCAATCCGCACGCCAATTTCTCGTCTTCGTCTCGCTACTGCGTATGACAGCACGCCGTAAAGGCCGGTTACCGTTAAGAGCAGCGCCGCCGCCGCAAAACCGCCCATGAGTACCATCTGAAATCGTGGCCGGGAAATCGCCGCTGCCGATATCTCGCTCCCTGTCCGAACTTTGTACATGGGCGCCTCTCGGTCAAGACTCGTCAACACGTCCCGCACAGCATTTTCAACTTTTAGCGGCGGAACCGAAGTGCGCAAGACAATCGTGCCAATGCCCCAGGGAAGCTGTTTGTAGGGGAAGTAATAAATCGGGTCCGGATCGGCGCTCAGCGGCGCCTGCCTTGCGTTGCCTACTACTCCGACGATTTCGCGCAATCTTGTCCCTTCTTTGCCATTTGTCGCCCCAGGCTCGATTCGTTTGCCAATCACGTCCTCGCCCGGAAAGTATTTTCGCGCGAACGCCTGGTTGACGACCAACACCCGCGTGGCGTGCGTGTCGTCCCGTTCGCTGAAATCCCGGCCCTTCAGCAAGGGAATGCCCATCGCACGGAAGTACCCGGGAGTCACGATCGCCATATCCGAGTGCGGCCGGTCGGGGGCGGCTGTGTGGCGTTCCTCGATATCGAACGACACGGACATCTGGTCTCCCTCCAAGGGCAGCGGCATGCCCGTGGCCGCTGCCTGGACACCGGGAACGGCTCTTAGGTGTTCCAACAGGCGATCACAAAACGTAATCTGTGCAGCGACATTGCGGGTATCAGGCAATCCGATCCCGAAGGTCAAAAGATGGTCGGCTCGGAATCCCAGGTCCCTCTGCACCAGATACAGAAAGCTTCCAATCAACAATTCGGCTCCCACAATCAGGACTAGTCCAAGCGCGATCTGGCTAATGATCAGCGCACTCCGGAACCAGTCCTGGCCACGCGCTATGTTTGCGGCGCCCTCCTTCAGCGCACCAGCAATGTCCGCTCTCGCTGCCTGGATTACCGGAGCCGCGCCGAACAGCAGACTGGTCAGTATCGCCGCAACAGCCGAAAACGCCAGCACTCGCGAGTCGATCCCTGCTTGCGAAATGCGAGGGAGGCTGTCTCCCGCCAGTGGCAAAATAGCCTTTAGTATTCCCACCCCCAGCAAAACTCCAAGCGCACTTCCCGCCAAACCGAGCGCCAGGCTCTCCATCAGCAACTGCCGTGCGAGCGCTAGACGTGACGCTCCTAGTGCTGTACGCAAGCTGAATTCGCGTGCGCGTTCGGTACTTCGGGCCAGCAGAAGGTTCGCCACATTCGCGCAAGCAATGAGCAGCAACAATCCCACTGCTCCCAGCAGAATCAAAAGCGGTTTGCGACTCCTTCCCGTGAGCCGCTGCATTTCCGGCATCACCGCAGTGGTCGCGACATTTTTGTTATTGTCCGGATAGATCCTTGCGAGGGATCCTGCTATCTGGTCCATTTGCGCTCGCGCCTGTTCAACAGTCACGCCTGGCTTTAGACGCCCGGTCGCATCCAGCACGCGCGCGCCCCGCTGACTCGTCAGCGGAGTAAATTCCGTGAGTGTTGCATCCTCTGAAAGAGTCGTCCATAACTCAACCTCCGGATTATTGAGGGGAAACCGGAACCCAGCTGGCGCAACCCCCACGACTGCGAATGGCTTCCCGTTGACACGGATGTGCCTCCTTAAGATTCCCGGATCGCCACCAAATCGGCTACGCCATAAGCTGTTGCTTAGAACTGCAACGTGTGTTCCGGCCGCCTCTTCCTCTGGGCGAAATCCGCGTCCGAGTTCTGGCTGCACACCCAAAAGCGGAAACAGGTCCCACGACACAATCTCGCCCACTACTTGTATGGCGGGGAGAGAGTCGTTAAGCGTGAATCGCTCATCTCGATATGAGACTAAGTGATCGAACACGCGATTCTGATGCCGGAAATCAAAAAAGGTCGGATAGGAAAGCAACCCAGGGTGCGGCGTGCCCCGTCGATCCATCGAGGCAAAAGCCATCAGCCGGTCCGGGTCTACAAACGGCAAGGGCCGGAGCACAACAGCGTCCAGAACCGAGAACACCGCCGTGCTGGCGCCTATTCCCAACGCCAGCGTGATGGCGGCAGATGCAGTGAATCTCTTCGAGTTTCGAAGCTGGCGAAACGCATGCCGCAGGTCCTGAAACAGCACATCGATCGGCGGCAACGCGTGCCGTTCCCATAATTCCTCTTTGATTTGAGTTACGCCCCCGAACTGCCGTCGCGCCGCGTAGAAGGCCTCGGCTGATTCCATTCCTTGAGCAATAAAGCGCTCCGCCAGCATCTCCAGATGCGCTTCGACTTCCTCATTGAACTCCTTCTCCAACCGCTGCCGGCGGAACGCGTTCCAGATTCGCGAAAGCAGCGCCGTAAGCATACCGTCAATGCTGGCTCTCTAGCCGCAGCAACCGTCCAATTACGCCGGAAATACGTTCCCAACTCTCTGCCTCACGATTCATTTGTCTGCGGCCCGATCGAGTGATCGAATAGAACCTGGCTTTCCGGTTGTTTTCCGAAGCGCCCCATTCCGAGCGAATCCAGCCCTTTTGGGCAAGCCGCAGTAATGAGGCATAGACAGTACCCTCATTCAGCCGCAATACCTCCTCGCTGAGTTGCTCGATGCGCCGCGCAATCCCATACCCGTGCAGTGGACCCATCGCATCGAGCGCTTTAAGCACCATCAAATCCAACGTGCCCTGCAATACTTCTGAGCGATCCTTTGGCATAGACAAAGGACAATGTTAACATAGGTCCTTTGCGACGACCATAGGTACCCCCAAAGTTTAGCCGCGCACGCTAGCAAGCGGTCGCAGCGGCCGCATAGTTTATGCTCGGCGTGCAGTTTTCAGAACCATCCGTCCGGCATGCACGCTAACGTAGAAGAACGCCAATGTACTCTTTGATTCAAGCCGCTCTGGCCGCGCGCGGGCGAGCCCATGCCGCCTACTCGCATTTCCAGGTAGGAGCCGCGGTGTTGGACGAGCATGGCCACGTCTTCACCGGCTGCAACATTGAGAGCGCCAGTTACGGACTCTCAATCTGCGCCGAGCGAGTGGCTGTCTTCAAAGCTCTGTCGGAGTCTGGGGGCAAACTGATACGAATGGCTGTCGTTGCGGATACCGAGACCTTGACGCCACCGTGCGGCGCCTGCCGGCAGATACTCTGGGAATTCTGCCGTGACGCGGAACTCCTGCTCGCGAACCCGGCAGGGAAGCAGGAAATGACTACCGTTCGTCAAATCTTCCCGAGGGCGTTCGATGCATCTTTTCTATAAGTGTTTACCGGCTCTGCTATCCATCGCTGCGCAAGCTTTTGCAGTTGAGCCAGCCGACTGGATCATCCGCGCCCGATATGTAGTGACGATGGATCCGCAGCATCGTGTAATTGAACAAGGTGCGGTAGCCATACGCGGGCCGCGAATCGCCGGCGTGGGGACTCAGAGCGAGATCGCGCGACTTTTTCGGGCGAAGCACTCGCTGGCTCGTCCTGACGCGCTGGTGGCGCCGGGACTCATCGACACGCATACTCATGCGCCGATGTCGTTGTTGCGAGCGATCGCCGACGACAAGCGCCTCGAAGATTGGCTGAATAAATACATTTTTCCGGCAGAATCCAAGAACGTCTCGCCCGATTTCGTGCGATGGGGAACACGGCTGGCCTGCCTGGAGATGGTTCTCGCGGGCATCACAACCTATACGGATATGTACTACTTTGAGGACGTTGAAGCGGAGGCGGCAAAGGAAGCGGGTGTTCGGGCTGTGCTGGGTCAGACCATTATTGGCTTCCCTGCCCCGGACTACAAGACCTGGAGGCAGGCCATCGCGGGAGCCGAGCGTTTCATTCAGAAGTATCGGAATGACGACCTTATCGTTCCCGCGGTAGCTCCGCATGCTATCTACACGACACCTGACGAGGCGCTTGTCGCGGCTCATCAACTTGCGACAAAGTACCACGTGCCTCTCACCATTCATCTCTCGGAGACCCACAAAGAACGTGACGATGCAGTCGCAAAGCGGCACATGACGCCTACCCAGCTTCTGGAAAAACTAGACGTGCTGGACGGCAGCGTGATTGCGGCTCACTCCATCTGGGAGGACGATAACGATTTACAGATCTTGAAACGGCACCGCGTTGGCGTGGCATATTGTCCATCGAGCAACATGAAGCTAGCGAGTGGCATTGCTCCTGTTGTCGAAATGCTGAAGCTCGGGATCCCTGTAGGATTCGGGAACGATGGTTTCGCCGGGAGCAACGATAGTGCGGACTTGATCCGAGAGATGAATCTCGGCTCAAAATTGCAGAAAGTCACTCGTATGGATCCGACTGTGATCCCCGCCGAGCAGGCGTTGGAGATGGCAACCGTCGGAGGCGCCCGCGTCCTTCGCCTCAATAAAGAAATCGGGTCACTCGAGGCGGGCAAACGAGCCGATCTCATCACGATGTCTCTCGCGCGTGCGAATACGAAGCCGCTATATAACATTTATTCGACTATCGTGTATGCAGCCAGAGCGGGGGATGTACAGGACGTATTCATCAACGGCCGTCGGATTGTAAGCAATCGACACGTACTCACCTTGAACGAGAGTGATATCTACCGCAAAGCCGAGGAGTATAAAAAAAACGTACTCGCCAGCTTGAGGCAATAAATCCCTCTTAGGCCGATCCGTAAAGGCATTTCTGAATTAGAGCGAGAAACGAACCTCTGCACTTTCCTTTCGATCCGGAGATTCGGAGGAGGAGGAAGTGCATTTGAAGCGATTCCTGTTTGCGGGCGTTGCATTGATTTTTCTCGCCCATGCTCGCCATGCGATTGCAACTACTGTAACTACCACGAGTTACAGTGTTTGGAAAAATGGCCTTACGGGAAATCCGATTGAGCTTGATTTCACAAAAGTTAAGAACGTCAGTTACAACACGGCGACCGGGATTACGCTCCTGCCGCTGCAAGGGCCTGCTCTTCCCTTTCTTATCACCGGACCGGATAAGACAGGCTATTCTCTTGTGGGCGGATTCTATGGAAGCACCGTGAGCCTCTTTGGCGCATCGGACGGCACGGGCTATATCCGGGTTGATCTGCCATCGGGCGGAGAGAACGCCATTCTTCTTAGCCTCGCGACACAACCAAGCGCCAGTCTGACAGTCATGCTTTCCGACCAGCAAATCTTTACCGTCTCAAATGGCCTGTTCGGTCTTTTGCTTTCACATGACATTACCTGGCTGACGATTTCAACAGTAAACCACTCGCAGCCGGTTCTGGACGACTTCTTTTTTGGGAACAGCACCCTGGCGCAGGACCAGATCAATCAATCTGGGTCGGCTGAAGCCGCACCGGCTCTGATGATCGGAGGCGGCCTGCTGATCTTGTTCGGTGCGCGCCGCAGGTTTAAAGGTCGAGCAGCCGCCCAGGGCTGACACATTCTTTCGATTTACCTCCTCCAGCGGGGACCGTCACGGCGGCCCCGCTTTTTTTTGAATTCCGCGGCGCATGTTACTGTGGAGGCTGATTTCCATGGCCTGGTTCACGCGACAAAAGCCGTCACTCGAGGGCAGCAGCGCTCAGGATGGCGAACGCAATGTGCGCACCGAAGGCCTGTGGCAGAAGTGCGAGTCGTGCGGGCAGATCATCTGGCGTAAAGGCGTCGAAGAGAATCAGCAGGTGTGTCCGCAATGCGGGTATCACTTTCGCATCAGCGCCGCGGAGCGCTTACAGCAGCTTTTCGACGATGGCGTGTACACAATGCACGATGCAGACCTTCGATCATCGGACCCGTTGAAATTTGTGGATTCGAAGCCGTATACACAGCGGCTGGCAGAGATGCAAACTGCCACGCAACTTCCGGACGCCGTGATCTGCGGCAGCGGGAAAATCAATGGCCGCGAAGCGCAGATCTGCGCGCTCGAGCTGAAGTTCATCGGTGGAAGTATGGGAGCCGTGGTGGGAGAGAAGATCACGCGCTCGATCGAGCGCTGCATTGCGCGCAGAAATCCGCTGGTCATCGTCTCTGCCTCGGGCGGGGCGCGTATGCAGGAAGGGGCGATCAGCCTGATGCAACTGGCCAAGCTGTCCGCCGCCCTGATGCGCTTGGATGAGGCGGGGATACCCTATATCAGTGTTCTGACAGATCCGACGACAGGCGGCGTTACGGCCAGCTTCGCCATGCTTGGCGATTTGAATATTGCAGAACCCGGCGCGCTCATTGGGTTCGCGGGACCTCGCGTTATCGAGCAAACCATTCGCCAGAAGCTTCCCGAGGGCTTCCAACGTAGTGAGTTCCTGCTGGAACACGGGTTTCTCGACGCCGTGGTGAAGCGAACCGAACTCAAGAGCTATATCGCGAACGCCTTCAATTTCTTCTTGAGCTAAGCGCTTAGCTCTCACGTGTCAGCGGCCCGCGGTCGGCCGGTGCGCTAGAGCCGTTACGCTCGATTGCAGCGTGGCCGTCATCTCATCGATCAACCTGCGCTCACGGTCAAGCGCTTGTGCTTCGCGCGGGATCTGCGATTCGGCTTCTACCCAGTTTTTGCGGTCCATTGCCTCGAGAGCGCCGGGCAGAGGCTTGGCCTCGTATCCAGTGTAGGCGCCCGGGGCGTAAATCATGTTCTTGAACCAGGGTCGGCCGGGAAGCCCTGCAGCATCCGTAAGCGCCGGACCGCTCTCCATCAACAGATGATTCAACCGATTGAGCGTTTCGGTCGGCAGCGCCAAGCCGTTCGATTCGACCTTCGCCAATGCCTTTGAGAGATGCTCGGCGCTGACCGTTAACTTATCGGCGGCATTTTCGAGCGGAGCGAAGTTGAAATAAGGCGGAATCGCTTCCAGAGAAGGCGGCTGCAACGGACGCCGAGGATCGCTGGTTGCCGTGAACACGCCCTCTTCAATCTGGCGGTTGCGTTCACGGATGCTGTCCTGATCGTTCTTCAAAAGCTTCTGGAGGTCTGTAAGATACTCGTGCACCGTGCCGGCAAAATTTGTGAAGTCAAAGGGCAGCAGATCGGCATCTGCGAGACGCATGACCATAGTGCCTGCCATCTGCGACTCGGCACGGCCATACACGAAATCGGGATCGCCGAAGTGCGTATACCAGTAGAAATCATCGTAGACCGAATGGTAAACGCCGCCATGAGATTCGCCTCCGAAGCCGACATCGACGGACGGAATGCCAAGATGATGAATGAAAGATGTGTAGTCTGAGCCATCTCCCAGAGCGCCAATCCGTAAATCGGACCGCTTTCGGATCTCGTCTCGCTCATCAGCGTCTTTGGCGTGCGCAATTTCGTGGTCTCTGAGCCGCTGCCAAACGGAAATATTCTTCTCCGGATCAATAACGTCCTTTGCCACGGCGTTAATGAACTTTTCGAGCGCGTGCGAGCCGTCGACGTCGAGGTAGCCGCGGCCATTCGTATCGCTGTTGATATAGGCGACGGCATGCTTCAGCAGTTCGCCCTCATGGGCTTCCACCCACTCCGTCGAACCCAGAAGGCCGGGTTCTTCGCCATCCCATACACAATATAGAAGCGTGCGCTTGGGCTTCCAACCATGCCTGGTGAGCTCGCCGAAAGCGCGCGCCTCTTCGAGAAGCGCTACAAGTCCCGCGACCGGATCCTCCGCGCCATTCACCCAGGCATCGTGATGATTGCCACGAAGGACCCACTCATCGCCTGCTCCGGAACCGGGAAGCTTCGCAATGACATCGTAGAGTGTCGTTTGATTCCAGTTCGAGCTGACCTTCAGATGAACCCTGGCGGGTCCTGGGCCGAAGTGATAAGTGATGGGGAGACCGCCACGCCAGCCCCGAGGAACAACCCGGCCGTGCAGTTCTGCGAGCAGGGGCTGCGCATCCGCATAGGAGATTGGCAGCACCGGGATCTTCGTAATCGTTTGGGCTTCTTGAAGTGAGAGGCGTTTTGCGCCGGGAACCGAAGCTACACCCGGCGTCAGCGGATCGCCGGGATACTCCGTGTCCATCACGCTTCCGCGCTGGATACCATCCGGCGGGCGGAAAGCGCCGTGCGGGAACGTCTCACCTTCTAGGTAGCCATCATCGACTGGGTCGGAGTAAATGATGCAGCCGATTGCGCCGTGCTCGGCCGCCACCTTCGGCTTGACGCCCCGCCAGCCATTCCCGTAACGCGCTATAACAATGGCTCCCTTAACCGAGATGTCGTAGCGCGCAAGCTCCTCGTAGTCGTCGGGCATGCCATAGTTCACGTAGACGAGCGGCGCGGTGACATCGCCATCAATTGAGTACGCGTTATAGGCGGGAAGCTGTTCAGCGCTTTGCGAGGAAGTCGGATCGGCGGCGATTGCTGGCTCAGAGAGTTTCGCGGTAAAGGAATGCGGCGCGACCATCTCCAGCCGGTTCTCTTTCGGAGTCGGAAAAAGCACATCGAACGTTTCAATATGCGCGTCCCAGCCCCACTCCTTGAATTGCGAGAGAATCCATTCGGCGTTTTGTTTGCCGTAAGGTGATCCGACGTGATGCGGATGCGCGGTGAGGCGGCGCATGTACTCGCGCTGCCGATCTAGCGAAGGAATAGCGCGGAATTTCGATTCCCACTCACGCTCAGCGCGGCTCGAATCGGGAGTATATCCGTCGAGCGACTTCTGCTCCGGCGCGGCGCAAAGAACCGGCAAGGCGGCAGCGAGACAGAGGGCCAGGATGAATTGAGATTTGCTCATCTATCCGACGATCTCCAGAAGGAATCCTATAATCTTGAGATAACGCGAATCGCCTTCGCTCCAGGGTGAATCATGCACAGACTACGAATTTTAGCAGCGCTACTTCTGTTCTCTTCCATGTGCGCGGTGCAAGTCGCCGCGCAGGACACAACAGGCAAAATCACGGGCGAGGTAACGGATGCCACCGGCGCAGCCGTGCCCAACGCGACCATAACCGTCACAAACATCGCTACAAATATTAGCCATCCTACGACCACTGACGCCTCCGGGATGTATCAGGTGATGCAGTTGCCGATTGGGATGTACCGCGTCACCGCACAGGCGCCCGGCTTCGAGCAGATCACGGTTCAAGCCAAGACGGCCCTGGAGATCAACCAGACGCTCCGCATCGACGTGCAGCTAGAAGTCGGCAAGGTGAGCGGAGAAGTGACGGTCGAGGCGAACACCACACAAGTGGAGACACAAAACTCGACGATAGGCGCCACAGTCAGCGGGCAGGCGATTTTCGAGCTGCCGCTGAACGGTCGCGACACGTTGGACCTGTTGAAGACACAGCCGGGCGTCAGCGCGACGAATCCCGATTCCGGAGCGGCGGGGAACTATAGCATCGGCGGAATGCGCACGGATTCTGTAACCTACCTGCTGGACGGAGGCTTGAACAACGACCTCCTGAGTAATCAGGCCGTAGCCGACCCGAATCCGGATGCAGTCGCCGAGTTCAGAGTTCTGGAGAACAACTACGGCGCCGAATATGGCCGCAACGCCGGCGGCATTGTGAGCGTGGTAACCAAAAGCGGCACGAACCAGTTTCACGGCACCGCGTATGACTATCTCCGCAACAACTTTTTCGATGCAAATAGCTTTTTCAACAATCAACAAGGCCTGCCAGTTCCGGTTCTAAAGCGCAACCAGTTCGGCGGAACCATTGGCGGACCCATTAAGAAGGACAAGCTATTTTTCTTCTTCTCCTATGAAGGCCAGCGGCAGACCGCCCTCGACACGAGCCCTGGCAGAGTGGCCGCGTACACACCGGCCGAGGCAAACGGAGATTTTTCCGCTTCCGATGAGGCCGGCGTTGTCGCTGCGTTCCTGCAAAACAATCCGTACTATCAAGCAAACCCGTCCCTCGCTGCGCAGGGCATCATCGATCCAACCAAAATCGATCCGGTTGCGAAAGCATACTTCAACGCTCACCTCATACCCATATCACCGGCCGGGTTCCTTTTTCCACAGGCCCTGGCGACGAACAACTTCAACGAGTACCTGGGGAAAATCGATTACAACCTGAGCTCAAAGGATACCGTTACCGGCACGTTTACTAGCAACGATCATCCGACACTGTACCCCTTTGGGTTCGATCTGAATACGACGCCTGAATACAACGCGGCAGGCTTTCCCGTTACTTATTCGGATACAACCTATTTCGGATCGGTTGCTTGGATTCACACATTTACGCCGTCGCTCTTGAACGAATTCCGGGCAACCGCGCAAAGGTTTAATCACAAACAGGCCATACCGGCCGCGAAGCTGCCCACATCGCAGGACCTCGGAATTAATATCATTTCGGATGATCCGACCGGGCCAACGCAGCTCGACTTTTTAGGTTCAATCCTGACGACAGGTCCGAGCGTCCAGGGTCCGACGAACGAGGTAGACAATACCTATGCCCTGTATGACAACCTTTCTTGGACCAAGGGCGCGCATAACTGGAAGTTCGGTTTTTATTTCTCGCCATATCAGAACAACACCGTGTACGACTTTTATGTGAACGGCACATTCTATTTTTATGGTCAGGATACGAGTGTCGGGTCGGGCGTGGATCTCGCGGATTTCCTGATGGGAAATCCTGACGAATACTTCCAATTCGGGAGGGCTCCCTCGAATATCCGGTCACACCAATATGCCGGGTTTGCGCAGGATCAATGGCGCGTGAACAAGCGCCTGACCCTCACGCTGGGACTTCGTTATGAATAC
Organism: Bryobacteraceae bacterium; assembly: GCA_036557345.1. Lineage (GTDB taxonomy): Bacteria > Acidobacteriota > Terriglobia > Bryobacterales > Bryobacteraceae > Bog-105. Next base: position 29,253 of record DATBHS010000235.1, read on the forward strand.
GCGGAACCGAAATACGACACCCAGGGCCGCTCCTTTAGTTTCATTCCCGGTTTGCAGTCGCAGCGGTTTGTGAATGCGCCAAACGGACTTGTCTTCCCTGGCGATCCAGGCGCTCCAAGGGGTGCGAATTTCCCCGACAAGAATGATTTCGGGCCGCGCTTCGGGTTCGCCTACGATGTTTTCGGGAACGCGAAGACGAGCATTCGCGGCGGCTTCGGCATGTTCTACGACATCCTGAAAGGAGAGGATAACCTCCAGTTCAACGGGCAGGCTCCGTTCTTCGGCTTTGCCGACATCTTCCCTACAACCTACAGCGGAAGCGGCCTGAGCGGGCTGCAGGATCCGTTCGGCTCGGCTGGCGCGGTGAACCCATTTCCATCAAGGCCGCCGGCAAGCGACATCAATTTCGCCGATGCGGGGTTTTTGCCCGCCGGAGGAGGCGGTGTGTACTTTGTCGATCCGAACCTGCGCACTCCTTATATCCTTCAATACAATCTTTCACTTCAACAGCAGCTCCCTTCGAACATCGTTCTCGAATTGGGCTACGTCGGCTATTCAGCGCATAAATTGACGAGCCTGGTAGACGTAAATCCTTTCCCGATTGGCGGCGATTCCCGGATCTACGGAGACAACTTCAGCTACCTGAATCAATTCCAAAACGTCTCTCGGGCGAATTACAACAGCGTGCAAGTGAATCTCACCCGCCGCTTCTCGAGCAGCGTGTTTGGCAACAGTTTCTTCACCGCCGGCTATACCTGGGGACACGAGATCGATAACGTGTCGGGCTTCCGCCAGCGCAACTCCAACGTACCGACCTACAATCATGAGCTGTTCCGCGCATCGGGAGATACGGATGTGCGCCAGACGTTTGTGTTTTCCGGCGGCTGGGACCTGCCGTTCGACAAACTCTGGCAGCGGGGCCCCAAGCTGCTGACTTCTGGTTGGAGTGTGTATCCCATTCTGACCATGCGCAGCGGATTCCCGCTCGACGTGTTTGCGAACTTAAACACCACGGGATCGGACCCGGGACCTTCCGGCGCTGGTGATGCTGCTATCGTACATGCCGACCTCGTAGGCAATACCGTTACGACGCTAAATCCGAGCGTTTACCAAACCTTTTCGAATCCGAATTCAGGAACCACAAACTCCGGCAACTACTGGTTCGATCCGGCAAGCCTCAGCAATGCGAGGGCCCTCGAGTTAGATGGGACGGCAACAACGGCGTTCTATCCCTACGGCACATTTCCGCGAAATGGGCTACGCGGGCCTCGACAAACGAACCTGGATTTCTCGATCTCCAAGCACTTCCGGATCCGCGAAGGAATGGATCTCGAGCTGCGCGGCGACGCATTCAACGTCTTCAATCACACGGAGTTCAAGAATCCCGACACGGCTCTCACAATCGGGAGCGATACGTTCGGGCAGATCTCGACAACGTATGACCCTCGGATCCTGCAGTTAGCGCTGCATTTGAGGTTCTAAAAGCTGTCGGCTATCAGCCATCCTAATGTGCTGACGGCTGACAGCTGAAGGCTATTCAGTATTTCTTTAAGAACGCCTCGACGCTTGGCTGTTCCGCTTTCTTTTCGGCGATGCAGACATCGATGCTTTCCAGTACCTGCGATAGCGTTCGCGGCGCACCCATCAACTGATCGACACGTGGCTCAAAAAAGTCCTTGAGGGCGTCTCTGGACTGGGTATCGCAATAGGATTGCCCAACGCGCGGCAACAGCCCTCCGAAATCGGAACCGCCACCAGTCGGACGATCCTTCACGATCTGTTCGTAATGCGCCTTCAGAAAGTGGAAGGGCATGTGACGTGTTGCCGTCGAATCCTGGCCTGCGCCCAGGAGCAGATACCCGCCGCCCTGCACCATGGGAATGTCACCATCGAGCACGGCCTGTTGCGCTGCTTGAATGGCGCCAGGATCGCGGAACTCAGCCATGCCGCGAAGCAGTCGCTGCCGCTCCTGCCGGTCTGTCGCTTTTTTGTAGTGCGCGAGGAACTCCTCAAATAGCGACTTGTCGCCGTAATATGCTGCCGTTTCGAGAACCGCATTGACCATGTTCGGATCTACACTGCTGCGATCGCGAAGCCACTTTTCCGCTAGTGCCCGGCCTTGTTCGGCGAGTTCTTCATCTCCGGCGTACGTTGCCACAGCCGGAACCAGCCTCGGCCGGAGAAGCCTGATATTATCCGGCTCCCCGGGTTTCGGAATCCAACCCAGCTCATGCGCCCTAGCGCCAAAGTTCTTCCCGAGAAAACGGCGATAGTTCGGTTTCAGGTTGTCCGGCACCAGGTGCAGGCGGGGTTGCAGTGCGAGATCGAGCGCGCCTTCCACCACGTAGCGTTCCGGATCGGAATGAAAGACTTCAACCAGTTGCAGCGCCTCCGCTGCGGGCAGCTTGCCGGCCCCGGCTAGCGATCTGGCGTTGCCAATGAAATCCACGCGCTCGGCCGCGGAGAGCCGTCGGGTGACATCGCCTTTCGTAAGCTCCGACAGCAGGCCGCGCTCGTAATCGACGCGATAGTATCCGACGGCGTTGTCGTTCAACTGCACCCACGCGGGACAAGTCTTCGCCTGCAGAGTCCAATCGGTCTTCGGCTGCGAAATCAATTTGCACGCACTTTGACCGGAATCTCCGGCGCCATAGCGTATGCAAACAGGAATTTGCCACACCTGATCTGTCGAGCCCTTCGAGCCCAAAGGCAGAAAACGCTCCTGCTCGAGGTGAAGCGTCGGCGCACTCTGCCGGCAATCCAACTTTACAGACAGCAGCGGTGCTCCAGCCTGATTCAGGAACGTGGAGAAGGGCTTCGTGACGTCTTTCTTCGTAGCGGAGCCAATGGAATCGAGAAACTCGGAGGCGGTCGCATTACGGAACGCATATTGCTTTAAATACGACCGTACGCCTTTACGGAACGCCTCTGGAGTTACCCAGTTTTCGAACATTCGAATGACCGCTGCGCCTTTCTGATAGGTGATGGTGTCGAACGCGTTGCTGATGTCGTCCTTGGTCTTGATTTCCTGGCGGATTTTGCGGGCCGATATCAGGCTATCGTCGGCCTCGGCTTCCAGCTTGGAATTCACATCTTCGACGCGAGTGCCCCACTCCGGTTTCCATTCGGCGATGAGCTTTTGCTCCATCCAGGAAGCAAAAGCCTCGTTCAGCCAGATGTCGTTCCACCACGCTGTCGTGACCAGGTCACCGAACCACTGATGCGCAAGCTCATGAGCTTCGACGGCTGCGCATTGGCGCTGACGCGTCGTCGTGTCTCTCTGCGGATTCGCTAACAGGATTGTTTGGCCGTAGGTGACCATCCCGGCGTTTTCCATCGCGCCAAAACCGAAGGTCGAAGGAATCGCCACCTGATCCGACTTCTCATACGGGTACGGAATTCCGAAGTAATCCTCCAGGCGAGTCAGAATGGTTGCGGTCACTTCAGCGGCGTACCTGGCCTCATCCGCATGTCCCTTCGGAGTAACAATTCGCACCGGAACGCGGTTCGTTCCGGCGTAACCGGCGGGTACAAAATCGAATTTTCCAACGGCAAAAGCGACCAGGTAACTAGGAAGCGGCTTTGTCTCTCTGAACACATATACTTTGCGGCCGTCCTTTGCTTTATCGCTCGCTACGGGCGTGTTGCTGACCGCATCGTCTTGCGCCGGCACATCGAGCGTTAGCTGCCACGGCACTTTATACGACGGCTCGTCAAAACAGGGAAAAGCTGCGCGCGCATCTGTTGATTCGAACTGCGTAAACAGGTAATGGTTGCCGTCTTCCGACATATGGAATACGCCGGAACTGTCGTGCTCGCGTATCTTTCCGGTGTACTGAATATCGAGCTCTGCGGGACCGGACGGCACTTGCGAATCAAACTGGAGTCCGACGAAGTCGGAACCGCCGGGAATGGGCTTAGCCGATAGTGTGCCGCCACCTGAGCGAAGTGATACTTGATGGATCGAGATATCTGTTCCGTTCAGCCAGATCAGGCTCACCGGCCGTTTGACATCCACCTTAATCGCGATCTGTCCGTTGAAGTTATTCTTGTCCGGATCGAGTGTAAGGCGTACGCGATAGCTTGTGGGGGAAACCGCATCGGGCAGGCGCAACTGCGGCGGCTGCTGCGCAGCCGATAAGGAACAGAAACCGGCTACGGCAGACAAGGCCAGACCTGCGCGTTTTACTCGAATATTTACCATCTATCGCTATCGTGGCACAGCAGAAAATAGCGGCTGAGAGCAGGCCTCACGCAAGCCACTGCAGCCATTCTTCGGCCCGCCGGCGCAAGCTCTTTCTATCGCATTTATCAGGCAGAAGCCCCGAGATGACGGCAATTGAGTCGGCTCCGGCTGCCAGGACCTCCAGGGCGTTCTCGAAGGTAATGCCGCCAACGGCAACCAGCGGCTTCGGCGTGAGGGGGCGCAGCTCGCGAAGCCCATCAACCCCCACCACGGGATCGGCGTGCACTTTCGAGTTCGTCTCGAAGATAGGACCTAGAGAAAGATACTCGACCGGCTCTTCGTTGGCGCGAGTCAGTTGCAGGCGGCTGTGCGTCGAGAAACCCATCACCTCGTCGCTGACGATCATCCGAGCGGCAACCGGAGGGAGATCATTCTGCCCGACGTGTAAAGCGACTCGCAGCAACCGCGCATAGTCGGCGCGATCATTCAGCACAAACAGAACACCGGCTTTCTCGCAGAGCTCTGCGATCTGCCTGGCTTCATCGAATTGCGTTTGCGTCCAGTTTTCCTTGTGCCGGTATTGCAGAATTTTCACGCCTGCATCCAGCACTCCTTCGGCCGCGGAAATCACGGCGCAGTTGCGCTGGGAAAGACTGGACGTGTCGAGAATGGGGTAGAACTTTGGAAGCCGGAAAGGAACGGGCATCAACCCGCAATTGTAAGCTGATAGAGATCGTCCATTTGTTTTGAAAAATTAATGGGCGATGGGCAACTCATCATTTTCCGGAGAAAATGAAGCCGCCCGAGCCGGGAATGGAATCTGCCTGGTAATTTGAATACCGAAGCCTTCGAGGCCGACGACCTTACGCGGATGGTTCGTAAGTAAATGGATGGTGGAAAGGCCGAGATCGGAGAGGATCTGGGCTCCTAGTCCCGCTGTGTGCTGAACCGGCTGGTGTCTTTCGGAAGGAAGGAAACTCGATTGGTTCCGGCCGTGGACCAGAAGCTCGTGACGGCCGTCACGCCACGCGGCTTCCACACCGGGACCTGTCTGATGCAAATAGACGAGTACACCACACTTCGCCTTTGCGATAGCCTCCAGCGCCGCCCCAACAAGCTGATGGCAATCACAGTCGATCGAATGAAATACGTCTCCATAAACACAGTGCGAATGTACGCGGACAAGCACATCGCGCTTGCCCGCCACCTCGCCATGAATCAGCGCAAGATGGGCTTCTTTATCCAAACGGCTTACATAGCGGATCGTTTGAAATTCGCCAAATCTGGTGCGTAGAGAGCCCGAGGCGTCGCGTTCGACGAACCTCTCAGTTTGTAAGCGGTAGCGAATGAGGTCGGCTACCGAAATCATCTTGAAGCCGTAGAGACGGCAGAATTCCTGAAGCTGAGGTGCGCGCGCCATGGTCCCATCGGCATTCATGATTTCGCAGATAACACCGCCTGGCGACAGGCCGGCGAGACGCGCCAGATCAACGGCGGCTTCGGTTTGGCCGGATCGGACTAGAACGCCGCCCGGCCGCGCGCGAAGGGGAAAAACATGACCTGGCCGCGCGAGATCCTGGGGACGTGATTTGGGATCCATGGCAACCCGGATCGTATGCGCGCGGTCATACGCAGATATGCCCGTCGTGACGCCCTCGGCGGCATCGATAGCTTCGCAGAAAGCAGTTCCGAAGCGAGCCGTGTTGACAAATGACATCGGCTGTAGGTCGAGACGCTTACAAATATCCGCATCGAGCGAGAGACAAATTAGTCCGCGCCCGTGTGTCGCCATGAAGTTGATTGCTTCGGGCGTGATTTTCTCGGCCGCGATGGTGAGGTCGCCCTCATTTTCACGATCCTCGTCGTCCACAACCACGAGAATCTTGCCTTGGCGAAAGTCTTCAATCGCTTCGGGGATGGAGGCGAGATGCATAAGCCGCACGAAGTTTTACGTCGTTCTTAAGCTGTAGCAGGCACGCCGGCTTTGGCGTACCAGGGCTTTGCGGACTGAATCGCGTCGTTTACAGCGTTGATGTTCTTGACGCCTTCCGTTGAGAGCCAGTCCTCTAATGCCTTTACACCCTGCTTCGCGTAGATAGGAATGCCATCTTTCCATGTGGCGCGGCCGCAGAGGACGCCCGAGTAATCCGTGCCGGCTTCGGCGGCCATGCGGAGCGATTCCACAAATTGCGGATTACTGACACCGGCGCTCAGATAGATGAACGGCTTCTCTGCGATCTCTGCAGCCTTCCGGTAATAATCGAGAGCCTCCTTGCGGGAATACGCCGCTTGCCCCTTGAACACGCTGCTTCCTTCAACGAATTCGGCGTTCACCGGGACCTCCACCTTGAGTACATCCACGTTGTACTGAGCCTTGCCGAATTCCTGCATCGATTTGATCACGATTTCCGGTTTCCGTTTGGCGTAACCGAAGCCCTTTTCGTCGCCGCTCTGCGGGTCATAGCCGACAAATTCGAGAAAGAACGGAATCTGGTGGTACTCGCATTCCGCACCGATGCGTTCAATGAACGCGTGCTTGATATCGTTTATCTCGGGCTTCTCGAAAGGCGTGTAGTAGATAAGAATTTTCACGGCATCGCCTCCCAGTTCCTTAATCCTCTTAACCGAGAGGTGTGGAAGCAGGTCGGGAAGGCGGCCCGGTTTCGTGTTATCGTAACCGCTCTCTTCGTAGGCCAGCAGCAGACCGGTATGTTTGGATCTCGCTTTCGCGGCGGGAAGGCCAAACTCGGGATCGAGCAGAATCGCGGAGGCGTGCGGCGTCAGAACCTTAGAGACGGCGACCTTGAATTCGCTCATCATGTCGTCGCCGATCTGGCCCTCAGGCACGCCCTTAGCCTTCGCGATGGCTTTGCGCAAGCTGCCGCGCTGGTCCATGGCTGCCGCCGCGATGACGCCCTTCTTGTTTGAGAGCGCATTCAAATGCTTGATTTTGCCGTCGGAAAGCTGCATAAGAGAACTCCTCGAAGGTGGGGTTTGAACCCTCAGTATAGCGAAGGAGTCATACTTCCTTTGTAAAAAGCATGCTGCGCGACCGATCGGGTATGCTGACCGAATGCAGCCCGGAGCTATGGCCCGTATCATCGCTCAGACTGGAATGCCGCGGCTTCCTGCTACGCTTGCGGAAGAACTCTCCCCCAGCGATCTTCAATCTCTTCTCCTCTTTGTTTACCGGAATCGCGCGCAGGCTATCCGGGAGGTGGCCGTCCTCGCGCAGGCCGAACGGAGCCCGCTCGTCAGTCCCTCCAGCGTGGATGCCCGACTGCTGAACAAGTTTGACCACTTCGCGTTTGCAGCCGCGAACGGCTTCGAAGCCGTGGACCTGTCTCCCGTATTGCCGTTCGGAACCACACATGTGCTTGGGCAAATCGACCAGAGCAATGTGCTTACTACGATTCGCAATGCGGAAGTACTCGGTGATTCCACTCCGGCGTTGGCTCTCGAATGCGCCCATCGCCGCAAGCACGGCCCAGAACGGTCGAAATCCCCGGCGATCCGGCTTTGTAGCACACATCGGGTCGTGCGCCTGCAGCCCTTTGACACTCCGGGTTTCACACCTCACTTTCGTCTGTTCAGTCTGGTTTCCGGCGGCCGCGACACGGGCTCAAATTCTTTCGAATGTCAGCACCTTGCTGAGCACATACACGCCTATCTTGAGCTGTTTCGCTCTCTGAACTCCAATGGCTTCAGCTTGCACGCGCCTCTCGTAGAGTTTTCGGACTTAACCATCGCAGAGGTGCTGCTCAAATCTCACGGCATTTCACAGAATGAGGTGCGCGCGACAGTTCGCGCGCACATACCTGAAAGCTCTGACGAGTTTCTTGCGGAACGACGCATTGAATTGCCTGCATGCATCGTCGATCCTGCAATGGAATTGCAAGACATGGCACAACAGTTCGGATTCACGATTCAACAACAACGTCTGATTGCCTTGAAAGAACGCGTCGTAGACCCCTTACAGGACGCTCACCCCGAGGCCCAATTCCGGTTCAATCTGCGAAGGCTCGCCGGCTTCAACTACTACACGGCCCTGTGTCTGAGAATTTCTCCGCTGGCGCCTGACGGTATCCGTTACCCTGTCGTGGACGGAGGCTTTACGAATTGGACAGCACGGCTATTGCAGGACAAGAAGGAGAGGCTTCTCACGAGCGCTATTGGAAGCGAGTTCGTCTGCCGGCGATACTGTGCCATTCCGTAGCGGATCTCGACGAATCCGTCAAGGGTTCGCCGAATGATTGGAGAGGCGATCCACAAACATCCTAAAAAATCGTACGGCATCGACGGCGACTGCGACGTTTGCGTTGGGCACATACTGTGCGGCGGGCTCGGGATCCGCAGAAGAGTCCTGCTTCGGTGCCGAGCGACGGATTGGGGCCTCAGAGTAGCCCACGCTCTCGCCGGCAGTGAGTTCGCCTCGTGTTTCGATAGCCACAAAGTACTGTCGCAAGGTCACCACCGTGCGGTCGATGAACGCAGCTACGGCAAGTGGATCGTGCATGGCCCGCTGATCGTAACCTTGCTGGTGCGCCCGCTCCAAATCGTTTCCTGCAATCCGCGCCGCCGCTTTGCTGATCGCGCTGCTGCCCTTTTCGAGAGCTCGCACGTGTTCCTCAGTCAAGATGCACTTACGAGTGACATCCAGGCCCACCATCGTCAGCGGCACGCCGGAGCCGAATACGATACTTGCGGCTTCCGGATCGACATACATGTTGAACTCTGCCGCTGGTGTCATGTTTCCTTCTGACAGGGATCCTCCCATCACGACAATTTCCCTGATCTGCTTCCGCAAATCCGGATGAATGCGAAGTGTGTTGCCGATGTTGGTCAGCGGACCAATGGCAATAATGGACACTTCTCCGGGACTGCCGCTTACGATACTTTGGATGATCTCCGTTGCTCCTCCATTCACCGGCTGAATGGCGGGAACCGGGAAATCGAGTCCGCCCAAGCCGTTTGAGCCGTGCGATGTCGCCGTCACGAGTTTCCTCTCGAGCGGCGCTCGTGCGCCAGCAGCGACCCGAATATCAGCGCGGCCGGCGATCTGGACTATGCGCAAAGCATTCAGCAGCCCCAATTCGAGCCGGACGTTTCCGGCCACAACCGTGATTGCCTCAATTGTCAATTCAGGCGAGCACATGGCAAACAGCAGAGCCAGCGCATCATCTACGCCAGGATCCGTATCAATGATGACCTTGCGAGGCATCTTGACAACCGTAGTCGCGAGGCTGTGCGTGGCGAGGTCGGCCATACAGGATGCGGCGATGAAACTTCGCCGGCTGAGTGGGTGTGCACCGATGGCTGAATGTCCGATTTTTACCAATCCTTTGTAGCGGGACGAAAAGTCGTCCGCTATATGCTAACCCATTGGAACAATGAATCGACGAACATTTCTGGGGGCCTGTGCCGCAACAACCGCGCTCGCTCAGTCGCAACTCGCTTCGGCTTCTTGCGCTTTGCGCCTGCGCTTCGGCGTAGCGCAGTTCGACAAGTACGATCCGCTGCTGGACATTAAACGGTTAGAGCAGTGGGGTTTCGATTATTGCGAGCCCCAGGTGATTAAGGTAATGGCGCTTAGCGATGCCGAATTTCAAACGCGTGCTGACGTGGCGCGGGCAGCATCTATTCATGTGGAAGCGATGAATTCGCTGATGCCGGCCGATTTGAAGGTTGTCGGCACTCGAGTCGATACGAGTCACGTTCGCGATTACGTTCAGAAGGCTCTCGCTCGCGCCGAAGCATTGGGCGCGAAAGTGGTTGTCTTTGGCAGCGGCGACTCGCGACGGGTGCCGGACGGCTTTTCTCGTGAGCGTGCCTGGCTCCAACTGCAGGAATTTCTGCACATGCTCGGCGATGAGATCACAAAGAATCAGTACGGTATGGTGATCGGAATCGAAGCGCTCCGGCACGAAGAGTCTAACATCGTGAACACGTCGTCGGAAGCGTACAATTTAGCGGCTCAGACCCATCATCCAAAGGTTCACATTATTGTCGATTTCTTTCACTTGGCTAGCGAGGGAGAAGACCCGGCTATTTTGCCGCTATTGAAAGACCAAATCGTCCATCTGCATTTCGCGGACGCTTCGCGCGGCCGGATGTTCCCACGCATGGACTCAAAGCACCCGATGTATGACGCCTTTTTCTCCGCGATACGCGAAATCGGCTACAAGGGGCGGATGAGCCTGGAGGCCTACACAAACGATTTCAAGGTGGACGCGCCCGTGGGACTGAATGCCGTACGCAAGCTGTATGAGAGTGCGTGCTCCAGTTAGGCTGACCTCAAAGCCGCGATCAATGCTCTACTGATGTCCCGTTCACAAGTCCGGGGAACCAGCGCACGGCGTTGTCGTGAAATAGCTTTCGCAAAACAGTATGAGGCAGCGCCAACCCGTCGTACATGTGGCCTATGTACTCGACCTTCTCATCCGTCGCGAAAAATTTCCAGTCTCGCGCATAAGTATTACGGAACTCCGTAAGCGTGTCTTCGGTCTTAGACCTGGGAAACACAACGAGGTCCGTTGCGTACAGCACGCGGTCCTGGTACTTCAGCAGGAAGGCGCGCACCTTGTCGCGCGGCTGGAGCATGAAATAGGGAATGCGCGCCGCCATATCTACCGCGAAATTCGGGTACAGGTCTAAGCGCCGGGCGATGTCATCGACGTTCGTCTCCATGCTGCCGAGGTGTGCCCCAACGACGCGCAGCTTGGGATTCGCGCTCAGCAAGTGATCGCGCGCCGCAAGGATGGCTTTCTTTGAGGGCCACTCGGGGTGCGCGTAGGCGTATTCGCCCGGATGCTCTTTGTAATAGGAGTAGTCGGGGCTGGCGGGATTGGGTGGCTGCCAGCAGGAGTCCGGTTCGGCCAGGTGCGCTATCAGCGTGCGATTCTGCGATGAGATGTCGCGATAGATAGGCTCGAATGCCGGGTCGTCGGCCATGACCCACTTCCCGGTCTTGCTCTTCATCTCCATGCCCATGACCTTATAGATCTTCACCGCCACGGCGCCCTGCGCGAAATCACCATTGAGCTGGCGAATCGCCCGGGCGCTGAACCCCGGTTCTTCGAACGCATACGGGCTGAAGGTCGTGCAGAAGGCGGCTCGGCCGTGGGTGCCTTGCCGGACCTTGAGAACCTCGGTCCGTTGGGGCTCTAGCCCTTTGAAGTCGGGGTCGCGATCGTCAATGACGCAGATGTTAACCGAGCGCAGGTTCAAGCGCTCGATCAGGGCATTCAGCTTCGGATCGTCCTTATAGATATGAGTGTGCGTATCGATGGGCTGGATCTGAGCAAAGCCTTTGAGTAGGCCACTTTCATCGCTTGCCGCGGTGCCGGGTGTTTGAGGCGTGAGCCAAGCGAACGAAAGCTTGACGCCGGCGAGGACGATCGCAGCGGTAAAGATAATCACGAAAACAAGCTGTGAGCTTTTCAATGCCTTCCTCCTGTTCAACGGTTACCTGAAGATTCTATGATCTACTAGGGTCAACCTGGAGGACAGGATGAGCAACTTGACCAGGAGAACATTCCTTGCCGCGACACCGGCTATAGGCCTTCCAGCAAGCCCGCGCAAACGAGCGGCGGCAACGGCTACACAAGAAAGGCCAGCGCTTCTCGGCGGTCCGAAGATCCGCACAGAACCCTTCCCATCGTGGCCGGTCACGAACAGAAGCGACGAACAGGCCATTTTGGAAACCTTACGCAGCGGCGAATGGTACCGGGGCACGGGCCAGCATGTGAACCGGTTCGAACAGGCCTACAAACAATTAACTGGCGCAAAAAATTGCCTGGCTGTTGCGAATGGAACCAGCGCTCTCTACATAGCGCTGAACGGCATCGGTGTCGAGCCGGGGGATGAGGTGGTGGTTCCACCTTATACGTTTGTGGCGACCGTCAACGCGGTATTGCGACAGTTTGCGCTGCCTATCTTTGTCGATACCGACAGGGAAACATTTCAGATCGATGCAAACAAGATTGAAGCAAGCATTTCGTCCCGCACGAAAGCGATCCTGCCGGTTCATCTTGGTGGATCCCCGTGTGATTTGGACCGCATCCGAAAAATTTCGGAGGAGCATCATGTCCCGCTCATCGAGGATGCCTGCCAGGCGCATCTCGCTGAATGGCGCGGGCGAAAGGTTGGGACTTACGGAAAAGCGGGATGCTTCAGTTTTCAGGCGTCGAAAAACCTGAATTCAGGCGAAGGCGGAGCGATTCTGACGGACGATGACAATCTTCACGAGCGTTTCTTCACGTTTCACAATAACGGATCGAACGCAAAACCGAACCGGACAGCGTTCAAGTATGAGGATACCGGGGCCAATTTCCGCCTCACGGAATTTCAGGCAGCGATCCTGATGGCGCAGATGACCCGGATTGAGGAACAGGCAAAGACGCGCACGGCTAATGGCTTGTACCTTGCTTCGCAGCTCAAAGAAATTCCCGGAATCGTTCCGGCTCGCATGTACGACGGATGCACAAGGAACGCTTACCATTTGTACATGTTTCGCTATGAGCAGGAACAACTTGCGGGACTCCCGCACGCTTCGTTCCTGAAAGCTCTACGAGCTGAGGGGATCCCCGCCTCTGCCGGCTATTCGCCCTTGAACAAAGAACCGTTCTTGAAAGCGGCTCTCAACTCGCGTACCTACAAACTGCTCTACCCCAAGCAGGTGCTTGATGAATGGGAAGAAAGAACGCGCTGCCCGAATAACGACCGTTTGTGCGAGGAAGCGGTCTGGCTTACGCAAACCATGCTGCTTGGTCCGCGCTCCGATATGGACTCGATTGCAGGCGCGATTCGAAAAATCCAGGTCCATGCAAGCGAACTGGCGAAGACATAAAGGTTTGTAGGGATCAGGCATGCCTGATCCGATTCTCTAAGGAACAGGCCGCCTCATTATTGAAGTCTGGTCGCCTCTACCAGCAGTTCTACCGACGGCGCCACCATAAGGAGCAGCACTGCCTGGGGCTTTCCAGCGGCTTTCAGGAATTCGATATTTTGTTGTCGTGTGTCCCGTGGAACGACACGTTTTTCACGCAAATCATCCAACGCTTGCAGACCGATCTCCGCAACCCGGGACAAATTGCGCGACACCGGAGCCAAGTCTTGGGTCAGATATGAGCGTGCGAGCAGCGGTTGCAGCTTAGCGTCGTTGTCCCGCCACAGGGTAAGCCAGTCTCTAGCCTGCTGCCACTCCTGGAGAGTCCCTTGTCCGAGAGCGATTCGCTTTGCAAGGTCATTGAATTCACGAGCCAGATCGCTTTCCGGCGGGACCGCATCATCAAGACGGTTGAACGGTGTGAATTCGGTGAAATTTCGCAGCTTCTGACGGTCATACATCCTTGGCGGTTGTACCACGGCCGCAAGCACCTTCAGCGGCAGAGGATCGGTTTCGCCGCTCATGCGCTCTAACATTTCATCGGTAATGAGTCGATGGCGTAAGCCGTAGTAATCGAGCTTCTTTGATACGACCGCCAGCCTCCGGTACATGGATTGAATATTCCTTAACTGCTCGGGGGACCAGAGGCGCTCCGCAATTGGGGCGGTACGCGGCCAGATTCGATTGTCCAGGTTTTCGTGGGAAATAATATCGGTCCACATCGCAGCCTCGCCGCCCAGCACGCGTCTCTTTTGATCCGGCGTGAGCGCCGATGCACTGTCTCCTAACGGGTCGACCAGGTAATGCTCCGACGCCGACTGATTCAAGTCGAGGTAGTAGCCGGATGAAAGCACACCGCGATGGCCGTTCCGTGCCGCTTCGGCCAGAGAGTCCGGCCCACGCCAGGATTGAATGACAACATCTTTCGGCGTGTCAGGCCGCAGTACCTCGTCCCATCCCATCATGGTCTTTTTATTTTCGGCAACAATCCTTTGAATCCTGGCTGTGAATCGCGCCTGGAGAGCTGCACCGTCTTTGATTCCATGCGACCGCATGAACTCACGAATGCGCGGGTTGTCTTCCCATTCTTTGGGGTCGCATTCATCTCCTCCCGTGTGAAGGTACGAATCGGGAAAAAGGGAAGCCATTTCGCCTAAAAACCCCGCAAGAAACGTGTATGTGCTTTCGCGTGTCGGGTCTATCGCCGAACCTCGCGCGGCATCCTCGCCGCTGGCCAAATCAGGGTAGCCCCGAAACCACGAACCGGTGTGGCAAGGCATATCAAACTCCGGAACTACGCGGATGCCGCGATCGCGTGCATAGGCCACAACCTCACGAACTTCATCCTGAGAGTAATAAAAGCCGCCCGAACCCTTACCCTGTAACAAAGGAAACTTCTTGCTCTCGATATGAAAGCCCTGGTCGTCGGCAAAGCGCCAGTGGAAGACATTCAGTTTCACGGCTTCCATTCCGTCCAGAGTGCGCTTCACGTCGGGTATAGGAATGAAATGATGTCCCGAATCAATGAGCAATCCCCGCCAGGGAAAGCGCGGTCTGTCGTCTATTACGACGGCGGGAACACTAAAGCCTCCAGACGTGACTCTTACCAGTTGTAGAAACGTCTGGAGCCCGCGCAACACTCCGATCGGGTTCGGGGCGCTTAACTGGACCTCACTTAACGAGATCGCAAGATGATAGGACTCATCCTCGCCTAAGTGCTGCACCGTGTCACTCGGGCCTGCAGTTTGAATCGTGAACCGGGGCTTGTTCGTGGCTGCTTCGCGCCAGAGTGGAATTCCCGTTTCACGCGAAAGTATATCCAGGAAGCGCTGCCGTGCTCGTTCAAGACGAGGTTCCGCGTACCCTTTCAGCGCGATGCCGAAATTCCCGCCAATCAGGAACTCACCACTCCCTGGCTCAGCGTGGGATGGTAACGGCATCATGAGTAGCGAGTGTTCTTCCTGCGCGTGAACATCGCAACTCAGGCTCAGAAGGATGCCGATCAATAGAGCATGTACAGAGACGGGTCTCACGGCATCTTTCAATATCCGTCAGAACAGCGTGTCGTTTTTTCGAACCCGGAATTCCCGGATAGACCAGGAGTTTCTATGCTTCAGAATCTAGCGACCCCGAGCTTCACAACGAACTTCACGTTTACGACTTCATCCGCCGGCGTCTTCCGAATGCCGTGGTCAGGGCCAGAGCAAGACCCAAAAGTCCCCAGGTCCCGGGTTCCGGAACGGCTCCCAATTGTCCGCGAATCTCGCCAGCGGGAAACAATGAGCTGTGTACGTTGACGTATGTATTGCCGGCAAACAACGCATTAATAGCGTCCTGGAACGTATTTATTCCGTCTCCCGGCGTCAAATCGGCGGCTGTCAAGGTACCGCTGAAGGTGCCGGAAGTAGAGCCCGCTGCACCGTTCAGGTTGAGGGGCAGGATCACCGGGCCCGGAACACCTGGGGCGCCGACGTGGATGTGTGCTACTGTTGCGCCAGCCTCAAGATTCGAGAACGTTACGCTGTAGGTGAGATCATTGGAAGCCGTGATGTAGTCGACCATCGCGGTTCCGGTTGCGGGCGAACCAGTCGGGGGCGTCTCTAGCGCACCCGAGAGGGTTGTCGTGAAAAGCGTGTCAGCCGCCATGGGGAGGCTCAGCGCCGCCGTGCCGGCCAAAATCAATGCAAGCCTTGCGGGTTTGTTCATGCCAGATCTCTCCAATTAAATCTGCCCAAAATACACCCCGAGTATTGGGTCATGCTGTCTTGAGTACTCTAGACAGGCCGCGTGTTACATTTTCCGATTACCAGTTCGTACCGAGGGATTTTCCTAGTAAGACGGCTGGTCATTTCAAGCTCGCATCGGGCATGCCCGATCTCTGCAAGCGCGTCTGACCGAAACGTCGCCAATATTGCTGGGCTCGCGTAACATCTTTCAAGATCTGTGCTTTCAAGGCAGCAGCATCCGGAAATCGCTTCTCAGGGCGGACAAAACGGCGAAACTGGACTTCTATCCGCCCGGGAACCGGATCGTTCAGGGGAGCAAGCAGATAAGTTTCGATCGTCAGTTCTTCCCCATCGAATGTAGGACGAACGCCCACGTTCGTAATGGACGGCCACGTACGGCCGGTATCATCGCTCGTTTCCGTAACGTAGACGCCACACGGCGTCACCTGGCTCGGTACCGGTCGAAGATTTAGCGTCGGCACGGTTTGCCTCGCGCCGACACCGTGACCGGCGACCACTGAGCCTTCGAGTGTAAAGCAGTGCCCCAGCAGTCGCCCGGCTCGCGAGACGTTACCGGACCCAAGGTATTGACGAATCGAGGAGCTGGAGACGACTTCATTTCGATAATGCACCGGATGAATGAATTCTGAAGCGAAGCCGTATTCTTGGCTGAGTTTCCGGAGCACGTCCGGCGTACCTGCCTGCTTGTATCCGAAGCGGAAATTATCGCCGACGAAGACTCCCTTGGTTTGAAGAGCGCCGACGAGAATTTGCGAAACGAACTCTTCGGGCGAGAGCCGCGCCACATCCACCGTGAAAGGCAGGACGAGGATACGCCCGGCGCCCGCACGGGATAGTAGCCTGAGCCGCTGATCGAGCGTACAAATCATCTTCGCAACACGGTCCGGAGCCACCACAGCGGTTGGATGCGGATCGAACGTCAATACCGCCGGCGTGAGACGGTTTACTGCGGCAAACTCCACAGCCCGATGGATAAGAGCCTGGTGCCCGATATGCACGCCATCGAAATTCCCGATCGCCAGAGCGCAAGGCCCGAAGCGGCCGCGTGCCTCGTCGAGCGAGCGGAATACGGCTGCGGTCATCGCGCTCCCTTCCGTCCGATGGGAATCTCCAGCCCGTCGTAGGCCATGCGAACGTTTGAAGGCAGTCGCGCCTCCATGGAAGCATGAAGCAAGTCGTGGGATATGTGAGTGAAATAAGCCCTTTTTGGCTGAAGCTGCTCGACGGTGCGCAGCGACTCCTCCACAGTAGAATGCGTCGGATGCGGGTTGTGCCGCAGGGCATCGAGAAAAAGCACATCCAGCCCAGTTAGCTTATCCCGGCTCTCCGAAGGAATCTCGCTGTGATCTGTGAGATACGCGCAGTCGCCGAACTTGAAGCCATAAGCGATTCCCTTGCCATGACAAATGCGAATGGGCAAAATTGTGACTCCCGCCACGTCAATGGCCTTGTCATCGAAAATATGCGGCTTAAGCCGGGGGCGGCTGGACTGGCTCGGCCCAGCGTCGAAAACATATTGAAATGTGCGTTCGATCGTTTCGAGCGATTCAGCCGATGTGTAGATCGGAATATCGTGCCGCTGCATGAAATTGAAGGGACGGACATCGTCCAGGCCCAGAATGTGATCGGCGTGCGAATGAGTGTAGAGGATGGCGTCCAGGCGTTCGATACCGAACCGGAGTGCCTGGTAGCGGAAATCGGGGGATGTGTCGATCAGGATCCGTTTGTCGTCCAGGCGCAGGAGCACAGAAGGCCGAAGCCGTCTATCGCGCGGATCGCTGGAAGTGCACACGGCACAGCGGCACCCGATCATCGGCACGCCGACGCTGGTTCCGGATCCGAGCACCAGAATGGATGCGTGCTCGAATTGCTCGAGCATCTACTCGGTTTTGGTTCCCTTCCCGCCGTCTGCGGTGATGATCAACGGACGGTCGTCTTCCTTTTTTCCGGCAGCCTCGGCGTTCGCTTCCGGCCTTCCACGGCGCTTCATTTCGTCGGCGACCTGCACGTATCGAAAGCGAAGTTCAGTTAAGCCGTTTTCCAAAAGCCGCGATTCTTCGATGGTAAGGTTTCCTCGCGTTTTCTCCTGCAGCATGCCGAGCATATCGATGGAGTGACGGGCCAGCGGCAGGCTGGGCTCTGCCTCTTCGTCTTTTTCGCCCAATTTTAGGAGTCCGAGCTGCATTTGGGTTTGCATCAGGATGGACTCAACCAGAAACGAGAAGGTGACTGGAGGCATGGGGAAATCTTGCGGTCGTTCAGTGCTGTCTTCCATACAACATCACCATATTACTGGGGTTCGGAGGAGCAGAGCCAGCGGGCTAGGTTTGTCACTATCGCTCCCCTCTGTATCAGGTCAGAAAACCACGCTGAAGTAGTAATAGCCGATGTCCTGAACAGATTGGTTGTTGAGAATTCCTTTCAGGGCCAGCTCGTATTGGCCTGCGGGCAGAGCGCTTGCGGGCATATCGAATATCACACTGTAACCGGCATCCGTTCGACGCCTGGGGAGATTATCCTCGCTCAGGATGTCTTTCCCACTGCGTGTGTGAAGCTCTGTACGGAATCGCGGATAGTCGTCCCGGGCCTCGAGTTGGATCTCGACGTGCACAATTTGAACGGATGGAGATAACTGCAGTTGTTCCACGCGGTTTTCGGCGCGAGTGAGCCCGGGCAAGAAGACCAGGGAGGCAACAGCGGGCGTTGACGGCATACCGGGAGCTGGAGATTGACGGCCTGGCGACTGGACGGCTAATTTGGGCCGCAGTTCCTTTTGACGGATCTCAAATTGCCGGCGCTGGGCTTCGAGCAATGTCAGACGAGACCGCATTGCAGCGTTTTGAATGATGAGCCACGATCCGCCCACGACCAATATCAAGATGGTCATGGCCGCCGCAACCTGCGCGATTGGCTTCCAGCCGCGCACAAAGCCGAGCACGGTTTGCCACGTGACGATGGGAGTATCGGCCTGTGATTCCGAAGCGATGCTGGCGAGCGCCTTGGCGAATTCGACTTTGTTGCGGCGGCCCGGCGACATCAGGAACCGGCGTTCGAACGCGCGGCGCTCTGCCTGGGATAATTGAGCGCGCACATAGGCATCGATCAGCTCCGCTTCGATGGCGTCCAGCGCAGCCATGTAGTTCGAGTCTTCGAAAGCGCGATTCTCGATCTCGACCTGTTCCTCGTCGGTCAGGCTTCCCAGCAGATACTTGACCAGCAACGCCTCGTCAACGTGTTCTGATCGCATATGCGATTTGCCGCCACTCATATACAACTGTCAGAGCCCACGAATTTGTCACAACTGGGTTTCCCGCTGCCGCTGCAAGCAGTCTTCGGTACACAACTGGAGTGCTTCGCGAACTCGCAGCGCGCGCATGCGCAAGGTGCTTGCCGGAATACCGAATGATCGAACCAGCCCTTTTCGATTCCGGATCTTCTCGCCTTTGTCACCCTGGTAATAGCTCAGGATGAGGTCGCGATTTGTGGCAGAGAGCTGATCCAGGCACCGCCTGAGGCATTCCATCCAGTCTTCCGGCTTTTCGTCAGATTCGGGCGGCACAACATGCGGCTCTCGAACCTGATCCAGAGGACGCGGTTCGCCAGCCCGCTCGCGGCCCAGCTCCCGTAAGAGCATCCGCGCCACGCCAATCGAGTACATATTTAGATCGCGGATTTCTTCTCCTGCGGCAATCTTCCTTGCACACCGATTCAGGGTCTCATCGGCATGCTCCTCCGGTGCAGAGCAGCCACGCCATTCAAACAACCGTACCAGGTTACGCCGGATCTCCAGATAGCGTTCCGCGGCAGCGTCACGATCCGGCCCCAATGAGGCCAATAGGCCGTCAAACGCTTCCTGAGTAAGCGACCACTTCTGCCGGGCCGCATCTCTCATCGACTACCGCCATTCCCCTTGCAACGTGAACGCGCCCCAGTAATAAGGCATGTTCCATCCCCGCGCTTGCCACATGGAAACCTGAGCAGCCCTTAACGCCGCAGCAGGCCTTTCGCCGCGTGCCAGCACGCCTTCATAGAATCGCTTCATCACCTCTGTTGTCGTGCGGTCATCGATATTCCATACGGTTGCCAGCACGCGTGGCGCGCCTGAGTATAGAAACCCACGCGTGAGGCCGATGAGCCCTTCACCCTTGATCTCCTCGCCCAGCGCTGACTCGCACGCGCTGAGCACTACCAGCTCAGCACCGAGACGCAGATTATAAATGTCATAAAGGCGCAGAAATCCATTCTGTGGACGGCCGGCGCGGTCGACCAGCGAAAGCACCACACCGGAGAGCTCCGGGCGATCATTGTTCAGCAGGCTATGCGTCGCGAAATGGACGATACGATACTGCGCCAGATCGGGCCGTAGTGCGGTTTCGCGGCTGGCATCGAAGTCCAGAGCTTCCAACGTCGCCCCCGGCGGCGCGAGCTTAACGATTGCCTCGGCTTCGTTGCGGCTGAAGCGCAATCTGACGAAATCTTGCCCGTCAAGGCCGCTTGCGGATCTGAGGGCATGCTTCGGGGTTGCTTTCGCGGCGGCCTGTAGCGGCAGCTTCTCCTGATACGTGACTCTCGGATCATCGGCGCTGAAAACCGGGTCAGCCAGAATCGCTACCGCTTTCGGCGCCACTTTTCGGGTTGCGTATTGCTGACGCAGAACCGCGATTACCGAAGCTGATGGCGAGGTCACAACCTCGTGATTCATAATCAGTGGACACTGCTTTGAGACACCGGGATCCGGCAATGCGCCGAACGGAAGATACTGCAGCATACCTTCTCCGATAATCAGCAATCGCCTGTTTTGAATCCGCGGCGCCGCCGGGCCGACCAACATTCTGCTCGCCTTCGCGGCGCTAGCAGGATACGCGTCGTCCGCCTGCTTGATACGAGCGGCTCTGACGGACGGCGATTCATGCGTCGGCTTCCGATTGCGTGCTGTCAGGAGATCGTACACCCGCTTTGCTGCGGATTCGATTTCTGCCCGCGGGGGCAGTGCAAAAAGTTCAATCGAAGAGGGTGTCACAACCCAAAGAAAACTCTTTTCCGCTCCCAAGGCATATTCGAGGAGAACGGTGTCTTGATCGAGTACGTTCTTCTGAATCTCTTGCAGATTAAGCGGGACAGGTTGCGTCAAAGCGGCGTACTGCGGACTGGTCTCACGAATCCGGCTTTGAACCTGATCCAGCTCCGCTGTGAGCGCATCCAATTCTTTCTCCGCAGCTGCAGCTTCAGAATCAGTGTGCTTGCTGCTCAGCATCCGGGTCTGCCGCTCCGCCTTTCCGGCAATAAGCTGCTGCAATTTCCGCTCCTGATCGAGCAGGCCAGCGTCGACGCCGCGCCGGATCTCTGTTCCCGATTCGGTGAGCATTTCGAGCAAGGACCGCGCCCGCCCTCGCTCACTCGCCAACAGTGCGGTGGCGTCAAAACCTTCACCCGGCTGACGGGCATCTAAGGCTGCCAAAACTTCCAGGTTGAGCTCATACGTCTCGCGGATCGAAGCGAATAGAGATGCCCGAAGCCGGGGGCTGATTATTCCCCGCCGCAAAGATTCGAAAGTCGTGAGCGCCTCCTCTGCGCGTTGGTGTGCAACGAGTAGACCGCCACGGTCACGTTCCAGGCAGGCAAGGTCGGACAATGTCGACGCTTCCCCGCTTCGATCGTGTATGGCCCGGCTTGTCTCGAGCGCTTCAACCAGATGGTGCTCCGCTTGCTCTAAGTGACGGCTGTTATGCTCCAGTTCGCCCAGATTCCTCAGCGTGCGGGCCATCATGTAGCGGTTTCCAGAGATTCTATGCTTTGCTAGCGCTTCGTCGAAGAGGTCGCGAGCATTCTCAGGTTGCCCGAGTTTTGCGTACGCCTTCCCCAGGTTATTGAGGGAATTCGCCTCGCCATCGGCATCACCTACCAAGCGGCGCAGAGGAAGGGCCTGGCTATGAAGCATGGCCGCCTTGCGATAATCGCCAAGCTCGGCGTAGATTTCGGCGATGTTGTTGAGAGTAATTGCCGTTCTACGACGGTCGCCGATGGCCCGCACAATCTCGAGGGACTCCCGATAGAACGCAAGCGCCCGACGATGATCGGCGAGTTGATCGTAAACCCACGCAATGTTATTGAGATTAATCGCTATATTCCACCGGTTGTCCAACGACCGGTTGATCTCCAGAGCGTCCTTGTACGCATCAAGCGCTTTCTGATACTCCCCCAGTCCGGAGTAAGCCGAGCCAATATTATTCAGCGCAACGGCCTCACTCGCCCGGTCCCCCAATTCTCGCTGAAGCGCGAGCTCACTACGATGATTGTCGAGCGCCCGCTGATATTCACCGAGGCTGTCGTACGTTACACCCATGTTGCCCGCCACCTCAGCCGTCATGCGGCGATCCTGAAGTTCGCGAAAAATCCGCGTAGCCCGGTCGAACTGAGCCAGAGCTTTGTGCTTCTCGCCCAGACCCGAATAGGCAACTCCCAGGTTGCTTAAAGTTTTCCCTTCCGATGCTTGGTCGGCCGCGGCCTGCATTAGAGGACGTGCTTGCTCGTAGTACGCGATGGCTTTTCGCTTATCGCCGAAATAGTTATGTACTTCCCCCAATGAGTCGAGGGCGCGCGCTTCAGCGCCGCGGTCATCACATTCTTGTGTTACCCGCAACGCTTCCGTCGCATACTCGAGCGCTTTCTGCTCATTCCCGATTTCGATCTGCAGCGACGCAATCATATCCAGCGTTTGTGCTTCTGCGATGCCGTCCTGGGCAGCGCGCCAATCCGCCAGAGAGCGGCCAAACTGGTCGATCGCCTTCAACATTGCCTTGCGCGTGCCCTGCTTGCGAAGTGTTATCCCGCGTTCGAATTCCTCGGCGGCGGAGATCCGCATTCGGTGCGCCTCGGTCGCGCGCTCGACGTCTTGCAGGGCGATCGCGCAAGCGCCATCTGGCGCATGACGGTCGGGCGCGGTGAGCCTCAGGCGGTAATTACCAGAGCCGGCAGCTATCAGTTCGGCGGTTTCGGGATAACCAATTCCGTAACTGTCCGTGGCAAAAAGTTCCCCTCCCTGAGGTCCGAAGACGGCGACCGCCACGTCGATGCTCCGCTGCTCCACGACCACTCGGGCATACTGCCCCGCCTCCAAGGCAACGCGATATTCCCGAGACTGTCCGCCCGCAAGTTGGCATTCGATGGTTGGGCCGAGTTCCAGGAGCCTGGGCTCCTTTGCCGGAACCGGGCCGGAGCTCGCGCCGGTTTGCGCGAGCAGTCCGCGGATCGCGAAAAGCAATAGCGGAAGCCACGAAGCCGTAGACATAGTGCGATCCCGGTGATGGGCAGCGGCAGTGTTCGAAATTATAACTTCCTGATCAGCGGAAAGGTTGGATGTGACATTTTCGCAGGACTTGACAGTACAGGTTGAACCATCCCGGTTCGATTCCAGAAATTCCATTAAGGAGTAAATCAAATGTCAAGTTACTTGCGGGCTTATTGCCCGCCAGGAAAAAGCTCGGCTTGGTTGCCTATCATCACTGCGACCCTGACCGCCTTCTCTTCAATGGCGCCCGCCGCAACAGAAAAAACCCTGTTTGCATTCAATCCGCTCCCCGGCATTGGTGAACAATGGACCGGCTCACATCCCGACGGTACGCTGTTGCGAGACGCGAACGGTGCGCTATACGGTGCGGCCATGCTGAGTGGCAAATATTACAACGGCACGATTTTCAAGCTCACTCGGCCGGCCCCTGGCCAGACGAACTGGAACATCTCCGTACTCTACACGTTTACCGGAGGATTTGATGGCGGTCTTCCGAACCCAGGCCTGGTTATGGATGCAAGTGGCGCACTCTACGGGACCACGCAATCGGGCGGGCCGTGGCCGAACCAGGGGCTCGTTTTCAAGCTGACGCCTCCGGCTCCGGGCGGCACGAAATGGAAGGAAACCGTATTGCACTACTTCAACCACAACTACGCCGAAGGCATTGGTGACGGCGCGAATCCAAGCGCCGGCTTAATTATGGATACAAGCGGAGCGCTCTACGGGACCACCGACTTAGGCGGCAGCACGGCGTATTACAGTGGCTTCGGTACCGTGTTCAAGCTGACCCCTCTCGACGCGGGAAAGACCAAATGGGAGGAGACCATACTCTATAGCTTTCAAAGCGGAATCGATGGGAGAAACCCGATGACGCGGCTGACGCGAGATGCAGCAGGCGCTCTCTACGGCACAACGCTCTACGGCGGCGCAGGCGGTTGCGCCGACTTTTTGTCGGATGTGATCGGCTGCGGCACGGTTTTCAAACTTACGCCCCCGGCGGCAGGGCAGACTACATGGACGAAGACGACTCTGCACAGTTTCATGGGCGGGACTGACGGGGCAATACCTCAGGCAAGGCTCCGCTTCGATCCATACGGCGCGCTCTACGGAACAACGTTTCAAGGCGGTACGGGCACATGCACCGATTCTCTTCTAAACGTCATCGGCTGCGGCGTTGTCTTTAAGTTGGCGCCGCCTGCGCCATTCCACAACAAATGGACGGAATCCGTTATTCACGATTTCTCCGGCCCGGATGGTGCCTTCCCGCAAGGCGGCCTCATCGCGGACGGTAGCGGGGCGTTTATTGGGACAACATCCGGTGGTGGTCCTATGAGCTGGGGAGTTCTCGGCAGTTATGGCCTCGTATTCAAGCTCACGCCACCCGGTCCTGGACAGGCTCACTGGACCGAAACAGTGCTCTATGAATTTGATCTCTCGAATAGCGGTGACGAGCCGGTCGGGGAACTGGTCCGCGATCCTCAAGGTCATTTATTCGGCGTCGCATTTAAAGGCGGATTGCACCTCGGCGGCACCGTCTTCAAGATCACGCCGTAGCGCTCCATTTGAGACGCCCGGCCGGACTCCGACGGGCGTCTTCCGGTACGTGGCGCGTGGCTTGACAGCAGTCAAGGTCAACGCATAGAATCGACGCACGCACCACGGAGGAGCAGCATGGAACCTGTACAGGTTGAGCGATTCTATTTGGGCTGCCTCGCCCACGCCTCTTACGCGGTGTGTTCGGACGGCATTGCAGCGATTATCGATCCCCAGCGCGACGTTGAAATCTATCTCGACGCGGCAGCCCGCAACGGGTGGAAGATCGAACATGTCATCGAGACCCACTTGCACGCCGACTTCGTCTCGGGACATCTAGAGTTAGCAGAGCGTACGGGAGCGCGGATCTATATCGGTGCCGGATCTGGAGCTTTGTTTCCGCACATTGCCGTGAAGGATGGGGACGAGATACAGTTCGGCCATTGCCATCTCCGATTTCTTCAGACTCCGGGACATACGGTTGAGAGCATTTGCATACTGATGACTGATCTGGGTCAACCGAACCGGCCTCAGGCAGTCTTCACCGGTGACACGCTCTTCGTCGGCGATGTGGGGCGGCCCGATCTTTCGGCGACACATAGCCCGCAGGAGCTCGCTGCCATGCTGTATCAGAGCATCCAGCAGAAGCTCCTGACACTTCCGGACAATACAGAGATCTTTCCTGCGCATGGCGCGGGGTCACTCTGCGGCCGTCAAATGAGTTCTGAAAGTTCTTCGACAATCGGCAAGCAACGGCAGACGAACTACGCCTTACTCGCCCAAACCTCTGAGGAATTCGTGCATCTGCTGACGGACAGCCTGCCTGCGCGACCCGAGTATTTCGCGAGAGAAGTGGACCTGAACCGGCGGGGCGCGGCACCCATATCGGAACTGCCGCCGCTGGCGGCGTTACCCGCGCGGGAGGTCGTCCGGCTGCAGAAAGAGGGCACGGTGGTAGTAGACACGCGGCCCCCGATGGAGTTCGCAGTGGCGCACGTGCCGGGGTCGGTTCACATCAGTCTGACCGGACAGTACGCTTCCTGGGCGGCACGAATTCTGGGGCTCGACAAGCGTCTGATTATCGTTGGAGAAGACCCGGAGCATGTGCGCGAGTCGCAGATGCGGCTCGCCCGTGTCGGAGTCGAGAATGTAGCAGGATACCTCGCCGACGGTGTTGCCGGTTGGATCAAGGATGGTTTTGAACTCGAGTATATTCCCCAACTCACGGTTCAGGACTTGCACGCACTGCGCGAGCAGGACGGAGATCGCATCGCAGTGCTGGACGTACGCGAGCCGGCAGAAGTAACTGCAGGAGCCGTCGAGAAATCGATACGCATCCCGCTGGGTGAACTCGAGTCACGCACTGCCGAATTGGACCGCGAGAAACTTCTGGTTGTGCACTGCAAGGGCGGCTATCGTAGTTCGATCGCGACCAGCTTGCTGCGGCGCGCCGGCTTTCTCGATATCGCAAACCTGATTGGTGGCTTCGACGCATGGAAGACCGCCGGGCTTCCCTACGAACTGCCTGGCGGCACAAATTAGGTTTTCAACAGGAAAGAATTCGTGGCTCTCTTTATCGTCCGTCATCAGCATGCCGCCGAGCGTTGTCCCGCCACTGACCCCTACGTGGGAGCGAACCTGCTGAATTACCTGAGCCGGCCGAATGTGCGCAAGCAGGGCATCGAGATTCAGGGAGAAGCAATCGTTCGCGGCGAACATACGCTGTACATGATTGTGGAATCGGATGACGAAGCGCGCGTGTGGGAATTTATGCGGCCCTTTGCTTCGGCCGGCGAAGTGGATGTCTATCCGGCGGCGACGTGCGCTGGTGTTGTATCTAACGGCGGGTGCGGCGCGGCGCCCCCCGAAATCGATCGAGCCGCACCCGCCCTTGATCCTGAAGAGGCATGCCAATGGGCGATTGACGGCGGGTTAGTAGTCCACCGGGCGCATCCGCTGAATTGCGAGACGTCACTTCCGGCGTTGGTAGGTGGCGTTGTGATGCCGAACGTAAGTTTCTATGTCCGCAACCATTTTCAAATTCCAAAGCTAAACACAGCCGTGTGGCGGCTGAGCGTGGGCGGCTTAGTGGACCGGCCATCGAGCCTGAGTTTGCGCGATCTCTCCAACATGCCTTCGCAGACGCTCGTTGTGACACTCGAGTGTGCCGGGAATGGCCGCTCGCAATTGGAGCCACAGGTCAAAGGTGAGCAGTGGAATTTCGGCGCCGTGAGCACGGCCGAATGGACCGGCGTACCTCTCGTCGAGGTGCTCGACCGGGCCGGTGTAAGGCCTGGCGCGAAACAAGTGCTGTTTCGTGGCGCCGACAGCGGGACGGTCGACGGAATCAACGAAGCGGTTCACTTTGAACGAAGCTTGAACTTGGATGATGCGCGAGTGGCCGGGGTGTTGTTGGCATACGCAATGAACGGAGGGGCACTGCCACTGCAGCATGGCTATCCGCTGCGAGTGATTGTCCCCGGTTGGTACGCGGTAGCTTCGGTGAAATGGCTATCCGGGATCGAAGTGCTAAGCGACGCTTTCCAAGGACATTATCAGACAGGCGCTTATTTTTATGAATGGCAGCGCGACGGACTGGTGACAAGAGAGCCGGTGACTCTGCAACGCGTTCGCAGCCTGATCACGGAACCCGCGGGGGATGCCGAAGTTGAGCATGGCGAATTGAAAATACGTGGAGTAGCGTGGTCCGGCGCGGCGCAGATCGCGCGAGTCGACGTAAGCATCAACGGAGGGCCGTGGCAGCATGCTCGCCTGGTGGGAGAAAGAAAGCCGCACAGTTGGCAATGGTGGGAGTTCTTCCTGCGTGTAGACCAGCCCGGCACAGTGGACATTCGCGCGCGGGCGACTGATATGGCGAGTCGGGCACAACCGGAGGCGCCAGAGTGGAACCGGCTGGGCTACGGAAACAACGCAATTCAGAAACTCCGCATCCAAGTCAAATAATTCGGTCCGAGCGCAAGCTTCTCCCTCTGAGCTAGTGCCGGTGACCGGGGCCGTGCGCGTGGCGATCACTCGAAGCCATTCGGCAGCCGCTGTCAGACAGAACACATGGCACGTGCTCGAATTGGATCGTCGTGTGATGAATGCCGAATCCGCACAAGACTTCATTGATGCGCTTGAGGATACCCTCGCTCGCCGATGGCGGCATGTCTTCGATGAGAACATGCGAGCTGAGAGCGTGCGTCTTTGCACCGAGACTCCAGATATGTAAGTCGTGGACATCCAGGACACCTTCGATATCGGACATTGCGCTCGTAACATGTGCCAAATCCAAGCCGCGAGGCGAACCTTCGAGCAGAATATTCAGAGATTCGCGAATGATATCCCAGGCCGTGTAGACGATGAGCGCGCCGATCGCGATAGAAAGAATAGGGTCAACGTATACCCACTGCGTGAAGCGAATCACGATTGCACCGAGGATAATGGCAACTGCTCCCAAGGCGTCGCCCAGCATGTGAATGAAAGCGGCTCGAAGGTTGAGATCGTCTTTTTGGCCGCGGTTCAAACCCAGCATGATCACGCCGTTCAACATGAGGGCCAATGCCGCCACCCACAACATGACGCGATCGTTCACCGGCTCGGGGCGAATGATCCGCGAAGCCGCCTCCCAGAAAATCACCAGAGAAATGACGATCAGCGTGGCAGCGTTCAGGAAAGCGGCGATCACACCGGCACGCTGGTAGCCATATGTCTTCACCCGGTTCGCCGGCTTGTGCTGCAAGTAAAAACCAACCGCGGCCAGCAGCAGGGCAAGGGCGTCGGTAAAGTTGTGGCCCGCATCAGAGAGCAGAGCCAGGCTATGCGAGCGGAAGCCGGCATAGGTCTCAAACGCGGTAAATGCGAGCGTCGCCGCGAGGGAGAGCCGGAGAATCCAACCGGTCCTCTGTGCGTGGTCGTGGTGGTGATGAGCCAACGAATGCCTCTGGTTTCAATTTACGACAGGAACGGACGAGAGATCAGTTCTGTGGTTGTTCCGGCTTTTCACCGGGACGATACAGCGTCGGGACCTTCTTCTTTGGCTGCCCCTGAGTCTCGGCAGATTTCTTGCGGGCGTCCACTTCCTTGGAAGGCATCATCGCCTCGCGCTCCTTCTTTTCCTTGGCATCCTCCGCCTCCAGATCGGCTCCGCGCTTCGTCGAATCTTCCATCGACATTTGCCGGCTGTCACTGGTGGTATCAATGGCCTGCTGCAGAACGAACTTGTAGCGATCGAGGTCTTTCGGGTCGCTATCCTGTATCTTGTTCAGCTTGGCGAGGAACTCCTTTTCGGCGTCCTGAACGGCAACCGTTCCCTTATCCAGCAAATGCTTATGAACTAACGCGTCGTCGGAAACTGCGTCGATGGCTTCGATGATCTTGCCGTAGTCTTCCAGGGCGTTGTGAATGAAAATGCTCCGTCCCGGCTTCTCCTTTGCAAGATATTGGTCGATCAGGTCCATTCGTTCTTTGGCGAAATGGACGTATAGAACGAGCCGGTCATTCGGATCCTGGGCCTCGCGCACCTGCTCGACTTCATTCGGCGTCAGAAAATCGCGATCTTGCCCGAACAGGAGCGAACACGCGGCGATGACACAGACCGCCCAAACAAACTTCATTTCTTCATGACTCCGGCCAGCAGCTTGTCGTGAATTTGCTCTAACGTGCGGCCGGTCTGCTCCGCCCAGCCCCGCTGCTGAACATCAATATCGCCGAGAAGGCTCTCCATCCGGCGCTGGAGCAATGCCACGTGGAGCTCCGCTTTCTTGTAGTATTTGGCCTTTTTTGCCTGCTGCAGGGACTCGACACAAAAGTTCAACGCGTTGGTCATGTTGTCGAGCTGCGCATCGCCTTTGTGGACCTCACCCTTATTGTAAAAGTCGCGCGCATTATCGAATGCTGAGTCGGCCAGCAGCAACGCCTTTTCAGAGCGCCTGGCAGGATCGTGCTCCATGGCCTTAAGCTCTGCGACAAAGGATTGCGCATAACCGGACGAAACGAATATGACAAGTGCTAAGCTCGCCCCGGCCCATTTTGCCGGCTTGATGGACAGCCTCATCGATTGGCCTCCTTTTCGAGAATCCGGCTTCGCTGCCTGGCAATGAATTCCTGGTCGGGAAACTTGCCCTGACTCATCGCGAGGAACTTTTGATAGCTGGCCAGCGCCGGTTTTACCTGGTGCAACTTGTCCAACACGATGGCGCGGTAGTAGAAATCGCCGGCAGAATCCGCGTTTAAGCTATGAACCCGATCGAGCGCCGCCAAGGCTTGCGGGTACTGCTCGGACAGAACGAAGGCATTGGCAGCCTCATTCCAAGCCTTGACGGAATCCGGCTTGAGCTGCGCGGCCGCAACGAACTGCGCCGCCGCTGCGGCGTAGTCGCGCTTATCGCGATGAATCCTTCCGACCGCCATGCGCAAATCATAATCCTTCGGATTCGAGGCCAGAGCGGCCTCGAGGATCGGCGCCGCGGCGCCCGGCTGATTATTGCTCAGGTATGCGGTCGCCAGGGCCAGTCGATTAGCCGGCGTTGGAGACATCGCGACTGCCGCCTGGAATTCGGC
Source organism: Bryobacteraceae bacterium (assembly GCA_036557345.1). GTDB lineage: Bacteria > Acidobacteriota > Terriglobia > Bryobacterales > Bryobacteraceae > Bog-105. The sequence continues at coordinate 59,456 of DATBHS010000235.1, forward strand.
AACCGCCTCGCCCGGGCGCTTCGCAGCCAGATACAGCCGCCCGAGTTCCTCGCGCGCGCCTACGTCGTCCGGAAATTCCTTCAGCAAAGTGATGGCGTCGCTCGAACGATTCGCTTTCGAAAGAGCGGCAGCCGCTTCCAGAAGATAGGACTTCAAATTCGTATCAAGGACCGCAGCCTGGTGATAGTGCGGGAGTGCTTCTTCGAGCTTGCCTTGCCGCAGCAGAGTTTGCCCGAGACCGAGTTCCGCAGCCGCCAGCTTGGGGTCGGCGGTGAGCGCCGCCCGAAAAGCCGTTGCGGCTCCATCGAGATCTCCGGTTTGAAAGAGGGCCTCGCCCAGGTAGCGGGCTGGCCTGGCTTGGTTGGGCTTCTGTTTGGCCGCATCGCGCAGCAGCGGGATTGCTTCCGAAGGGTGCCCGCTGTGAATATTAAGAATCCCGAGGTTGAGCTCCGCCTCATACAATCCGGGCTTCAAAACGAGTACCTGCTGGTAATGTCCAGCCGCCGCGCTGTCCTTCTTCAGCCCTGTTTCGGCTAGCGCCAGGTTGAACAGCGAGGCGTAGTCTTTCGGATCTGTTTCAACGAGCTTAGAAAAGATTTGCTCAGCCTGAGCGTAGTCGCCATGTTCCAATGCCTGCAGTCCTGCCGCTGGAAGATCTGGCGCCGGCGTGGCGTAAAGTGCGAGAAAGAGTAAGGCAAACAAGGCCGAACCCCGTTTCCCCTATCTTACCGACTTTTCTCCTGATCCTGAGCCGCCGCCGCCGCTTCCTTATGGAGATGGCTCATGTTGATGCCTTCCATCGCAACGGCGATAAAGCCGATGACAATCAGGGGGACGGTCACTACCGCCCAAAGGATGAGCGAAAAGCGTTTGGCGTGTCCCGCCGCGAGCCCGAATATGATTAGTGTTCGCGCCGCGACCCACTGAAAAGATCCGAGATTGCCGGGCGCCTGCGGTACCACGCTGCTCAACCGCAGAAGCACCATCATCGTGAAGGAGGCGGTCCAAGGGACCGCAAGGCCGGTGGATTTCACTACCGCATAGATCGGTAACATCTGGATCAGAAGATAGGCGCCGCTGACGATGAATGAGAAGTAGAGATAACGTGAATGCCCGATCAGATGCAAATCTTCGATCAGGGTGATGAACCATCGCGGCCAAGAGATTCCGAACAGCAGGTTGAGCGACTGTTTGCGTGCGTACATCGCGTAAGCCAAAACGATGCCGCAAATCACGATCAGAATACCGAGTATGTAGCCGCCCTTCAGCAACACGCCGGGAAGCCGGACCATATGCAGACAGACAAAGAAACAGACCATCAGCCAGATGCCATCGAAAATTCGCTCGATCAGGGCGGAAGCGAAGGTTACTGACAGAGGGGTAGACGTGGACTTCGAGAGCAAAAAACAGCGAATCAATTCACCGGCCCGTAACGGCAGGACTTCGTTCGCGAACAGTCCGACATAGATTGCTTCGACGGCATACGAGTACGGTACGCGACCGACGGGCGCCAGCAACAGCTTCCATCGCCAGCCGTGAAGCAGGTAAACGCAGATGTCCATGGCGACGGCGAGGCACACCCAGCTATAATGCATCCGGCGGACTTCGCCCAAGATGTGATGCAGGCCGGCGCCATTGAGGACCCAAATCATGCACACGAGCGAAATCACATTCGTGGCAATGATAAGTGCCCAGGTTCTGAGCTTCTTCCCGCGCTCTACAGGTGTCAGTGGCGCGGTGGTCTGTATCCCCAAGCAACCCCATGATAGCGCCCAGAGGCCATGCACTCGACGAGGCGCTATGCGCGGCAAAATAACAGAGTGAGTGGCAGAATTTGTGCCGAGCTCTCGCGGGCGTCAGGCTAGCAAATCGGTAACTGGCTCGATCCCATCAGGAACCGGTCCATATAATACGCGGCCTTGCGTCCTTCCGCGATAGCCCAGACCACCAGCGACTGGCCGCGATTGGCATCGCCCGCCGCGAACACTTTCGGTATGGAAGCCGCGTACGTTTCATCGGTGCGAACGTTGCCGCGCGAATCCAGCGCGAGCTGCAACTGCTCGAGCAAACCACCTCGAACCGGTCCCGAAAAGCCGATAGCAATCAGGACGAGATCGGTATCCAGATAGAATTCGCTGTCCGGCATCCGCTCAAAGGCTGGCTTGGGGCCCACACGCACGCAGTGGAGTTTTCTCACGTTGCCGTCCTCGTCACCGCTGAAATGAGTCGTCAGAACACTCCATTCACGGAATCCACCCTCTTCGTGCGCGGCCTCCACCCGCAACTGGAGCGGCCAGAGCGGCCAAGGCGTCGAGTGGTGGCGATCCTCGGGTGGCATGGGATGAATCTGCAACTGGTGCACAGAAACAGCCTTTTGACGGTGTGCGGTTCCCAGGCAGTCAACTCCGGTGTCGCCGCCGCCGATGATCACTACCCGCTTGCCGGTGGCAAGAATCTCTTCCGCACCTTCAAACGAGTCTCCGGCACAGCGCTTGTTTTGCTGCACCAGGTAGTCCATTGCAAAGTGGATACCCTTCAAGTCGCGTCCAGGAATTCCGAGGTCTCGCGGCTGCTCGGCGCCAGTTGCCAGCAGCACAGCATCATAGCCGCGTAACAACTCATCCCCGCTGATATCGCGCCCGACGTGCACATTTGTCCGGAACTCTATGTCCTCGGCAAAGAGCTGCTCGAGGCGGCGATCCACGACACTCTTCTCCATCTTGAAATCGGGAATACCGTAGCGGAGCAGGCCGCCTACGCGGTCGTGCTTCTCGAGCACGGTCACGAAATGTCCGACGCGATTCAACTGCTGAGCCGCGGCGAGTCCCGCCGGGCCGGAACCGACGATGGCAACTTGTTTTCCGGTGCGGCGCCTCGGCGGTTCGGGCTGCACCCATCCTTCGTTAAAGGCCCGGTCAATGATGTTCTGCTCGACCACCTTGATCGTGACCGGCTTGTCGTTGATACCAAGGACACAGGCAGCCTCGCACGGCGCGGGGCAAATCCGTCCCGTGAACTCCGGAAAGTTATTCGTGCTGTGCAACGAACGAATCGCCTCGCGCCACCGGTTCTTATACACCAGGTCGTTCCAATCCGGAATCAGATTGCTCACCGGGCAGCCGGTATGGCAGAACGGGACGCCGCAATCCATGCAACGACCGGCCTGATGCTGCAATTTCTGCGCAGGGAAATCCTGGTACACCTCAAACCAGTCGTTTACTCGTTCCAAAACGGGCCGGCGCTCAGGCGTTTCGCGAGTGTGTTCCAGGAATCCGGTGATCTTGCCCAACTCAATTACCTCGCCCGTTCGCCTACTGCCACCGCGTGCGTAGGAATTGAAATGGCAATCTCCTGCTTGTGATCAGCGGTTTTCGATTTAATCAGCACCCGCTTGTAATCGTGCGGGAACACTTTGACGAAATGCTTCAGGTTATCGGTCCAGTGTTGAAGGACGCGGCTGCCGAGCGCGCTGCCGGTGTGTTCCACATGCTTGCGAATCAGGTTCTCTAGTAACGCGATATCCGCGCGCTCAAACATCGGCTCCAGGTCCACACCCGCTGAGTTGCAGCGCACGCGAACGAAATCGCCATGCGGATCGTAAACATAGGCGATACCGCCACTCATTCCCGCTGCAAAATTCCGGCCAGTACGCCCGAGCACAACAACGGTGCCATTGGTCATGTATTCGCAGGCATGGTCTCCCGTGCCTTCGACCACCGCTGTCGCACCGGAGTTCCGAACGGCAAAACGCTCGCCCGCTACTCCGTTGAAATAGGCTTCCCCGCTAGTCGCGCCGTAGAGAACGGTGTTGCCGATCAGAATGTTCTCTTCAGGAGCGAAAGTAGAGTTCTTCGGCGGGAAGACAACCAGCTTTCCGCCGGAAAGGCCCTTACCGACGTAATCGTTAGCGTCGCCTTCCAGAATGAGCGAAACACCTTTTGCGAGAAACGCCCCGAAGCTCTGTCCCGCCGATCCCGTCATGCGGATCCGTATAGTATCGTCGGGCAATCCTTGTGAACCATGGCGGCGCGCCACCTCGCCGCTCAGCATAGCTCCCACTGTGCGGTGCACGTTCCGAATCGGAATCTCGAAATCGACCCGCGATCCGTCCTCGAGCGCCGCACGGGCGGCCTCCATCAGCTTATGATCCAGCGCTTCTTCGAGCCCGTGATTCTGCGCGATCATGCAGCGCCGCCCCACACGGCTCGGCGTCTGCGGGTTGTATAGGATAGATGAAAAATCAAGGCCGCGCGCTTTCCAGTGTTCTACGGCCATGCGCATCTCGAGCATGTCCACCCGGCCGATCATTTCGTCCATGGTGCGGAAACCCATCTTCGCCATCCACTCGCGAACCTCTTCCGCAATAAAGAAGAAGAAGTTAATCACGTTCTCCGGAGTGCCCGCGAATTTCTTGCGCAATTCAGGGTTCTGCGTCGCGATACCCACGGGGCACGTGTTCAAGTGACACTTGCGCATCATGATGCAACCCAGGGCGACGAGCGGTGCGGTAGAAAAGCCGAATTCTTCCGCGCCGAGCAGAGCGGCGATTACGACGTCGCGGCCCGTCTGCAGCTTGCCGTCTACCTGCACGCGAATGCGGCTGCGCAGGTCATTCATCACCAGCACCTGCTGCGTCTCCGCCAGGCCAAGCTCCCAAGGGATTCCCGCGTGGCGTAGAGAGGTCAGCGGAGAAGCGCCTGTGCCGCCATCGTAGCCGCTGATCAGAACTACGTCCGCGTGCGCTTTGGAAACACCCGCGGCAACCGTTCCTACCCCGACTTCGGCGACCAGCTTGACGGAAATCCGTGCCGCCGGATTTACGCTCTTCAGGTCATAGATCAATTGCGCAAGATCTTCGATGGAATAGATGTCATGGTGCGGCGGAGGCGAAATCAGGCCGACTCCGGGGATCGAGTGCCGTACACGCGCGATCACCGAATCCACTTTGTGGCCCGGCAACTGCCCGCCTTCGCCGGGCTTTGCGCCCTGCGCGATCTTGATCTGCAGCTCTTGCGCATTGATCAGGTAATTCGTTGTGACACCAAAACGTCCCGAAGCGACTTGCTTAATGGCGCTCTTGCGCGAGTCGCCGTTCGGCAGGGGAATGAAACGCGCTTCGTCTTCCCCGCCCTCCCCGGTATTGGAGCGACCGCCGATCCGGTTCATAGCAATCGCAAGCGTCTCGTGGGCCTCCTTGCTAATCGAGCCGAACGACATCGCGCCAGTCGCGAAGCGCTTGACGATTTCGGCGGCTGGTTCCACCTCGGCAATGGGTATGGAGCGCGCCGCCGTTTTGAAGCGCATCAGGCCGCGAAGCGTGTACAGGCGTTCGTTCTGTTCGTCAATGAGCTTCGAGTATTCCTGAAAACTCGCGTAACTTTGCTGGCGTACCGAGTGCTGCAGCTTGCTGACCGTCAGAGGATTCAGCAGATGCCGCTCACCGTTGATGCGGTACTGATAATTCCCGCCGATAGCCAGTTCCGGTTCCGAGTCTGACACCGGGCGGAAGGCAAAGCTGTGCTTTTCGACGGCTTCCTTCGCCAGCACATCGAGACCGATGCCTTCGATGCGAGATGCGGTGCCGGTGAAATACTGATCGACAAGCACCTTATTGAGCCCGATGGCTTCGAAGCACTCTGCGCCGCGATAGCTCTGCAGAGTCGAGATGCCCATCTTCGAAAAGACTTTCAGCAGTCCCTTGTTGACGGCTTTGATGTAGTTCTTGATCGCGGCTTCTGGAGTAATCCCGCCGGGAAGTTCACCCGCAGCCGCCAGCTCTTCGATTGTTTCAATCGCGAGGTACGGATTGATAGCGCTGGCGCCATAGCCGATCAGGAGGCAGTAATGCATCACCTCGCGCGGCTCGCCGGATTCAATGATCAGCGCTACCCCCGTCCGGGTTCCTTCGCGGACGAGGTGATTGTGGACCGCTGTTAGAGCCAAAAGCGATGGAATGGGAGCAAATTCTTCGTCCACGCCCCGGTCCGACAGTATCAGCAGCGTGTAGCCGGCCTTAATGGCGAGCGACGCGCGCCGGCAAAGGCCGTCGAGCGCTCGCTTTAAACCTGCTTCGCCCTCTGGAGCGCTGAAAATAGTTGGCAGGGTGGAAGCGAGCAGGTCGCCGCGTGAAACGCGTCGCAACTTTTCCAAATCCCGATTCGTTAGAACCGGATGCGGGATCTTGAGCGTGTGACAGTTTTCCGGAGTCTCGCTCAAAATATTGCGCTCCGTTCCGATATAGCTGGTGAGCGACATCACCAGCTCTTCGCGGATCGAATCGATGGGCGGGTTCGTGACCTGCGCGAATAGCTGCTTGAAGTAGTTGAAGAGCGATTGCGGCCGGTCCGACAGGCAGGCGAGCGGCGTGTCGGTTCCCATGGAGCCGATGGCTTCCTGAGCGTCGGCAGCCATGGGCGAAATCAGCAGCCGTAAATCTTCATCGGTATAGCCGAAACAGCGCTGGCGTATCAACACCGTTTCGTGATCAGAGCCTTGAACCCGGTTCGGCTCGGGCAAAGCCTCCAAGGTGACCTGGTTTGCTGCCAGCCATTCACCATAGGGTTTGCGCGTGGCGAGCTGATGCTTGATCTCTTCGTCCGGAACGATGCGGCGCTGTTCTAGGTCAACCAGCAGCATCTTGCCAGGCTGCAGGCGGCCCTTCGATTCGATCTCCTCGGCGGGAAAAGAAAGCACGCCGGTTTCCGATGCCATAACAAGCAGTCCGGCCTTGGTGACCAGGTAGCGCGCCGGACGAAGCCCGTTGCGGTCTAGTGTCGCGCCGATCACGCGTCCATCCGTAAATGCCACAGCGGCCGGGCCATCCCACGGCTCCATCAGAGAGGCGTGATATTCGTAGAACGCGCGCTTCTCGGCAGACATGGTGCTGTCGGCATCCCATGCTTCTGGAATCAGCATGGCCATCACGTGCGGCAGCGACCGGCCGGCCATGGTCAACAATTCCGCCGCGTTGTCGAGCGAAGCGGAATCGCTCACGCCGGGCTGAATGATGGGTAACAGCTTCTTGATGTCATCGAATTGCGGCGACGAGATGACCGAGTTACGGGCATTCATCCAGTTCACGTTGCCGCGCACGGTGTTGATTTCGCCGTTGTGGCATAGATAGCGAAACGGGTGCGCAAGCTGCCAAGTGGGAAATGTATTCGTCGAAAAACGCTGGTGAACCAGGCACAGCGCGCTCTTTGTTTCGGGATCTAGCAGCTCGTTATAAAACTCGCCGATCTGATGCGCCAGCAGAAGGCCTTTGTAGATAATGGTGCGCGCAGAGAACGAGGGAATATAAAAAAAGCCTTTGTCCCGCATGTCCGAAGCCGCAACCAGGGCCTCTACCCGCTTTCGCACGACAAAGAGCTTCCGCTCAAACTGGTCCGCCGTCAGACCCGCGGGCCTTCCGACAAACAACTGCTCAATGTAGGGCTGGGAAGCGCGCGCAACCCGGCCGATGGCGTCCACCTGAACCGGAGCATCACGCCAGCCAAGTACGGTCAGGCCCTCCTCCCGGGCCGTTTTTTCCAGCAGACCCTCGCATGCCAGGCGTTGCTGCGGCTCTACCGGAAGGAAGCACATGCCGATGCCATATTCGCCAGGAGGAGGAAGTGAAAAGCCCAGGCTCTCTACTTCTCGCGCAAAGAATTCGTGCGGAATCTGGATCAGAATGCCCGCGCCGTCGCCTGTTTCCGCGTCGCAGCCGCATGCGCCGCGGTGCGCGAGGTTGACCAAGATCTCCAAACCCTTCAGCACGATATCGTGCGAGCGCTCGGCTTTGATGCTGACCACGAAGCCGATTCCGCAGGCATCGTGTTCATTTCGCGGATTGTATAGCCCCTGCGCGGTGGGTGTCTGATTTTCAGTATCCACTGGGTACACGTGCTCTCCTCTTAAATCGGGGAGGAATAGTGTTAGTGTACCCACGATTGCTTTATTCGTCAAATTGAATTTGCAGCTATTTACTATCGGAATTCCTTATGTTAGGCTAGTCTGGTTGTGACCCTGGCGAATCTCCGTCTGATCCGCGATGTAGCCCACACCCGCAGTATCAGCAAAGCAGCGCGCCTGAATGAAATCAGCCAATCGGCTGCCAGCCAGGCGCTGCAGGAGCTCGAGCGCGAGCTCGGCGCCGAATTGTTCGATCGCAAGACTCGGCCCCTGACTGTTACCCCCGCTGGCAAGCTGTACCTCGACTACTGCCGCGACGTGCTGCGACGACAGGACGAACTCGAAGCCTCGCTGCAGCTTCTTAAAAACCGCGCAAACGGCGTGGCGCGTCTGGCGGCGATCTATTCGGTCGGTCTGTCGGAGATGTCGCAGATTGAAGCGCGATTTGCAGCGCAGTTCCCGGATGGCGAACTGCAGGTGTCTTATCTGCGACCCGAACGAGTCTGGCAAGCTGTCGAAGAAGACCAGGCGGATCTAGGGTTGATGAGCTACGCCGAGTCATCCCGGGATGTGATCGCCTTGCCCTGGCGCGAGGAAGAGATGGTCGTGGCCGTATCGCCCGAACACGCACTCGCAAAAAAGGACCTTGTGCCCCCAGCCGCGCTCGAAGGCGAGAGCTTTATCGGCTTCGATGAGGACCTTCCGATTCAAACTCAGATTGATCGCTACCTCCGCGAGCACAAGGTGAGCGTAGAGACGACGCTGCGTTTCGACAATATTCAAATGATCAAGGAAGCTGTCGTCCATGGCGCGGGAATCAGCATTATGCCCAGGCGCGTCATGCGCGAGGAAGTGAAACACGGCCGCATGGTAGCGCTGCGCTTGCAGCCGGCCGAGTTATTCCGTCCGGTGCGCATCGTTCATCGCCGCCGCAAAGTGTTCAACGAAGTGACCAGTGGCCTGCTGGCGCTCTTGCGCGACGAAGAGCGGTCGAATGCGGCGTAAGTCGCTTTAGGCTTGATGTGCGAACGCTGCAACCGCAAATCGCCTTGGCAACCGAAACGGACGTCTGTGTCATTCAAACCCTTTGGCGCGAGTACTGGAGTTCACTAGGCCTCGCGCCTGACTTCCAGAGCTTCACAGAAGAACTTCGGACGCTTCCCGGCCGGTATGCCCCGCCCGAGGGGCGTCTGTTGCTGGCTCGAGTAGCGGGTAAACCAGCGGGTACCGCCGCATTCCGCCCGATTGATAGACGTTCTTGTGAAGCCAAGCGCTTGTATGTCCGCCCACAATATCGGGGCAAAGGTCTCGGGCGAGCGCTCCTATCTGAACTGATCAAACAAGCGCGTTCAGCCGATTACAAAGAGATGTATGGAGACACGCTGCCGAGCATGACGTCCGCATTGCAGATGTATCGTCAGATCGG
>DATBHS010000236.1:0-44134 GCA_036557345.1 Bryobacteraceae bacterium
GACTTCGAGGTTGTCGGAGTTGCTTCGAACGGTCGCGAACTAATAGCCGAAACCGAGCGGCTCAATCCAGACGCCGTGCTGCTCGACGTTTCGATGCCCGTGTTGAATGGTATGGAAGCGGCCCGGCAGATTAGAAAATCAGCGCCCCATATAAAGCTGTTATTCGTTACGCAAAAATCCGATCGGGAGTATGTTCAAGCCGCTTTCCGGATGGGAGCATCCGGGTATGTTCTTAAACAATCCGTAGTAGGCGAAGTGGGCCCGGCTCTTCGAGAAGTTCTGGCGGGGCACTACTACGTTACGCCGCTTCTACGGAATGGCATACCGGACGCCCTCTTTCATCCACAACAAAATCCCAGCGAACTATTCGGGCAGGCTCTTACTCCCAGGCAGCGGCAAGTACTCCAACTGGTTGCCGAGGGGAAAACGAACAAGGAAATCGCAAAGATCTTGAACGTCTCGGTTAAGACGATCGACTTCCATAAGGCTGGCATAGCGGAAGAACTGGGTCTTCACACCACAGCGGAACTGACGCGGTACGCGATCGAGCATGGGATTGTGGGCCCATGACGCGACTCACCCGAAGCCAGTCCGCCGCTCCTGGGACCATGACAAGGTTCACCAGCGTATGGGCAATGATGGCAGGGGCAAACATAAAGTCCACGCCCGCTGTCGCGAGAGTGGCACTAGGCATACCAAAATACTGAGAGCTGATTTCATCCTGCGCCAGGACTCTCCCTCCGGCGCGCGCAATCTCCCAAGCCCCTGCTGCTCCATCCCAAAGGCCTCCCGACAGCACGACAGCGATTGCCCTCGTGCCGAAGCATGCCGCGACCGAACTGAAGAGGAAATCGGCTGCCGGCCGCACTCGATTAATCTTCGGCCCCGCTGTGAGGTGAAGCGCGCCTGCGGAATCAACGGACAAATGCTGGTCCTGCGGGGCCAGGAAAACGGTCCCGGACCGCATGTATTCTCCCTCCTGGGCCCATGTCACGCGAAGCCCTGTGTGGCGCGCTAGAATGCTATCGAGCCTGCTCTCGTAATGCGCCTTGGATGGAAGGTGCTGGACCACAAGAATCGGTGCTGGGAAATCCTTCGGCAGAACACTCAGGAGCTTGTGCAGTGCGTCAATTCCGCCCGCGGAAGCCGCAATTGCCACAACATCGAAAGCGCACGCCGGTCCGCGAGCCTCGCAAAGTTCCTTATGAACGGCCGCGTACACAAACAAAGAATATCAGCTTCAACTGCGATCCGGATCGCGTCGAATTTAGCGGGATCCAATCATGGCCGAGGGCCACGCCCGCAATGGCAAGAACCGCCTGCTATCCACGTTGGGGGAGACGGTTTATGAAAAATTCGCTCCCAATCTAGAGAGGGTGTCCCTCAGCCTGCGGCAGAAGCTCATTGAACCCAACAAGCCGATTGAGCATGTCTATTTTCCGATCAATGGAGTAGTTTCCATGCTTGCCCATATCGAGGGTGGCTACCTGATCGAGGTGGCGACCGTGGGCAACGAGAGAATGATTGGACTGCCGCTTTTTCTAGGTACGGAAATGACGCCCGGCACTTCGTTCTCGCAGGTTCCTGGTGAGGCTCTGCGAATGTCCGCCAATGATTTTCGCGAAGCGATCGAAACGTCCGGACCTTTCACGAAGATGCTGCACCGTTATACCCAAGCCTTGATGGTACAGATCTCGCAAGGAAACGCCTGTAACCGGATTCATTCCCTCGAGGAGCGTTGCGCGCGCTGGCTTCTCCTGTGTCACGATCGCGTGGGCGAGGACGAGTTTCTCTTGACACAGGAATTTTTGAGCCAGATGCTGGGAGTTCGGCGCGCTAGCGTGACCCTGGTCGCGTCTACGTTCCAACAAGCCGGGTTCATTGAGTACAGCCGCGGCCGCATCCGCATTCTGGACCGCAAAGGTTTAGAATCTGCTTGCTGCGAGTGTTATACGGTTATCCGGCAGGAGTATGACAGGATGTTGGAACCGAACAACGAACGCACCTAGCTGGCTGCCGCGACTGCCGCCTGTAATTCAAGATCCTGCAAGAAAACAAAATAGTGTTCGCCGTTTGTCCTCACCATTAATGTTCGCTCGTTGAATCCCTGGCCGCAGCGTTCAACCGTGGTACCGGGACCGAGTTGTGTCAGCAATCCGAGCTTCGGGGCACCGTTTTCACTTCGCACAAGCTGAATCGCCGAAATCGATTTTGTCAGAGAGATTTTTCCTCTGCCTATACCGGGCTCTGGGATGTAGATCGCGTCCTGCATCAGAAGTACCTCCGGGCTGATTGTCAATGTAACCTTGTTGACACGCGCGAGGGAACTATACACTTGCCCAGTTTGCATAATATTTAGACAGTAATTTTCCGGGAGATCAGTGAAAGCTTTTCGGAAGCTTGCCTTCCAGATGAGCAGCCAACAGTACACCCTGCGCGTCGGTGAGATGGTCGATCATCCTTTCCCGCGCTTCAGCGGGTTGACGAAGATGGATCGCCGAGTAGATCTGCTTATGAAATTCGAGGGCGCGTTCCGGGGGCGCAAGTTTTGTCGTTACCTGCATACCGGCCCGAAACGCATGCTGAATGGCCGAGAACATTCGCTGGCACACGCGATTCCCCGTCGCCGTACAGACGGCCTCATGAAACGCTGCATCAGCCTCTGCCGTTTCGGTCAGCATGGACGACAGCGTGTTTCGTATCGCGTCCAGGCTCCTACCGTGTGCCCTTTCTGCTGCTTTGGCAGCGAACTCGGGTTCAATCATTAACCGCATATCGAACAATTCAAGCACGGAAATTCCATCCAGGGTCAATAGGAAAGCGAGCGGGAACTCGAGGATTCGGCTCGCATCTTTGCTGAGATAGGTCCCGTCCCCTACTCGCTGCGAAATGATGCCCACGCTATGCAATACCTTCAGTGCATGACGGAGGGAAGAGCGGCTCGTCCCGAAGCGTAGCGCCAATTCCCGCTCGGAAGGCAGTCGGTCGCCCCGGGCGATTTCGCCGCCCGCGATCATCAGGCGGAATCTCTCGATCAGATCGGCTGTGGAGCGCCGCTCGGTCTTCATGTGTTCGGCCTGGACCATCCTGATTGTAACTAGGCCCGATTGGGCACCCATTCACACTTAATGGTATTGATTTCCGCCTTCAAAGGTGTTACAACCAGACTCAGCCTGATTTTAGATTGCGACCGAGGGGTTTCGGCCAGACTTCTGGATTTTGCAGGAGGACTTCGTTGTCTAAGAATTTCCAAGTTTCAAAGGCAGGACTTTCCGTTGCAGCCGCCGCTCTCTTGCTGTTTGAGGCCGGCATCGTTCGTGCGCAGAGTACAAACGCATCGCTGAGCGGAGTAGTGACGGATCCAAGCGGCGCTGTCGTGCCGGGCGCCGAACTGGTCCTTACCGCTCAACAAACAGCCACTGAGCAACGCTACACGACCGGGAAAGACGGTCGCTATCGCTTCGCGAACCTGCAGGCGGGAAACTACGTGCTCTCCGTTGCTGCGAAGGGGTTCGAGCGGTTCGTACAGCAAGGGATCGTCCTCGCTCTGAATGACGTCGCTACGGTCGATATCGCATTGTCGGTGGGGGCGGCCAGTCAAAGAGTTGAGGTGACCGCGGCAGCTTCGCCCATCAATCATGAAGACGGGCAACACAAGGGCGAGATCAGTCCCGACGTTTTGAAAGATCTTCCGTTAGCTGTATCCGGCAACTCGCGCTCCGCAGCCTCGTTTGTCGTGGTTCTGCCCGGAGTGAATACCGGCTCCGGCAATAATTCGTTTGAAACGCGAATCAACGGTGGCATGAAGATGGGCGATGAAGCGGCGCTCGACGGGGCCTCCATGCAGGAAGGGCTGATGAGTCAGAGCGGCGTGGTTGCGCTTGACAACGATTACCCAATCTCGCCGGAAGCGATCAGCGAAATCAGCGTAATGACCTCGACGTATGAGCCGCAGTACGGTACCACCACTTCGGGCGTTATCACGGCGGTTACGAAATCAGGCACAAACGAGTTTCACGGCGATCTCCGGGAGTACCTTCACAACACGGCATTGAACGCCACCCAGTTTGGTTCGCCTCAGAAGCCAAAGGACATTGAAAATCAGTTCGGGGGAAGTGTCGGTGGACCGGTCAAGATACCGGGAATCTGGACTGGCAAGAACAGAGCCTTCTTCTTCGTCAACGTGGAACGGTGGACCATCCGTGGCGGGACCCTATATCCGGTAGAGAGCATCCCTTCGCTGCAGGAGAGGCAAGGCGACTTCTCGGATTGGGTCGATTCCGCCGGCAATCTCATTCCGGTCTATGATCCGGCGACCACCCGGCCAAATCCTTCCTACAATCCCAATCAACCTGTAAGCGGACAGAACCTGCCCTATCTGCGCGACCAGTTTATGGGATGCGACGGACAACACCCGAACGTGATCTGCCAAAACGATCCCCGGCTTCGGAATTCGCTCGCGCAGCAGTGGTTCCAATATCTCCCGACGCCGAGTTTCGGCGGAGCGTTGAACAATTACATCTCGCCTGTCCCTACCTCCGACATCAGCGGTGCCGGGACCGACCACCGCCAGAACTACGACATCCGAATCGATGACTACTTTGGGTCTAAGGATCACGTGGCGGTTACGCTTCACTATCACGACACGGTTTTTGCAGAAGTGTCCACGCTACCACTTCCGATCAGCAACGAGACGTTACTCCTGCCTGACGGAGGCGAGATCGGCCCCTGGGTCAACCGGGTCAACTGGGACCATACGTTCTCGCCACATATCCTCAACAATCTCAACTACGGTTACCTGGATTTCCGGGGAAGCGAGGTTTCCCTTGACACGTCCTATGTTGACAAGCTGCCTCAAATCCCGGGCGCAGCGGGATACAAGGCGCCTCCACAAATCAACTTCGCGGACGGCTTCCTTTCCATGGGAAACGACTTGCTGCATCACGAATCCCGGCCGACCAGTGTTACGAATGACCTTCTTACGTGGACGCGCGGCAGCCACACGTTCAAGTTCGGCGGAGAGATTCGGACCTTACAGAATAATTTCAAAGACAACAACAATCAGTCCGGAACGTTCGGCTTTTCCGATCTGAATACCGGCCTCCTGGGGATCAACAGCGGCAGCCCGATCGCCAGTTTTTTGCTGGGCTATGTCGACAACGCAAGCGTCAGCTTCAACAACGTTCAGACACTCTACGCGCGGGGGAAACTCTTTGCACTCCACGGGGGAGATACATGGAAGGTAACCAATAAGCTGAGCCTCAGTTATGGACTGCGTTGGGATGTCAACACGCCCTCCTACGAGAAGTTCGACAATTTCTCCTTTCTGGACCCGAGCGGAGCGAATCCCGGAGCGGCCGGGCGGCCGGGTCGGCTGGCGTTCGCGGGTAACAAACAGGGCGAGGCCAGCTATGGAGCGCGTTACCCCGAAAAAATTTATTACCACGCCTTTGCACCGCGTGTAGGCTTTGCCTACTCAGCGACGCCGAAGACAGTGGTGCGTGCAGGATATGGCATTTTCTATAGCCAGGCTTTCTATCCTAACTGGAACAGCGGCATCTCACAGGACGGATTCAATACGACTCCAACTCTTTCGAGCAGTCTTGGCGGTCTGTCTCCCGCGATGATTCTCAGCGAGGGCTTTCCCGCGAACCTCCCGAAGACGCCTGTGATCAGCTCGTCCTTTCTCAACGGGCAGGGCGGCCCGTCGTATCGGCCCTCCGATGCCAACCGGCTGCCGTACGCGCAGCAGTGGAACTTCACTGTAGAGCACCAATTCACGAGTCATCTTTACGTCAGCGCGGCATATGTAGCGAACAAGGGTACGCGGTTGCTTTCCGCGATTCTACCGATTAACGCGTTGAATCCGTCGTATCTGTCCATGGGTCAGCAACTCTATGACGAATTCCAACCAGGGCAGGCAGTTTTGGACGGAGTAAGCCAACCGTATGCAGGGTGGGCCGAGCAAATGCAGGCTTGCGCTCCGACGGTGGCCCAGGCTCTGCTTCCGTTCCCTCAATACTGCGGTGGGTTGACCGGCGTTAATGAAAACGCGGGGAATTCGACGTACCACTCACTTCAATTGAAGGCCGAACACCGGTTCTCAAACGGCCTGTGGCTATTGACATCGTACACACTTTCGAAGCTGATTACCGATTCGGACAACATCCAGGCCTCGTCTCTCAGCGGCAGTCTTAATCCGGTTGGCGTCATTTCGCCCTATCAACGCAAACGAAACAAAGCTCTCTCGATCGATGATGTTCCAAACGCGTTTAACTTTTCGGTGTTATACGACCTTCCGGTGGGTAAAGGGAAGCGGTTCCTGAATCAAGGCGGCGTATTGAACGCGCTCCTTGGCGGATGGCAGATCTCCACGCTGGTGAAGATTTCCTCCGGTACTCCGTACTTCTTCCGTTCCAGCAACTGCAATGTTCCGCAGCAGTTTGACGTGGGCTGCATCCCGGCTCAGATTCCAGGAGTCGATCCGTTTCTGCAGGATCCAAACAATTTTGATCCCGGTAAAGGACCGCTCCTGAACCGGGCCGCATTCCAGGATCCGAATTCCTTCAATTTCACTTTTGGCGACGGCCCCAGAATCAGCAGCCTGCGCGGGCCCCGGTTCACGAATCAGGACATCAGCTTCATTAAGAATATGAGGATTACGGAACGAATCGGCCTGCGCTTCCAGGCAGAATTTTTCAATGCCTGGAACCAGCACATGTTTGTGTGCGAAACGCGCTGCTTCGGCACCACCGCCATTGACAATGATGTGGCGAGTCCGACGTTTGGCGAATGGAACGGAAACGTGAGCACGCCCAGGAGCATTCAGCTTTCTATGAAGCTGATCTTCTAAACTGATCAGCATGTTTAGCCCCGAAATTCATCGCTGTGGAGGGCCGGCTTCAGCCAGCGCGAGGCTTCAGCCTCGCAATTATTTGCGCGGCACCTTGTCAAGTTGCGGCCGGTTGCTCATCGGCCTGCTGGTCATCTCTGCGTTCTCGCTTCGTGCAGACTGGCCGACCTTCGGCCACGACCCGCAACGCACCGGCTGGGCTCCTGAGGAAACAAAACTCACTGTTCAAAACGCAAAAGACCTGGAACTGAAATGGTCGATTCAGCTCGACAACATTCCTCTTGCGCTCAATGCCCTCACTGCGCCCGTGGTGGCGCGCGATGTGGTCACGCCGTCAGGCATCAAGACCGTTGTCTACGTTGCCGGAAGTTCGAACCACCTGTTCGCGATAGATGCATCCAACGGTTCGCTGCTGTGGCAAAGAACATTTCAGAGCTACGTAACGGCCAAAGCGGAATCTTTTTATCTCTGCCCGAACGCCGTAAATGCCACACCGGTAATCGACCGGCGGCAAAACATGATTTTTGCCATTGCATATGACGGCCGCTTATTCGGATTGGACCTGGGAACGGGGAGCATCAAATTCGGGCCATACCAATTCGTTCCGCCCTTTGCAAAGCCTTGGAGTTTGAACCTGAACAATGGGTTCATTTATACGACGACCTCGCAGGGTTGCGGCGGCGACCGCTCGGGCATCTATTCCATGCGGGTAGATGATCCGACGCACCGGTCCGGCCATGAACTGCTGGTACGAAGCGGAGGCGGCGCGGGAATGTGGGCCCGGGGCGGCACCGCAATCGGACAGAACGGCATGGTCTACGTCAGTACGGGCGATGGAGTGTTCAGCCCGCCGACTGGAGATTTCGGCAGTACCTTTCTCGCAGTCTCGGCGCCCGAGTTGAATGTAATGGATTACTTTACTCCGCTGAACTGGAACGAAGTAAACAAGAAAGATCTCGACCTCCCCTCAGGCGGCCATCTATGGTTCGCTTATCGAAATTATCACTTCATCGTCGGAGCTGGGAAAGAGTCGGTCGTTTATCTTTTGAATGCGGATCTGCTTGGCGATAAGGATCATCACACGGCGCTGTATTTATCCCCACAGCTCGGCAACGAGGGGAAGGCTCTCGAAGAGAAAGGGATATGGGGCGCACCTGCTCTGTGGAAAGATGAGAGCGGCAATCCTTGGATCTACGTCACGATGTGGGGTGATACGGCAAAGGGTATAACCAAGTCGGCCGGAAGCAATGGCGCGGCAACTCACGGCTCGATTATCGCCTTCCGCGTCGAGATCGACAAGTCGGGCGGGCCCTGTCTCAAACTCGCCTGGATTTCACCGGATGTGAATTTACCCGATGCTCCCGCGGTGGCGAACGGTGTTGTGTTCGTCGTGGCGACAGGCGAAAATCCACGCCAGGATAAGATTCTCGGCAAACTGCACTTCAAGAGCGAGGAGGAGTGGAAGCAGAACCTGCTCACGACGGAAGAGCGCAGCGCGGGCACTCATCCCGCCGTGCTGATGGCGCTGGATGCGAAAACAGGAAAGCTGCTGTATCAGAGCGGGGACGCGATGAAAAGCTGGAATCATTTCGGCGGCCTGGCCATTGACGACGGAAAGATCTACAGCGTGGATCATAGCTCCAAGCTGTATTGCTTCGGGTTGACAAATCACTAAACTGAGGCAATGCGGTATCTGCCTGGTTTTGGTGCTTTGCTGGTTGCCTTAACGGCGCTTCCGCCTTTATGTGCGCAAGCCCAAAACCAGGAGACGAGCGAAGCACAATTCATCGAGCAATCTCAGCAACTGATACGCACTCGGCAATTGCACGAGGCGGATGGCGTTCTCAAAGAGGCGATTCGAGCCCATCCCCAATCGGGCGGTCTTTACAACCTGGTCGGAATTGTCGCAGCCGAACAGAACAGGCAGTCGGATGCGGAGGCTGCGTTCCGAAAGGCTGTCGAGTATTCGCCGGCCCTGACTCCTGCGCTTCTGAACCTTGCCCGGGTTTTCTATAGCGAAGGCAAAAAGGACGCGGCCATCCAGACGTATAAACGTGCCCTTCGCGTGGATAGCCGCCTCGAGGAAGCCCATGCAAATCTCGCAGCTCTTCTGCTCGATAAAGCGGACTACACCGGCGCGGAAGAGCACCTGTCCGCCCTGCCCGAATCTGTAAAGAACCAGAATCGCTTCCGCGCCATGGAATGTGCGGCGTTTGCGGGCGCAGGAGATTTGGGGCGAGCAAAGGAATCTGCTACCGGGATGAGCGGCCCCGTGAAGGAAGAGGACGTAAGCCTGGCGGCTTTCGCTCTCGCACGGTTGCATCAAAACGAGCTTGTCATTCAGATGCTCGCTCCTGTGCCCAAGCAGGAGTCTTCGAAGGAGCTGCGAAGTCTGCTTGCGACAGCTTATGCAAGGAATGGCAATCTGGCGCAAGCGCGCGAAGCGTTCGAATCGCTGGCCCGCGAAGATCCGAAACAAACAAAACCGCTGACCGAGGCTGCGCGAATCGCCTACCAGCAAAAGGATTACGAAGGCGCTGCCGGCTATCTGATGCACGCTCTGAAAAACGATCCAAACGACGCCGGCATCCAGTTCTTCTTTGGCATTGTCTGTGTCAACCTCAATCTCCCGGGCGACGCCGTGCAGGCCCTGAAAGAGGCAGTCCGCCTAAAGCCGGATAATGCCACGTATAACTACGCTCTGGGCGCTGCGAGTCTGTCCGGGCAGAGCTCAGATGCAGCCGTCACGTACTTCAAAAAGTACGTTGCGCTTCGTCCTACAGACCCGCATGGGCGCCTGGCGTTAGGAACCGCTGAGTTTGAGGCGGGAAATCTCGAGGCAGCACGCCGTGAGTTGACTGCTTTGATCTCGAACCCAACCACATCGGCCGGAGCGCACTACATTCTCGGGAAGGTCTCTCGTAGAGAAGGCGATCTGGACGGCGCCCGCGAACACTTCGCCGAGGCCGCGAAACTGGACCCGCACGATGCAATGCTCGAAGCGAACCTCGCGGGCATTTATATCCGGCAAGACAAGCTTTCTGAAGCGCGGAATGCCATCGACCGAGCCCTCGCTCTCGACCCCGACAATTATTTAGCGAATGAATATCTGTTAACGCTGCTCCGCAAGCAAAAAGACGTGAAGGCGGAGCAACAGGCGCAACGGTTCGCCGCACTGACCCAGAAACTCTCTGAAGATCAGGCACTACTTTTCCGCCACATCGAAGTCGCGCAGTGATTCGGGGCCAACTCTTTTGCTTGTCTTTAGTTTTTGCTCTCGCGTGCCGCGCACAGCCGAATGAGCCCGTTCCTTCGACCATCTCATACGATCTGCTCCGGGCGGAAACAGATCCGGCAACTGCCAATGAAATCCAAGCTGACCTTTCAGCCAAGGCCTACGCCAAGGCGGAAGAAAAACTCTATGCCCGCATCCGGCTCAGTGCCCACCCCAAAGTTTTGCTCGAGATACTAGGTGGCGTCTTCTTTCTCGATTCCAAGTATCTGGACTCGGCGATCGCGTTGAAAAAAGCGGAGAAAGACGGCGTCCTCACGGAAGGAGGCCGGTTCACGCTGGCGATGAGCTATGTCGAGCTGAAGCGGAACGCCTGGGCGCGCGACGAGTTGGTGCGCTTGAGAAAAGATAAGCCCGCGCAACCCCTCTATTCGTACTGGTTGGGCCGCCTGGATTATGACGACCAGAAGTTTGCGGAAGCCAAGGCGAATTTCAAGCAAGCGCTCAATCTGGACAGTGACTTTGTCCGGGCTTATGACGGCCTGGGCCTATGTGAGGAAGCGATGGGGAACCTGCGCGCCGCGGAAGAGAACTATGAGCGCTCAAATACGCTCAATCGCCAACGAGGAAAGCGATCGGGATGGCCTCCCCTGGATTACGGAAGCATGCTGCGTAAGGCCGAACGCTATTCCGAAGCCCGGGCGCTTCTCAACGAAGCCCTCACAATTGATCCTTCTCTCGCAAAAGCCTATTACGAACGGGGAAAGCTGGAAGAGAGCTTATCGAATCGGGAAGCAGCCATAAAAGACCTCAATACAGCGTCCTCGCTCGATCCAAATGACCCTTCTCCGGTGTATTCACTCTTCCGCCTGTATCAGCAGGCGGGAGAGAAAGATCGAGCGTCGACGATGCTTGCCCGATTCCGCCTTTTGAAGCAGCAGTCGGACCGTGTGCATTAATCGGGGCCTACTATCTTGGGGCGATCTCCCGGCGGCGGGCCTCCTGTTGCATGAGCTGAACTGATCTCGGAGTCAGTCCAAGACAAGCCGTACTTACAAACCGTAAGTCATCCTGCACCCAGTGTGCGCGCATGAGCCCGACCTCAGAATGCTGTACACCGGGGAGCAGGAGATGCGTAATCTCATGAGCTAGCACCCGGCCCAGCATCATGTGAAATAGGCTCCCGCTCGTCTGCAAATCACGTACGCGATCGCAAAAAACGAACGCCACACCGGCGGACGTGAACGCCGCGCCCAGGGAGGTTTTATCGGCGGCCGCAAGCGCGCTTGGCGTAAAACGGACGACCAATTCATGTGAAGCCAGAGGCGAGTGGCAGGATGCGGGTGCTGCCTCTGACGAGCAATGCATCCAATGGAGCTCAATCCGCGCTGGCCGGAGCACGCGTGCGGCTTCGGTTTCTGCTCCCTCGAGGATCCAGGACGAGAACCCCGGAAATGCGTACACAAATACGTCGATTGTGGGAGTAGACTGAAGAGCTAAAGATTCGGCATTTCCACAGGTCGAAGACAGCCAGAAAAGGAATAAGGCAGAAAGCAGGGTGTTGTTGCGAAGACTCATGCCCCGGATAATCGGCCCGCATACGAGGGGAAATCTTGTGAAGCGGATGAAACGTTCTCAA
This sequence comes from Bryobacteraceae bacterium, assembly GCA_036557345.1. Lineage (GTDB taxonomy): Bacteria > Acidobacteriota > Terriglobia > Bryobacterales > Bryobacteraceae > Bog-105. The sequence continues at coordinate 11,725 of DATBHS010000236.1, forward strand.
TGGGCTCTCAAACGTTCTGAATCGTGACGTAAGTAGTTGAAAGCAATGCCGCGGTACACATTCGACTCGTTTGAATTGGATTCGGAGGCGCGCGTCCTCCGACAGAACGGCGAGCCGGCGCCTCTGACGGGAAGGGCGCTCGATATTCTGATCACCCTGGTTCAGAATCGCGGACGGCTGATCGACAAAGACGAGCTGCTCGCCCAGGTCTGGGCCGGCAGTGTAGTAGAAGAATCGAATCTCACCCATTGCATCTTCATTCTTCGCAAGGTTCTGGGTGATAGCCCAAAGGATCACCGCTATATCGCGACGGTCGCCGGGCGGGGCTACCAGTTTGTTGCGCCCGTTACAGAGTCCAAGACACGCACGCCAGACTCGGACGGCCCGAAGCGCCCGAACTGGGTCTGGAGGCGGAGGGGGGTTCTTGGGCTCGGAGCAGCCGGAGCGGTGTTGATTCTGGTGCTCGTGACCTGGCGTATGGGGGAAAGCCGCAGCAAGATTGCGCCGGAGCCGCGGCTCTTTCATTTCACAAGCTATCCAGGGGCTGAAACGATGCCCGCCTTCTCGCCGGATGGAAAGCAGATCGCTTACGTGCGCGCCGAGCAGGAACCGGTCGACTTCATGCAAGGACAAGTCGGCCGGGCAAATATTTACACAAAGCTGATAGGAGCTGCAACGGAACTCCGATTGACGGACCACCCAGGTGCCGACTACTATCCCGCCTGGTCACCCGATGGGCAGTACATTGCGTTTTACAGGGATGAACCGGGAGCGTCGGGGATCTACATTGTTTCCGCTTTGGGAGGGCATGAACGGCGCGTGGCCACCGAAAAAGTGGGAGAAGGAGGCCTCAAATGGCTTCAGGATGGCCAGCATCTCGTAATATCCCATCTATTCGACGGATCTCAACGGCCGGCTCCGCTCATCGAGATCTCCATCGATACGGGCAAGCAACGCCAGATGACATTTCCATCTTCCGGTGCGGAGGGAGATGCCTGGCCTGCTATGTCACCGGATGTACAAACGCTGGCGTTCCTGCGCTTCACGAAGTCGGAAGGTATGCGTGCATGCTTCATGGAGCTTGCTTCGCAGCGGATGCTCCGCTGCTGGTCTTTGGAGGGCACTTGGCCTGACGGACTCGCATGGGACAGATCCGGGAGAGGAATCGTCATCTCGGTCATGCAGGAGGGTGGCCATCGGTTGTGGCGCTACGACAACAAGGGCACTGGACCGGTAGCCCTTACTTCCGGCGAGGAGGAGGCCGTCTTGCCAGTCGTTTCGCCACAGGGGAATCAGTTAGCGTACGTGCTTTCCCGACGTAACATCAACCTATGGCAACTAGACATCGGACCATCCCAATTGCTCAAACCGGAGGCTGCGAAGCCGATTTCCCCTTCTACCCGCTACGAGATCGATCCGGCGTTCTCACCAGACGGTCGCAAGCTCGCCTTCATGTCCGATCGGAGCGGCTCGCAGGAAATTTGGGTGACGGATCTCGAAACGCGCGCTTCCGTGCAACTTACTCAGATCGGAAGTGGCCTGACAGGTTCGCCAAGCTGGTCTCCAGATGGATTGGAAATCGCGTTCGATTCGGAACAGGGCGTGTTGGTAATTTCCGCCGACGGCGGTACACCAAGGCACATTACTAACTCTGGCGAGAATTACGCGCCTTCGTGGTCCAGGGACGGGCAATTTATCTACTTTGCGTCAAGCAGGAGTGGTAAATTCCAGGTCTGGAAGGCATTTGCGTCCACAGGTGAAACATCCTCGAGGCCCGCGGTGCAGATCACCCAAGGGGGCGGCTTCCGCGCTTCGGAATCGGTGGATGGGGAATATTTGTTTTACGCGAAAGGACGTGACGAACATGGACTCTGGAGACGACGCCTCACTCCCCCCGGCAGAGAGGAACCCGTTCTCGAATCGCTGCAGGAGGCGGGGTGGTGGACTCTTGGACCGGGAGTTGTTTACTTTTTTGATCTGCCGGAGTCCATTCATTCCCGAGTGCGCTTGAAGGCATTCGATACTGCGGACCGTCGTACGCGGGAACTTGGCCTGCTTCCATATCCAGTGATCCGCGGGACTCCTGCGATAGCAGCGTCTCGAGATGGACGGCATCTGGCATATATCCAAGTCGCGTCTATGGAATCCGATATTATGCTCGTGGAAAACTTTCGCTAAAACGCATGTGGGGCGGGACCCTGTCCCGCGGTGTGACGCCCGCGTCGGCCTCTTCAAAACTCACACTGTTCCACCCAACTTTCGAATAATCGCTTCGGCATCATAAACGCATCCGCCCCAGATGCCGCCGCTCGCGTGCTGCAGCGCCGCCCATAAGCGTGTATCTTGCGGAAGTGCCGGATCCGGGCGCAGATCCGGCCGCGGCGCGCGGGCCTGTAACCGGCGATGTCCTTCTTCGGCATCGAACTGCTCCTCGCCCTCGCCGATAAAATTCACATGCCCTTCGAGCTTGTTGCGGTCAATGATGATCTCGATCAGGTCGCCGTTTCGTAGCCTTCCCAAGGGCCCGCCCGCCAGGGCTTCCGGCGAGACATGACCAACGCAGGCACCCGTCGAAACGCCGCTGAACCGCGCATCGGTCAGAACCGAGACGTGCTTTCCGAATTCCAGGTACTTCAGCGCCGCTGTGATCTGGTACGTTTCTTCCATTCCGGAACCCATCGGACCGCGGCAGATCAGCACGATCACATCGCCCTCTTTGATTCGCTGGTTCTTGATCGCCGCAATGGCATCGTGCTCGGTTAGAAAGACGCGCGCCGGACCGCGCATGCGAAAGACGCCATCTGCATCCACGACCGACGGATCGATCGCAGTGCTCTTCACCACCGAGCCCTCCGGCGCAAGGTTACCGTGCGGAAAGCAGACCGTGGAGGTGAGTCCGCGTTGCCGGGCCGAATCGAGTGACAGAATCACGTCATCGGCCTCAATCCCATCTAATTCGCGCAAGCGAGCGCGAAACCGGCTCCGCCGTTCGGCCTGTTCCCACCAGTCGAGCATCGTCCCGACGGTCTCTCCGGCTACGGTCATTGCTTTGGTATTGAGCAAGCCGGCGCGGCGCAAATGCAGCATTACTTCCGGCACGCCACCTGCGAGGAACACTTGCACCGTCGGATGATTGCGCGGCCCGTTCGGCAAAGCATCCACCAAGCGCGGAACGCTCCGGTTCACGCGGTTCCAGTCGGCTACCGTGGGCCGTGGCAGGCCAGCGGCATGGGCGATGGCGGGAATGTGCAGCAGCAGATTGGTTGATCCCCCGAATGCCGCATGCACGACCATGGCATTCTCGAGGGCATCCCGCGTGACGATGTCACGCGTCTGAATGCCGAGTTCCGTGAGCCGCAGCATAGCGCGCGCCGTCCGGCGCGCCATATCGAGCCATACCGGCTGCCCCGACGGTGCCAGCGCCGAATGCATGAGCGAAAGTCCGAGCGCTTCCCCGATCACCTGCGAAGTAGCCGCCGTTCCCAGGAACTGGCAGCCCCCTCCGGGAGAGGCGCAGGCGCGGCAGCCGGCCGTGGCCGCATCCTCGAGCGAGATCTCGTGATAGGCGAATCGTGCGCCGATGGTCTGCACCTTGCCGGCATCCTCGCCTTGTTCGGGCATCAGTGCTACGCCGCCGGGCACCAGCGCACTTGGAAGATCGGGAGATCCGGCGAGCGCCATCATCATCGCCGGCAAACCTTTATCGCAAGTAGCAATCCCAATCACACCGTTCCGGGTCGGAAGCGAACGGATCAGGCGGCGCAACACGGTAGAAGCATCGTTGCGATAGGGCAGGGAATCGAACATCCCTATTGTGCCCTGGGTTCTGCCGTCGCAGGGATCGGTGCAGGCGCCGGCGAAGGGAATCGCGTGCTGAGCCTTCAACTCGCGCGCCGCCTCCGCCACCAGCAACCCGACTTCCCAGTGACCAGTATGGTATCCGAGCGCGATCGGCGTGCCATCCGGTGCGCGAACTCCTCCATGCGTGCTCAGGATCAGGATCTGCTTACCGCCGAGGGCCTGCGGAGCCCACCCCATTCCGGCGTTTTGTGTCAGACCAAAGAGATTGCCGGAAGGCTGCTCGAGCAATATCTCAGCAGTAATCGGTAGAGCGCCCGGGGGGCCGGGGGCGTGTGTGCGCGCGTCGAAAATGCTTGTGTCGTTCGAATCGATAACGCTGTCCAGATTCACTCTGATTCCTATTGTGGACTCGCCCCTCGGCTACACTCAAAGTTCATCCCATGCCGGGCACATCGGCGGAGCGCCGCCTGGTCGCCATCTACCCAGGATCTTTCGATCCTCTGACGAATGGACATCTCGACATGATCGCTCGGGGCTCCCGCCTGGCGGATCACCTCGTCGTAGCGATCCTCAGAAACACGCAGAAGCAACCCTTGTTTTCCGTCGAGGAGCGGGCCGAAATGATCGGGGCTGTAACTTCGGCGCGGACAAATGTCGAAATCGATTCGTTTGAAGGATTGCTTGTGGAATACGCCGCGCGGAAGGGCGCCAATGCAATCCTGCGAGGCATCCGAGCCGTTTCCGATTATGAAACGGAGCTCCAGATGGCGCTGCTCAATCGCCGCATGCGGCCCGAGACCGAGACTATCTTCCTCATGGCTGCGGAAGAATATTCCTTTATCAGCTCTCGCATGATTAAAGAGATCGTTACGCTTGGCGGCGATGCCTCGCAATTCGTACCGGAGATCGTGGCAGCCCGCCTGCGTGCGAAATTTCCGCGCTGACTCTAAACTGGAGGTTACTCCTATGCAAGCCACAGCAGAAATCGCCGACCGCATTTCAACAATCAGCGTCTCTTCGACCATGAAGGTTTCCGCCGATGCCGAACGCCTGCGCCGGGACGGCGCGGACGTCGTGGATTTCGGAGCGGGTGAACCCGACTTCCCCACGCCTGAAAATATCAAGCAGGCAGCCGTTGCCGCTATCGGGGCAAACTTTACCAAGTACACCAACGCCGGAGGAACCCAGGAGCTGCGCGAGGCGATCTGCGAGCGCCACCGGATGGATTTCGGTACAAACTACGCCGTCTCGGAATGCATGGTCACCGTCGGCGGCAAACACGCTATCTTCAATCTCATCCAGGCTCTGGTGAACCCAGGCGACGAAGTCATCATTCCGGTCCCGTACTGGGTCACTTATAAAGATGTAGTGAATTATGCGGGTGGTGTGTGCGTGTTCGTCAATACCGACGAGCACACCGGTTTCGAAGTCACGGCCGGAATGATCGAACGGCAGATCACACCCAGAACCAAGCTGGTCATCGTCAACTCGCCTTGCAATCCGAGCGGCGCAGTGCTCTCGAAGGAGGAGTTTCGCGCTATTTTCGAGCTGACTTCAAAACGTGACATCTTCCTGCTCACGGACGAGTGTTATTGCCATTTTCTATATGAGGACAAGCCATTCTCTATAGCAGCAATACCTAGCGCCAAGGAGACGGTTGTGGTGGCGGGCTCGCTCTCCAAAACGTATGCGATGACCGGCTGGCGAATTGGTTTCGCGCTGGCACCCGCGCCCATTATCAACGCGATGATAAAGCTGCAAAGTCATAGTACATCGAACCCGACCTCCATTGCCCAGAAGGCCGCGGTAGAAGCCATGCGAGGACCGCAGGATTCAGTTCCGGGCATGCTGGCTGAGTACCGGCGCAGGCGTGATTTCGTCGTCAAGCGTTTACGGCGGATTCCGGGAGTTTCGATTATCACGCCAAAAGGCGCATTCTACGCCTACCCGAATATCAGCATCGCCTTCGGTAGTGGACAAGTTAAAAATTCGCTCGATTTCGCGAGCGAATTGCTCGCCAAAGTGCACGTCGCCGTCGTACCGGGTGAAGCATTCGGCACCACTGATCACGTGCGGATCTCGTATGCCACGTCGATGGCTGAGTTAGAACGCGGTCTCGACCGGTTGCACAAATTCATCGACGGACTTCGCAGGTAAGTCGCGTTCAGGAACGAGACTCTCAAACCGCCGTCCAGCCCTTTCCATATAAATTTCGTTCTCCATGTTGGACAATTCGCTTATTTTTTCTTGAAACTCCATCACGTAAACGTTTAAACTGTTTCACGGTTACGGCAGTCTGTGCGTATGCCGCATTTCTTTCCGGAAGGAGCGTAGTCGTGGGTGCGAGCATCAAAGATGTAGCGGCACGAGCCGGAGTCTCCATAGCAACCGTTTCGCACGTACTGAACGGGACCAGACCCACTCGCCAGCACACCCGCGATCGTGTGCTTTATGCGATCCGGGAGCTTGGATACGCGCAGAACCAGTCGGCCCGCAATCTGGCGCGCGGCCGGAGCACGCTCCTGGGACTGCTTGTCTCCGATGTGCGCAACCCGTTCTTCCCCGACATCACCGCGGCCTTTCAGGATCAGGCCTTGGCTCACGACATGGATGCGCTGGTTCTGAACACCAATTACGATCCGCAGCGAACGCTGAACTCAGTCCGGCGCTTGATGGGCCTCCAGGTGCCCGGTGTCGCGATTCTGACCTCGCAGATCGATCCATCCGTGATAGACATGCTCGCCGAGCGCCGCATCGCGGCCGTCTATCTGGATCTCGGCAAAGTCAGCGAGAGCATCAGTAACATCATGCTGGAGTATGAAGACGGAATTGTAAAAGCGCTTGAATATCTCACCCAGCTCGGACACCGGCGCATTGCCTATATCGGCGGGCCGATGGCTCTCAAATCCGCCCAGCGCCGCAAGCGCGCGTTTCTGGATATGACGGCTCGTCTCGGGCTCGAGGCAGCGCAAGCTATCGATGCGGATTTTACTGTGACGGGTGGATATTTCGCCTGTTCCAAGCTTCTGAGCGGCAGCATGCCTACTGCCATCCTGGCCGGCAACGATCTAACGGCTATTGGGATTCTGCATCGCGCCTATGATGGTGGGCTCCGCGTACCGGACGATTTATCCGTCGTGGGCTTCGACGACATTGTTTTTGCCGAGTACACGCAGCCGGCGTTGACCACCGTTTCTGTGCCTCGAACCGAGATCGGTAAGGTTGCATTTCAGGCGTTGTGGGCTATGATGTCCGACCCGAATCAGGCAGGACGAGAATTTCGGGTTGGCACCAACCTTGTAATACGGCAATCGGCGGCGTCTCCGATTGAAGCGCGTTACCGTGAAGCCAGTCAGGAATAAAATCCCCGGCAGGAATAAAATCAAAGTTTTCCGGAATATGAAGCGTTCACTTGTTGCCTTGCTTTGCGCAGTCTGCGCACCGATCGTATACGCCGCGGACCTGACCGGGCACTGGATGGCAAAATTCGAGGCCGATGGCGCTACCAGAGAGACGTCACTTTATTTGAAGGCCGAAGGCGATCTCCTGACCGGCTACATGTTTTCAAATCAGGGAAACGAGGCCATTCACAACGGCAAGATCAATGGCGACAGCGTTTCGTTCATTATTCTGCGCGATCGATTCGGTGAAGAGCAGAAGCTGGAGTTTACCGGCAAAGTCACTGGAGAGACTCTGACTCTCGAGCCTCCTCATCCGAGCGACCGTCCCGCGCGTCATATCGAGTTGAAGCGAGTCTCGGCAGAGTCCCCAGGTCCGATGCCTGCCCCACCGCCCAAGATTTCCTTGCCTACAGCCGAGCCCGTACCCTATAACGGCCTGGCGAAGACGCCGCCTATGGGATGGAATAGCTGGAACAAGTTTGCGAACAAGGTGACCGATCAACTGATTCGAGAGACCGCCGATGCCATGGTCAAGAACGGCATGAAGGATGCCGGATACGTATACATCAATATCGACGACACCTGGGAGGGGGCGCGTGACGCGCAGGGTAACATCCAAACCAACGGCAAATTCCCCAATATGAAAGCCCTCGCCGACTACGTTCACAGCAAGGGACTCAAACTCGGGATTTACTCATCGCCTGGTCCCAAGACATGCGCCGGATATGAGGGCAGTTTTCAGCATGAGAAGCAGGATGCCAGGACCTACGCGGCGTGGGGTATCGACTATCTCAAATACGACTGGTGCAGCGCCAGCCAGGTGTACGACTACCATTCGATGCCTGCTGTTTACGCCAAAATGGGGGCAGCTCTCGCCGCTACAGGAAGGTCGATCGTTTACAGCCTCTGCCAGTACGGGGTGTTGAACGTGCAAGACTGGGGCCGCAGTGTAGACGGCAATCTGTGGCGGACGACGGGAGATATTCGCGACACCTGGAATTCCATGTTGCACATTGGCTTCGATCTGCAGTTAAACCTCGTCGATTCTACCGGCCCTGGCCACTGGAACGACCCCGACATGCTGGAAGTCGGCAACGGAGGGATGACAACCACCGAGTATCGAACCCACATGAGCCTTTGGAGCCTTCTGGCCGCGCCCCTCCTCGCGGGCAATGATCTTCGTTCCGTGTCTACTGACGTCATGGAAATTCTCACGAACAAAGAGGTGATTGCAGTGGATCAGGATCCGCTCGGCAAACAGGCACGGCGCGTGGCGAAGAATGGCGATACGGAAATCTGGTCTCGTCCGCTGCAAGATGGCTCGTATGCAGTCGGTCTCTTCAACCGAGGCGAGGCGAGCGCGAAAGTGACCTCGCGGTGGAGCGACGTAGGTCTTAGCGGGACGGGAAAGGTTCGTGATCTCTGGACGCACACGAATCTGGGTTCGGTGCCAAATGAGTATAGCGCCGATGTAGCGCCACACGGCGGCGTCCTGATCCGGGTGGAGCCGGAGAAGGAATCCCGTCCGTCGAACTGAAGTGGCGCGGACTCCCCAGTCCGTCGCCTCCCGACTCTTCGGGACGTGTAATTAACCGCCCCAGACCTGCCCGTCTTTCTATACAATCTGCATGAGGTGGCGGCCCATGTATCCATACCGCTGCGGGCGCTGTGTTCTGGCCCTTCTCTTGCTTTTGTCGCTGCCTGCGCCATCGCTTGGCCAGACAAATGTGAAAGATCAACAAGCCAATACGGCTCTCAACCGTGCGCAGCAAGTCTCGACTGCTGTCAGTACCGTAACGAGCGTGGCAGTCTCGCCCCTGCTCGGAGTTTGTCTGCTCGGCGCTTGGGACTACTTCCGAACGCCCCCTGCGCAACGTGCGTATCTGCCCTTTTACAACTTTCCCGTGTTCTGGATTCCCGTCGGCTTCCTGTTACTTCTCATTTTCATTAAGGACACCGTGGGAGGCTTCGCGCCCCTGATAAAAAAACGTCTCGACGCTATCGAGGTGCTTTTGCTCAACAAGGCATCGCTCGTAATTATCGGTTTTCCGGTACTGTTTCATCAGATCGAAACCATCGCTGGAGTCAGCTCGTTCAGGCGGTTGTTCTCCGAAATCTTGCCGGCATTTGATCCGGTCGTCTACGCGGCCGCGGCGCCTCCGGGATTCATCGACACAGCCGGACATGCCACTTTGACAGTGCTCACGCTTCTTGCCGGAAGCGCTGCCCTCGTGGTGGTCTGGCTGATGGGGCACTCCATCGACGTCCTCCTGCTGCTGAGTCCCTTCCCGTTCCTCGATGTCCTCCTCAAGGGATTCAGAATTGCTGTTTTTGCGGCGTTGGTCGGTACGTCGCTCATCAGCCGTAGCGCCGGACTTGCGCTTTCACTACTCGTGATTGTGATTTGCGCGTTTTGCGCAGGGTGGGCTTTTCGCCTCGCGATCTTTGGGAGCGTCTTCGCCTGGGACCTCCTCCGCACGATGATTCTTGGATTGAAACGAGTACCCGATGCCGAGCGGGGGATAAGATGCTTTTCGGTCGGACGAGGCTTGCGAGTACGCAAGCGGACATTCGGCAGGCTGGTTTTATCGCCCGAACGCCGGCTCGAGTTTTGCTATCGGCGCATTGGCTTCGGACCGTCCCGGAGGGTGACGCTCGCCGAAGACAAGCCGTACGAAATCGGGCGAGGCTTGCTGCAACCGAGTCTCATTGTGCCAGGCAAAGAAAATGAGAAGCATCGCGTCCTTTTTCGGATGTTGCCTGGATACGGCGGTTCCGAGGAGATCCTGCGAGACCAGCTCGGGCTACAAAAGGTTAGCGACATTCGTCTTCCCTCTGGTCTGCGGGCGTTTTGGCGATGGCTCAACGATTCAGCCGAGGGGGAACCGGCACAGGCCACCTAGAGAAAATAATGAATCGTTGCCTCTTTTAGAAGCGCCAAAAGAGAAGCCGATTTTTGGCGCAAGGGTGAAAAATGAGTGCAAAATTTGAATTGAAGAAATCCCGCAGCGGGAAATTCATGTTCAATCTCAAGGCGGGAAATAACGAGATCATCTTGACCAGTCAGATGTATGAGAGCAAAGCCAGCGCCGAGACCGGCATCGCCTCGGTTCAGCAGAACTCTCCTCTTGATGGCCGCTACGAACGAAAAACAGATTCCGATGGAAAACCGTATTTTGTTCTGCAAGCAGCCAACAAGGAAATCATCGGAAAGAGTGAAATGTACGCGTCGCGCAGCGCAATGGAAAAGGGTATTGCTTCCGTGAAGAAGAATGCTGCGATCGCCACGATAGACGACATGACCGCCCAGGAGGGCCGGGCTACGGCAGCAGCTAAAAGTTAATCCTGGGGACGGCGAATGGGTATATACTCACAGCCACAGCGCCTAGTAGATTGCAGGTAGTCTGGGTCGTCTAGCGGACGAAAGGAGAGAAGAACAGATGTCCTGGCTCGCATGGATTATTCTCGGCTTGGTTGCCGGTTTCATCGGCAGCAAAATTGTCAACAAAAAGGGAGAAGGTATGTTCCTCGACATCATCCTTGGCATCATCGGAGCGATTGTCGGCGGATATCTTTTCAGGCTGTTTGGCGGTTCGGGAGTAACGGGGTTGAATATTTATAGCCTGATCGTTGCGGTCGTCGGAGCGATAGTCGTCTTGTTGATTTATCACATGATCAGGCGCTCGTCTGCCTAGAATTGCGATCTGCGAGGTAAGGATCCGCAATTCCACGCGCGGTGGATAACACGCTTTGAACGAGTTCGAGAGCCGTACGGTCAGCATGTGAATCGTACGGCTGGACTCCTTCTTGTATCAAGGAATGCGACCTGTTCGTACAGGCTGGGTCCGTGCTGCGCTTCACCATTGGTTCTCCCTGGCGCACCGATGAAAAGCTTTGCGCCGTGGCGGCTGGCTCAATTTGAGAAATTGAACGTATCCTAAGATACAGGTTGTTAGCCAATTTTTATCGTGCTTTTACCGGCGCGAGCCGAAACTGTGGTTGGAGGGCTTCCGTGGCTTCCCTGCCGCCGGAATTCCAGCTAAGCAATCATTGAGACTGCTTCTTGTAGAGGACGAAGAAGACGCCGCGCGGATGATCGCGAAAGGGCTGCGCCAGGAGGCGTATGCAGTGGATATTGCCGCCGACGGGCAATCCGCGATGGAGAAGGCCCTGTCGCACCTGTACGACCTGGTCATTCTGGATGTTCGGCTGCCGTTAAAAGACGGCTGGACCGTCTGCCGCGAAATGCGTGATTCGGGTTTGCAGGCTCCGATTCTGATGCTCACCGCGAGCGGATCGACCGGCGATCGGATCAAAGGACTCGATCTGGGAGCGGACGACTATCTGGTAAAGCCTTTCGAGATCGGCGAATTTCTGGCGCGCGTGCGGGCGTTGCTGCGCCGCAAGCCTCTGATTCCCAATCCCGTAATAACGGTTGACACGCTGGAGATCGATACCAGATCCAGAACCGTGACGAGAAGCGGCCAATTCGTACGGTTGACCGCGAGGGAGTATGCACTGCTCGAGTGCCTTGCGCGCGATGCCGACACGCTCCTCGGACGCGAAATCATTTCGGAGCGCGTGTGGAACGAGTCGTACGACCCATTCTCGAATCTGATCGAAGAGTACATCAAGCGCATACGAAAAAAGATCGACATCGAGGGACAGAGGCGCCTGATTCACGCGCGGCGTGGCGAGGGTTACATCCTTACGGCGAAAGACTTCGCCTGAGGCTGGGGAGGCTTAACCGGCATATCGAGCGCCGGAATAGCAATTTCGAACACCGTGGAACCCGGCCGCGAGGCAACCAGGCGTAGCTTGCCGCCGTGGCCCTCGATGATCGATTTCGCAATAGCTAAACCGAGGCCCGACCCGGAATTGTTTTCCCCAGCGGCGCTGTTGACGCGGAAAAAACGTTCGAAGATATGAGTCTGGGCCGCCTCCGGAATTCCCGGCCCCGAGTCGGCTACGGAGCAGAGCCACTGATCGGCGCTTCGTTCGAGGCACACGGCGATATCGCCGCCAGGCGGAGTGAATTTGATCGCATTGTCAAGCAGAATCAGAATGGCTCGGGTCAACAGGTCCTGATCGCCCAGGCATCTCGCCTCGGGAAGCATACCGAGAAGTAGGTGCTGCCGCTTGGCGCGCGCGAGCGCGCTGGCTGAGCGGCCGGCTTCAGAGACGGCGTCGTCCAGAAAGACCTCCGAGCGCTCCACCCGCGGTGACGATACATCCGTTTGCGATAGAAATAGGAGATCCTCGACGATCCGTCTCAGCCGCAGCATCTGGTGTTCAATGACTTCCAGAGCCTCATCGCAGTCCCGAACTGTGCGATCCGGATCCCGGGCCGTCACCTGGGCGGCGCTGAGTGCCACACTGACAGGTGTCCGCAATTCGTGCGAAGCATCGGCCATGAAACGCTTCTGGCTTGCGAATGCACTCTCCAGACGGTCGAGCAAGCGATTGAATTGCGCCGCAAGGTGTCCGATTTCATCCTGAGCGTTTCCTAACTTCACCCGCGCGGTTAGGTCCGATGAACTGGTGGCCTTGATGGTTTGCGCCAGCGTGCGGAGCGGCGAGAGAGACTTTCGTGCGAGAACATAGCCGGCGAGAGCGGCTAATCCGAGGCCTAGCGGAACCAGGACAAGCAGCGCGATCCGACCCATCGCGATCTCGGCCAGTAGCGGCGCAAGAGGCTTTGCGGAATAGACTTGATAACGGACGCCGAACTTCGGAACATCCAGCACCCGGTGCGCAATCCGGAGGCCCTCCAGATTCAATTGCCTGTTCAATCGGGCAGACGGCATCTTCGGCAGGTCAGGTGTAGTCGGAAGTTCGTCAGGCTTATACGCAACCTGACGGTGGCCTTCACGCACCAGGATCTGCGTATCAGGAAGCGGCGTATTGTGTCTTTCCAATAGAATCGATTGCAACTCAGCCTCGCCTGCCGCCTTACTGGAGCTTTCGTTCATCTCATGCTCCCCTAACGACGCAGTCGTATTGACCGCGATCCGCAAAGCCGAATCGAGTTTCGAATAGAGGTCCCTGCTGATAAGCAGATAGCTTGCCACTGCGAGACCGACCACAATTACCCCGAACAGTACCGTGAAGTAAAGCGTTAACCGTGCTCTGATTGAAATGACCATCGCAGGTGTGTTTACGGACTCAACATAGCTATCATGCCGGGAGACAATCCAGCGCTAAACTGGCAATGCGAACTAAAGCTAGACATACCCCGACATGAACGATTCTACCTGTGATGCATGCATCGTGGGCGGAGGACCAGCGGGCATGGCAGCCGCCGTCGCCCTACAGCAACAAGGCTTGCAGGTGACCGTCTTGGATCGCGCGGTGCCGCCCGTCGATAAGGCGTGCGGCGAGGGCTTGCTGCCCGACGGTATTCGCGCCCTAAAGGAGCTCGGTGTCGCGCTGCCTGCGGGCACGGGATTCTGTTTCCGGGGAATTCGTTTCCTCGATGGCCGCTCCTCCGTTGCAGCCGACTTCCCGAAGGGCCCCGGCATTGCGGTCCGGCGAACTTCTCTGCACAGCGTGCTGATCAGCGCTGCACAACGGGCGGGAGCCGCGCTGCGATGGGGCGTCAGAAATGTTGAAGTATGCGGCCATCGGGTTGTAGTTGACGGGTGCTCCTTGAGGGCGCGCTGGGTAATCGGCGCCGACGGACAGAATTCGCAACTCCGGCATCAGGCGGGATTGGACCGGCACCGCATCGAACGCCGGAGATACGGGTTTCGGCGGCACTATCGCGTCGCGCCCTGGTCCTCGTACATGGAGTTGTATTGGGGTGCAAGATGCCAGGTGTACGTTACGCCCGTCTCAATGGAAGAAGTCTGCGTCTCTGTGATCTCGCGCGATCCCAGGCTGCGGGTGAACGATGGGCTCGCAGGGTTTCCCGAATTGGAACGGCGGATTCGCTCGGCCCCGCCTGTATCCCGGGAGATGGGCGCACTGACCGTCACACGAGAGTTGCGAGACGTCTATTGCGGCTGCTTGGCCCTGATTGGAGATGCCTCCGGATCTGTCGATGCGATTACCGGCGAGGGCATCTCTCTCTCCTTCAAGCAGGCGACGGCACTGGCCGAAGCGGTTAAGAGAGGACGTTTAAAAGACTATCAAGCAGAGCACAAGAACCTGAGTAGCCGCCCACGCGCCATGGCTGCTCTCATGCTGGCGATTGCAAAGCATGGAGGACTGCAGAAGCGTGTTTTGGCGAGCCTGGAAAAGAGGCCTAGCGTTCTCGAGTCACTGCTCGCGATTCATATAGGCGATCGTTCTTTCTTCGACTTATGGCCGCATGACGTGCTCGCTTTCGGTTCTGCATTTCTCGGGAGCTGAGCGCAGCCGAGAGCTTCTTCCCTCACATCCTACTTCTGCATTAGAGTAGAAGTATGGCGATTCCCGCCAGGCTGCGTCCCTCACTTTTCGGCTCAGACTAGCTGCGCGTTACGTGCGGCCTTTCCCTGTCCGTTCCTGTCTGAAAGAAATTTTGAGGTATAGCCAATGCCGACGCAAACCGCCGCGAATCCTTTTCTCCCGAAGCTTTTGACTCCTCTGCCTGGCCCGAAAGCAAAGGAGATTATTGAACGCGATCGAGCTGTCGTGTCCACCTCCTACACGCGCGCTTATCCGCTGGTCATGAAGCGCGGCGAGGGCGCAGTTGTGGAGGACGTCGACGGCAACCATTTTTTGGATTTCGCGGCCGGTATTGCTGTCGTGGCGACCGGCCATTCGCACCCACGAGTGATCCGCTCGATCCAACAGCAGGCCGCTAAGTTTCTGCACATGTCAGGGACTGATTTCTATTACGAAAACATGGTCCGCCTGGCCGAAAAGCTCGCAGCCCTGGCGCCCGGCAACACACCACACCGTGTCTACTTCGGCAACTCGGGCGCGGAGGCGGTCGAAGCAGCCATTAAGCTCGCGCGGTATCACACTGGCCGCGACAAGTTCATCGCATTTCTTGGCGCCTTTCACGGTCGTACGATGGGAGCGCTCTCGCTCACCGGCAGCAAAGTTATCCAGCGTCGCGGGTTCCATCCGCCCCTGCCAGTGCAGCACATTCCGTACGCCTACTGCTATCGCTGCCCCTACGGCAAAGAGCCCTCGACCTGCAATGTGGAGTGCGTGAAGGTTCTCGAGGATTCACTGTTCAAAACGATCCTTCCTGCCGATGAAGTAGCGGCAATTGTGGTCGAGCCAGTACAGGGCGAAGGCGGCTATCTCGTTCCGCCGAAGAAGTTTCACGAGGAGCTTCGTCGGATCGCTGACAAATACGGCATCCTGCTGATTCACGACGAGGTGCAATCCGGCATGGGCCGCACCGGGCGCATGTTCGCCTCGGAGCACTTTGGAGTTGCTCCCGATGTTGTGGCGCTGGCAAAGGGCATTGCGAGCGGCATGCCACTTGCGGCGACAGTCGCCCGCGCGGACGTCATGAACTGGCCACCGGGTGCGCACGCCTCCACTTTCGGAGGCAACCCAGTATCCATCGCGGCCTCACTCACGACAATTGAACTCTTGGAAGAAAGCCTGATCCGCGATGCCGCCGAAATGGGTACGTACATTATGGAGCGCATGTGTACCTGGCCGGCGCGCTTCCGGCACGTAGGCGATGTCCGGGGACTCGGACTCATGATCGGGTTGGAACTCGTCGAAGATCAGCAAACCAAAGAGAGGGCGCCTGCGCTCCGTAACGAACTGGAGCGTATGGCATTCGAGCGCGGGCTACTGGTTTTGGGCGCCGGCGCGAACAGCATACGGTTGTGTCCACCTCTTGTGATCAATCGCGACCAGGCGGACTTTGCCCTCGATACACTGGAGCAGTGCCTGCAGGCTCTGGAATAGCTACTGATACGGCTGGAGCCGTGGATGAGTCCCAGACGGCAGATACCGACCGCCTGCGCCACCTTCTTCCTGTATTAGATGTCGGCTGCGGCATAAATAAGTATCCCGGCGCAATCGGCCTGGATCGCAATCCGAATACCCGCGCAGATGTCATCGCCGACCTCGATGCCTATCCGTTCCCGTTCCGCGATGGCGCGTTTCGCGAGGTTCGGGCCATTCATGTTATCGAGCACGTCTCTGACGTGATCAGGACGATGGAGGAATTTCACCGGCTGCTTGCCCCCGGCGGCCGTGCTGTGATCGTGACACCGCACTACACGGACTTCAGCTCCTTTTGCGATCCCACTCATCGCTGGCATCTGAACAGCTTTTCACTTCGCTATTTTGGCGACGATGACGGCGGTTACGGATACTATTCCCGCGCTCGTTTTCGTGAGATTTCGACCCACGTCCAATTACTTGCTTTCTGGAGATATCTCGGTTTTGAGTTCCTGGTGAATCGCTGGCGCTGGTTTCGCCGCTTTTGGGAATTCTACCTGTGCTATCTCGTGCGAGGCAAAGTGATCGAATGGCAAGTGGAAGCAATTCACACGGGGGCAGCCAACGGCTTTCCGGATGGTCTCTTCGACCCGGACAGCTCCTCTGGAAGTTGAGCGACGCCGCCAGGCAACAGCGGCAGCGCAGAACCATGACGGAAGATGCCGCGCTCGGCCGCCGCGGCGAAGACCTGGCTCATCGCTATCTCCAAAGGAAAGGTTTTACCGTAGTCGCGCGCAACTATAAGCCCGGCGCCGATTCCGAAATCGATATCGTCGCCAGACAGGGTGACTTAGTCGTTTTTGTCGAAGTGAAATCCCGCACCTCCGCCGAATTTGGCAGCCCGGATCGGGCCATCGATCAGGAAAAGCAGAAGCACATCGTGCGCGCGGCACGGGCTTATGTGAACCGGGCCGCCCTCGAATGGAATCAGGTGCGGTTCGATACGATCTCCGTCCTTTTTACCCACCCACCGTCGATCTTTCACCAGCAGGACGCCTTCTTCAGCGGTCGAGCGCTGCCTGCCGCGGATTGACCCGGGCTATAATTGCCCTACTTAGCGCGAACTAATTATGCAGCAGTTAAAGCGAGCCGGCCGGCTGGCCGTGCGCCTTTCTTTGGTAGCTTTTATCGCGGCCGTTGTGCCCATCCCGTACACCCAGGCCGCCCAGAGCGCAGACCAATCCGGGGTGCCGCAGATCGCTTTCGAGAAGTATACGCTTCCGAACGGCCTGCAAGTGATTTTACATGTCGACCGCAAACTCCCGATGGTACACGTGAATTCGTGGTACCACGTCGGCTCGAAGAACGAGCGCGTCGGGCGCACGGGCTTTGCCCATCTCTTCGAACACATGATGTTCGAAGGATCAAAAGACGCAGACGGCAAATACTTCGGCTTCATCGAAAAGGCCGGCGCAAATCTCTTTGAGGGCGGTGTGAACGGAACAACGAGTCAGGATCGCACGAACTACTTCGAAACCGTCCCTTCGGCGAATCTCGAATATGTCCTCTGGCTGGAATCGGACCGGCTGGCCACGTTGACTGACGTGCTGACCAAGGAGAAGCTCGATAACGAGCGCGCCATTGTGCGGAATGAGCGGCGCCAAGGGCTCGAAAATCAGCCGTACGGTCGTGCGTTCATGCTTCTGTACTCGAATATATTCGATGCGGGCCATCCCTATTCGCACTCTGTTATTGGCAGTCATGAGGACCTGGTGGCCGCCAGTGTGGACGACGTCAAGGACTTTTTTCACCAGTACTACACTCCGAATAACCTATCGCTGGCGATCACGGGCGACTTCGATCCGGCCGAGGCGAAACGGCTGATCGCAAAGTATTACGGTCCGATTTCACCGGGACCTCCGTTGGACCGCCCTAAGCACTGGGTCGAGCGTCTCGACAGCCCAAAGATCATTGAGGTGAACGATCATGTGCCGCAGGAACGTACGTATTTCGCCTGGCCATCGCCGGCCTTTTTCGATGCGGGTGATGCGGATTTGGATCTCACGGCCCTGATTCTCACCGATGGTCTCTCATCGCGCCTGCAGCGCTCGCTGGTTTATGACAAGCAGCTTTGTTCGGACGTCATTTCATTTCAGGCCCCCTCTGAGATCGCTGGGATGTTCGTAGTACAGGCAACGGCCAGGCCAGGCGCTCCGCTCGGACAGGTGGAACAAGTCGTAACAGAAGAGATTGCGCGGCTTGCCAAAGACGGCCCCACGCTAGCCGAATTGAATCGCGCAAAGGCAAAGTGGGAACTGCAGTACTTGACTGGTCTGGAACGAATTGGCGGATTCGGCGGACAGGCCGACCTTCTGAATCAATACAACACGTTCCTTGGCGATCCCAACAAGTTTGCCACGGATGTTATGCGCCACCGTGCCGCTACTGTCGGATCAGTGAGAGAAGCCGCCGCGGCATGGCTCAACACCCCCGACCGCGTCCTCATTCGTTTCCACCCGGAGGAATCGAAGCTCGAAACCAGCGCTCAGGTCGATCGTTCAAAGCAACCGGAGTTGGGCGCCGACCGGCCGTTTCAAGCGCCCCACGTACAGACTGCGAAGCTGGACAACGGCATGAGCGTTTTCGCAGTAGAGCGTAAGGACCTGCCGAAGGTGTCGGTGACGCTCGCGACCCGTGCCGGAAGCGTTTACGATCCGCCGGATCAGGAGGGCCTTGCCAGCTTAACCGCAGAGAGTTTGACCCGCGCCACGAAAACCAGAAAGGCTCTGGAGATCGATGATGCGCTGGCCGACCTCGGAACCTCCGCCCAGGCGAACTCCAGCCGCGAATACTCCGTCCTCAATCTCGAAGTACTCCAAAGTAATCTACCTCGAGCCCTTGCCATAGTCTCCGATGTCGTTTGCAATGCCAGCTTCCCAACCGAGGAGGTGGACCGGCAAAAGAAGCAGACACTGGATTTGCTCTCGCAAGCGGAGAACAATCCGCGTATGATAGCAACGCGGCTTAGTACGATGCTGGCCTTCGGGCGCGGACATGCCTACGGTCATCCGGTTCGCGGGTTTCCGTCGACTGTTAGCAAACTGACCGCGGATCAAGTGAGAAGTTTCCATGCGAAATATTGGAAGCCGGGCAGCTCGGCGCTGGTTCTGGTCGGCGATGTCTCACTCGAGAAGGCGGTCGAACTGGCAAAGACGAATTTCGGATCATGGGAGGGCGGCAGCGCGCCGGCCCCTCAGATTGGAGAACCACAGCCGCCCGGTCCGGGCAAGCTATACCTCGTAAACCGGCCCGACGCCGCGCAGACCTACATTGAAGAAATTCTTCCTGCACCGCGCCGCGATGCACCGGACTATTATGCCTTCAGCCTGGCGGATGTGGTGTGGGGCGGCTCCGCGGGCGCGCGACTCGGTATGAACCTGCGTGAGCAGAAAGGCTACTCCTATGGCGTCTTCTCTTTTCCCGACTACTTCTCCAGGTATGGAGTTTGGGTTGCAGGCGGCGGCGTGCAGACGGACAAGACAAAGGAATCGCTCGTCGAGTTTCAGAAGGAACTGAAATACATCGCCGGCGAAAAGCCGGTTACTGAGAGCGAACTCACGAACGCCAAGAGCAATCGCGTGCGCGGCTATGCGCAGCAGTTCGAATCGATGAACCGCGTTTCGCAGCAGATCGTAGACCTCTGGTCCTTGAACCTTCCTTTTTCCGAGCTGCAGCGCGAGCCGAACGAACTCTCCAAGACCACGTTGGATCGCGTAAATGCCGCAGCCGAGAAGTACGCCTCTCCGGCCAGCAGCACCCTGCTTCTGGTGGGCGATTTATCGAAAATCGAAGCCGGGGTTCGTAGTGTAAACGCCGGGGAAGTCGTATACCTGGATGCCGAGGGAAAGCCGGTTCAGAGATGATCGCCGGCTATTCCGTTTTCCAACAGATCAGTTTCAAATCCGTCATCTCTTCGATGGCGTAGCGCGGGCCCTCGCGGCCGAGCCCGCTATGCTTCATTCCGCCGTAGGGCATGTGATCCATGCGGAAAGCGGGAACATCGTTGATCAGGACCCCGCCAAAACGCAGTTTGCGCGCCACCGAAAAAGCGCGAGGAAGATTGTTCGTGAAAATGCCCGCCTGCAGACCGTACGGAGTGTCGTTGCTATGGGCGATGGCGTCCTCTAACTCGCGGTACCGGTAGACTGCGAGAACCGGCCCGAATACTTCTTCACAGGAGATGCGAGCGGACATGGGAACATCGGTAAGTATCGCCGGCTCGAGCGTGGCGAACCGCCTCGTCCCGCCGCACAGCAGGCGGGCGCCTGAATTGACAGCCTCCTGAATCCACGACTCGACACGAAGGGCGGCCGGCTCATCGATCAGGGACGAGATGTCCGTTGAGGCTTCATACGGATGTCCGATGCGAAGCCTTTTCGTGGCTGCCAAAACTCCGTCGAGGTATGCGTCGAAGACCGACTCGTGCACGAAGGCTCGTTGCAGCGAGATGCAGACCTGCCCGCTGTGGCTGAATGCGCCTTGTACGGAACGGGCAATCGCTGTGGAAAGATCTGCATCCGGTTCGATGATGACGGCGGAGTTGTTCCCTAATTCGAGCGTGACGCGCTTCAGTCCGGCTTTACCCCGAATGCTGACTCCAACCCGCATACTCCCGGTAAACGTAATCATCGCAATACCTGGGTGCCGCAGCATGCGATCGGCAAGCGCCGGGCCATCACCCGTAATCACGTTATAAGCGCCGTTCGGGGCGCCGGCCCGAGTGACAATCTCGGCGAGCCGCAGTGCGCTAAGCGGAGTCCGTTCGGCTGGCTTGTGCACTACTGCATTTCCGGCCGCAAGCGCCGGAGCGAGCTTATGCAGAGTCAAATTAAGGGGAAAATTGAACGGAGTGATAGCGCCGATCACCCCCAGGGGTTCTCGAACTGTCATGGCCAAACGGCGCTCGCCGCCCGGACCAAAATCCATCGGCACGACTTCGCCGTGCAGTTGACGAGCCTCATGCGCGGCGGCAACTAGCGTGTTGACGCTCCGGCTGGCTTCAACCCGCGCTTCTTTGAGGGGCTTACCGCTCTCCGCCGAGATAAGCTGCGCAAGCTGTGCTTCCTCTCCTCTAAGTTCGTTCGCGATACGTAGGAGAAGCTCAGCACGTTCATGATTGGCCAGTGCGGCCATCGCGCGAGCACCTTCGGAAGCAACGGTTACCGCGCGATCGACATGAGGATCTTCCGCACGCGCGACAAAACCGACGACAGATCCGTCATACGGCAGCCTGACCTCATCGGAGGCAGAGGTTTCAATCCATTCACCCCCGATGTACAGACCCGGTTTGCCCAATACCAGAGGCTCGGAGATAGATGATGCGCTCATACCTCTATTTTGGCGCTTGCTTGCAGCCGGGCGACGAGGCGTAGAAACCGTTGCCTTTAAAGTCCAGCTCCTTCAAGCCGGTTCGGGATGTATAGAATCCCCTGATCACCTCTGACTTCATAAAGGTGAAAAAGCGAGTTCCGGCATTTTCCTCTTGTTTGTTCGTCCTTGCATCGCTGATCGAATCCAAGATTGCGATTTGCTGGTCGGTAGTGGCAGAAACAAAATCGCCTTTCTGTGCTAACCATGCAAGTCCCTCGCTGCAGATCCGTTTGGGCTCGTATGACTCAAGCTGTTGCACCGAAGCCTGCCCATAGTACCCGACTGCTACAGCGTGGTGCAGCGGGTCCAGACGAAGCGCGGCGTCGCGGACTGCGCCCGAGTGCGAGACGCGAAGATCGATCCACCTGGCGGCGTCCTCGCTTACGGCTGTGTGCGGCTCTTCGCCCAGGATCAGTTCCGCAATTCGACGAATCACCGTGAATTCTGCCGGCGAGAAGGATTGCGGGTGAAAAGGGCCGCTAGGCGGTTGCTCTACCTGTGCGAGGGCGTGCCCAAGGTGATCGGTAGAGGGCAAGTAGACGCCTGGCGGCAAGTGTGGCGTCTCGGTGAAGAGAAGTGCTGCTTCACCCGGCTCCGTTCCGGGTAAGCTGACGCTTGCAATGGCAGCAATCATCCAGTCGCGGCGGTTCATAGCTCACCCTTTCGGCTGGCCTCGACCATGTGATCCGCCGCGCGCGCCGAAATCGCCATGATCGTGAGTGTCGGTTCGTAACATCCCTGTGTGACGAAGGCCGCGCCGTCGGTGACAAAGATATTCTTCACATCGTGCACTTGATTGTAGCGGTTGAGGACGCTCTTTCGCGGATCACTGCCCATGCGCGCCGTCCCGCATTCGTGAATGTTTTTGCCAAATACACTGAGGTCCTGATTCGGCGGGGAGGGGTTCTTGACCTTCATCGCATCCAGAACGTCGCCGATATCCTGCCGCATCGCCTTTGCCATGGCGTGCTCATTTTCGCCATAGGCGGCATGAATGTGCAGAACCGGAATCCCCCAGGCGTCTTTTTTCTCAGGGTCGAGTTCGACGTAGTTGTCATAGCGCGGAAGGCATTCGCCCTGCGCCTCGAACGAAAAATAGTAAGGAATGTCGCGACGTATGGTATCGCGCCAAGCGCGTCCGAATCCGGGGAGCGAAAAGGCCTGCTCGTAGAGTTGCTGGCCGGCATCTCCGTCATAGCGATAACCGCGCAGAAAGTTGCCGTTCTTGTGCCCGTCAGTGTTCGCATACTTCGCAATGAGATACCCGCAGGGATTGCCTGTCGGCTCGCGTTGTGAGCCCCTGAGCGATGTGAGTTCGCCTCCGGCACCCTCCACAGTGAAGTGATCCATCAGGTAGTGGCCAAGTACGCCGCTTGAATTTCCAATACCGTTGGGAAAGCGCGGGGACCTGGAATTTAGCAGAATGCGAGTGGATTCGAGAGCGGCAGCGGCGAGCACCACAACCTTCGCGTGAGCCTCGCCATGGACTTTCGTTTCTCGGCCTACATAGTGCACACCAGTGGCTTTGCTGTCGGAATTCAGGATGACATCGCTGACAATGGCGTCACTTAGCAACGTAAAGCGGCCGGTGCGGGCCGCGGCCGGAAGCGTAACAGACGGGCTGTTGAAATAAGACGCTGTATAGCATCCGCGCTGGCACTGATTGCAATAATGACAAGCCGGCCGGCCGTTATGCGGTACGGTCAGGTTCGCAACGCGATCGGGCATCAGGCGCCAGCCGAAGCGTTTCTCGATCACCTCCTTGGCGAGTAGGGTCCCACAGGAAAGATTCATCGGCGGAAGAAACTTGCCATCGGGCATCTGCGGGAGCCCTTCGCGCGAGCCGCTTACACCGATAAAACTCTCGACCTTGTCATAGTAGGGCTCCAGCTCTTTGTAATCAAAAGGCCAGTCCAATTCATGGCCGTCACGGCTGGCTGCCTTGAATTCGTAATCGCTGTAGCGATAGCTCTCGCGTGCCCAGCAAAACGTCTTGCCTCCGACCTGCCGGCCACGTATCCACATGAATGGCTTGTCGAGAGGGAAAGTATAGGGGTGCTCCGTATCGTTGATGAAGAACTGGTGGCTATGTTCGTCGCAGGCATAGCACAGGCGCTGGACGGGTTGATCCGTAAGCAGCGCTGCCTGGTCGCCGAAACCGCGAAATTTTGTCTGGTATGGCCAGATATGCTCGGTAAAATCGCGTGTCGGAATGCGGGGCGGGCCCGCCTCGAGCATCAAAACATCCATGCCCTGTTCGCTCAGTTCCTTGGCCACCCAGCCGCCGCTCGCCCCGGAACCGACAATCAGCGCGTCGTAGATTTTGCGCTCCCGCACCGACATGCAATTAGCTTAGCCCTCTCTGGTCTATGGTGAAATAGACACACCGCGCCGAAACTCGCATCTAATGACTGCGCGTCACGCGCGAGAATCCAGAATACAAAAGGAAGCTCAAGGAGGCAACAGCATGGTCACACTGGCAGACGCCCGGCGCATCATCGCCGCAGCGGAGAAGAAGGCCGCAGAAATTGGCCAACCGATGAACATCGCCGTGGTGGATCAAGGAGGAAATCTCGTAGCGCATGTGCGCATGGATAATGCCTGGATCGGAAGCGTCGATATCTCGATCAATAAAGCCTGGACTTCCCGGGCATTTGATATTTCCACAAAGGATCTGGCGACGCACAGCCAGTCCGGCAACCAATTTTTCGGTATTCACGCCTCGAACCGCGGCCGCGTGATGATATTTGCGGGCGGTATCCCGCTGAAACGCGGCAATCAAGTGGAAGGCGCTATCGGCGTGAGCGGCGGTTCGGGCGACCAGGACCACGCCGTTGCCGAAGCTGGCGCGGCAGCATTTTAGCGCAACCAACCCCGAATAATTTGCGTTAACAATCGACAGGAGGCGAACCGTTTGTCAAGAATCCTTGAAGAAGTGCTACGCGCCAATGAGTCTTATGCCGCAGCGTTTGGAGCGAAATCGAAGCTCCCTATGCCTCCGGGCCGTCAGTTTGCAATCCTGACCTGCATGGATGCCCGGCTCGATCCGGCCAAATTCGCGGGGCTCTCGGAAGGTGACGCTCACGTCATTCGGAACGCCGGTGGACGGGCAACCGACGACGCCATCCGTTCTCTGGTCATTTCCTACAAGCTCCTTGGAACCAAGGAGTGGTTTGTCATTCATCACACGGATTGCGGCATGCTGGTGTTTACCAACGAGATCATGCGCGACCTGCTTTCACAAAGCCTCGAAACAGCGAAGTTTGAGAATGGCCAGTGGAAGGATGCCGGCAGCGGAGGCGGCTCCCACGCGGCGGAGTATATCGAATGGCTCACGATTCGAAACCAGCAGCAAAGCGTCGTCGCCGATGTTACTCGGATCCGAGCACACCCGCTGGTGCCCGCCAGAATTCCCATCTACGGCTACATCTATGACGTCGGCAGCGGGAAACTCATCGAGGTTCCCGAAGCTACACGAGTCGGTCAGGCAATCGCCCAATCCCGCTCCGCGGCACGCTGAAATCCAAATTAAGTGGCGGCGAGGGGATTCGGGAATGCACACAACTTCCGGCGATTTCCCATCGGCGGCAACGGCTCTGGCAAACGCGGGCCGCTCATTCTATGCGCGCGGCTGGGTGCTTGGTACAGCGGGTAATTTCAGCGCGGTTCTCAGCCGCGACCCGCTGTGTCTGGCCATCACCACCAGTGGATCGCACAAGGGTGAACTGGAGTCCAAAGATTTTCTGATTGTGGATGACTCCGGAAAGGTTCTCACCGGAGCCGGTAAGCCCTCGGCCGAGACTGCACTGCATGTCGCCATTGCCCAAAACAGAAACGTTGGAGCGGTTCTCCACACACACTCGGTGTGGGCGACGATTCTTTCTGAAACGCACGCGCGGAATGGCGGGTTTGAGTTGAGCGGTTACGAAATGCTGAAAGGCCTGGCGGCAGTCACGACACACGAACATAGCGAGTGGCTTCCAATTCTCGAGAACACGCAAGACTATTCGGCGCTCGCGCGCGAAATAGCTGATTTGCTTGTTGCGAAACCGGAAATTCATGGCATCTTATTACGCCGTCATGGGCTGTACACTTGGGGTAGAGATATCTCGGAAGCCCGGCGTCACGTTGAAATTCTCGAATTTCTGTTTGACGTCGCCGGCCGCCTGTATCTGAATCCGGAGAGGGGAAACGCATGGCGGTCCTGACAATCGTCGACGAAAACCGCACATTGAGCAATATGGAAGAGGTCCGGCAGCATCTTGCGCCGGCTGGAATTGAATACGATTGCTGGGAGCTCTTGCCGGGAATCGACAAGAACTCGAGCAGCGAGGTAATTCTCGAGACTTACGCGGAACACATCGAACGCGTGAAGCAGCACGGCGGCTATACGAAAGTGGATGTGGTCAACGTCAACGACGCCACACCTGGGTTAGATGCGATGCTCGCGAAGTTCAGCACGGAGCACTGGCACAACGAAGAGGAAGTGCGATTCATCGTTCACGGTCGCGGAGTTTATCATGTTCATCTGCCTGATAGTGACTCTGTCGCGAAACTGGAAGTGGAAGCAGGAGATATGATCCGAGTGCCCCGCGGAACTCTTCACTGGTTCGATCTATGCGTCGAACGCGAGATAAAAACGATCCGATTTTTCCAGGACCCAGCAGGCTGGACGCCCTACTACACGAACAGCGGGCTCGAGAGGCAATACGAGCCTGTGTGCTTCGGCCCGAATTATTTTCCGGCGGAAAAGGTCTCTGGAAGACTTGACGGGTTCTGAAATAGCACCGCGCGCCATTCTGCTCGATATCGAGGGCACCACGACGCCCATCAGCTTCGTTACCGAGAAGCTGTTCCCGTACGCTCGACGCCACGGCCGCGACTTCATTCTGAGTCATCTTCACGACGGGGAAATTGAAGCCGCACTTCGACAACTCCAGGCCGAGAACGCTGGCGACGGTACTGACGGCGCCCGTGCCGCAGAGAAATGCTCACCCAATGCTGTTGAAGAGACGATCCAGTACTATCTTTGGCTGATCGATGTCGATCGCAAGTCGACTCCGCTCAAGACGATTCAAGGACGCATCTGGGAGGGGGGTTATGCACGCGGTGACTTGCAGAGCGATATCTTCCCGGACGTATTTCCCGCTCTGAAGCGCTGGCGCCGTCAAGGAATGCTGAACGCCATTTACTCTTCCGGAAGCGTTCTCGCGCAACAGCAGCTTTTCCGTCACACTGTGGAAGGCGATCTCACACCTTTAATTGATGCGTACTTTGATACGCGTGTCGGCAACAAAAGACAAGCGGACAGCTATCGCAAAATCGCCGTGAATTTGAAGCTCTTGCCGAACGACGTCCTCTTCGTCTCCGATGTCACCGCCGAACTGGACGCGGCGCTTGAAACGGGGATGAGGACCGCCTTATGCGTGCGTCCCGGCAATCCCTCGAGCCCTGACAGACCGAGCCATCCAGCAATCCGCTCCTTCGAGGAGCTCGTCTGATCATGCCGCGCAATTTTTGGGTTCAACGGATTGAGAAGAACTGGCGGAGAGGGGGGATTCGGACGATAAGTGGCTTTCTAACTGCGTAAGTTGTTGAATTACTAAGTGACCAGATTGCCCGAATTGCCACCTATGACGGGGTTCTTGCACAAAATTTGCACAAAGTTCTAGCCAGTTCGCCAGTGTGCTGAGCTAGTCTCACACTCCGCGATTCTCCGCCGATAAACAATGCGTGATCCTGCGCATTATCGCGGTCGCCTTGCCGTTCGTGGCGGCGCTCTGGCCTGTCTCCGATCTGGCCGTAGCAGTGCATGCGACCGAGCCGCAGAACGGGAAAAGGCGTTACATCGTTGCATAGGCCAGGGTTATCTGCCGAGAGTATGGCGAAGCGGTGACGGGGAAGTGAGCTAGGTTCTATCGTTGCCGCTGATCTGTACGGATGTTACAAAAAGCTCATCGCGTCGTTGACGTTTTGTTCGATAGCCGCCAAGTCAGTGCATCCGCTGTACTCGTGCCCGTTTACCTTGAAGCGGTAATGCCACTGCCCTGCGCGATTCCGTAGTCCGCGTGGTGGCTTCTGTCGTTTGCGCTTCAATCCATTCCTCCAGTTTTTCCCTACGATAGCGTACATTACGTCCCAGTCGAGTAATGGGAGGACCATAGCCACGTCCGCGCCATGCGGACAGCGTATCTGGATGAACGCCAAGCATATTCGCGGCTTGTTCAGTCGTTAGAAATCTTTTATTCATCTTGGTTCTCACTGGGGTCTGGAATCGATTTCGCCTCCAAGCTGCCGAAAAAGTTCCTCCGCGTATTCTTTTGGTGTCTGCCAGCGTGTGCCTATTCGCGGCCTATCTCCTCTGACGTTTGGGGCGTCTATTTCGTATTGCGGTGTTCGATCCGTTGCGATGACGTATTCCAGTGCGTTCCTCAAGGCAGTGTGATTAGATTGCGGTTTTCGCATGACGTCATCTGTTCGTAACGGCCCATCACATTAAACGTGCCGCCGTCATCGTGAACCACCTTTAAGCTCGTTTCGGCGAAGTCGGCCTGCATGGGTTTATTCTTCTCAAACCACTCACACGTAACGCGGCCCAACTCGACTCCGAGCGCCGTCTTTTCACCTACCACAGTCATGGCCGGTCCCCCGGATTTCAGCGTGACAACTGTACCGGGCTTAAAAGAAATTGCCATATTCAGAATGATTCTACGCCAGGGGGTATTTCCGCTTTGCCTGCCAATCGTTTATTCTTCAGGTAAAGACGTTTTCGGAGGACAACTTTGAAGGGTGACGACCATACGCGAAGGAATGCATGGGGAGCGGTCCTTGTGATTTTGATGGCATTCGCCGCTGCGATGGCGTTCTTCGATGATAAGAGCGACCAAGAAAGGCTGGGATACGAAGCCGCCGTGGCGTGGTCAGAAGCACACAGCCGCGCTGAGAAGAAACACGTGGCTGTAATCAGTGACAATACACCGCTCACTCCAGAACAGAAACGAAGTCTCAGAAAGACACTTGCAGAGACATTAGATCACCAAGCGCTGGAAGGAAATGCTGGAGATCTAGAAATTAGGGATATCGAAGATAAACATCCATACCTGCTAGTGAAGTACCCGCTGATGACGCGTTCGCTAAGTTATCTCATAATGAACAGGTCCTGGGCTGCGGTCAAATGGAACCAGACCGGTTTTGAGCGTGTCGTCTTCACATCTTTTGGGGAGGATAGCGACGTCGGCAATACATGGGTTTACAAACTCCGAAACGAGACATCTTCCCGACAGCGCAAGAATCCTACGGGATGATTCGTCTTGCCCGCAACTCTCTCGCCCTGTTCTCCCTTTGTGCCTGATAAGCAGCGGGCCACGTTTCGTCGGCTGGGCGAATCGGTGAAGGTGAAGTGAGCTAGATTTGCTTGGTCTATCGCTGCCGTGAAAACCTCTGTTTTGCCCGCCACGCTCGAACGCTTCTCTGTCTTACAGTCCACGTTTCTTCATCAGAGCGGACTATAAGAACGGCTTCAGGCGAGAACCACCGGAACCGCGAAAATCTTGTAATCGCTTGGTCTGCCGCGTTAAATAGGCTCGATGCGCTGATCGTCAGATGGCGCGTTTTACCGTCGGTCCCAGTCATCTGCACGAGGCAGTAGCGCACGAGAACAGCGTAGCGGATTATCTTCGTCTTTCGTTCGCCCTACATGGCGAAAGCTACGCAAGCGTTCCTGTCATCCTGCCAGTGTTTGGCTAAATATCATTCCCCACACCTACCAGGAATCTACTAGCATGGAAAAGGAGGTAATATGCCAGATCAGTTAGGGACACACGCTGAGCCAACGATTGAGGAGGGCGAGAGCTTACCCCGTTTAGTCCTGGTGTTTGAAGGCGGGCATTCCGGAGCAAGAACAATAGTTCGCTTACACGGGGTGCCGAAAGCAGTCGCGAAGGAGATCGACTGGAGAACGCTGATCAACTTTGGGGCGAAATTGATTGAAAAAGCGACGAGTGGCGGCGGCAGCAGCGGCCCCGGAGGAGGCAGCGGCCCCGGAGGCACGGGGGACGGGTGCTATCATGTAAACGCTACGCTCCCGGACGGGACCACGATAACCACCACTATCTGCCCTCCGAAGACGGTAGCGGCATAGTGCTCCCGCAACAACTACTAATCGTTTATACCTCTAACTGCTTCGGCTTTCGCGTTCCATCGGTTTGCTGTCGTCCGCCAATCCAGCGTTCCAGCTTGCCGATCTGACTAGCTGAGAGATTACGGTCCTTCTCGGCGTTCAACGTAAATACGGGCAGCATCCCGTACCGTGACGCCTTCACTGACTGGTTCAGTTTCACCCCGGAGGACCTGTTCTCGCTGCTTTGCTATTTCTTCAAGCCTTCGTCCAAGACCGAGTTTTGGCAGAGTAGCGTTTGCCGGTGCGATGTTCGTAAAGATGCTTCCAACAACGGCATCTCTTGCAGCCTTTACCTTCGTCCAGGTATTTGCAGTCTGGATCGTGACGGGTCCAGACGCTCACTGTGGGGTCCACTCCTCGATATGCTATCACGCCAGTCTTGCACAAAATTTGCACAATTTAGGGCGTCTAGCGGTAAACTTCTGATTCTAAACAGACTTAGCTTGGCGGAGAGGGGGGGATTCGAACCCCCGGTAGAGGTTTAGGCCCCTACGACGGTTTAGCAAACCGCTGCTTTCGACCACTCAGCCACCTCTCCACGTTGAGTCTTCGCCTCGCTGAGAACCGCGGGCTCATCCAACACTGCGTCTTCGCCTCGCCGGGGCACCCGCTATCGGGTCGCGCGAGCCCATCCCGTTGAGAACAGATCCTTTGCGATGTTAACATGTGAGGCCGGTTGGTTGCCGGCGGGGCACCTCCTGGGTTGGCACTACCGCAATATAATTTCTGAAGTCAAACAGAATGAATACCTCCCGCCGCCATTTCGTCTCGTCCGCCGCCGCCGTCACGGCAGGTTTTCTTGTCAAGAACGGGCGCGCTGCCGGTACCGGCCGTTTCTCGCAATACGATCCGCAAGCCCGGCAGATCCTGGCCCAAATGACTCTTGCTGAAAAGATTGGGCAGATGACCCAGCCGGACAAGAACTACTTGCAGAATCCGGACGACATCGCGAATTACGGGTTCGGCTCGGTCTTGAGCGGCGGCGATTCGGATCCGAAGACCGGTAACGACCTGATCTCCTGGACCGCTATGTACGACGGCTATCAGGCGCGAGCTCTTCATTCAAGGCTTCACATTCCTCTTCTATATGGCGTAGACGCCGTTCACGGCCATAACAACGTGATCGGCGCCGTCGTGTTTCCGCACAACATCGGGCTGGGCTGCAGCCGCAGTGCTGAACTCGTCGAGAAGGCCTCCCGAATCACTTCCGAAGAAGTGCGCGCCACGGGCATCAACTGGGCATTTGCGCCCTGTGTGGCCGTTCCGCAGGATATCCGGTGGGGACGCACCTACGAAGGGTTCAGCCAGGACCCGGATATTGTTAAAACACTGGGGCCGGCTGCTGTGCGCGGCCTGCAGCGGGCAGCGCTTGACGATCCGCTTGCAGTGCTGGCGTGTTCGAAGCACTACATCGCCGATGGGGGAACGAAGTGGGGAACCGGCAAATCCGGTCTCGATCAGGGCGATGCGGAAATCGATGAAGCCACTCTCCGCCGCGTGTTTCTTCCCGGTTACACAACCACTGTTGCGGCTGGCGTCGGCTCGATCATGCCTTCCTACAGCAGTTGGAATGGTGTCCACTGCTCCGCCAGCAAGATGCTGTTGACGGATCTGCTCAAGCACGAACTGGGCTTCGAAGGATTTCTTATCTCAGACTACGGCGCAGTCAAGCAACTTCCTGGCACCCCGAAACAGCAGATCCAGGCCTCGATCAATGCCGGCATGGATATGGTGATGGTTCCCGATAAATACATCGAGTTTATGACTCTCCTGCGCAAGCTTGCTCAGGAAGGTGGGGTTCCCATCTCCCGAATCGATGACGCTGTGCTCCGCATCCTGCGCGTGAAGATCGCGATGGGCCTGATGGATCGCAGCCGCTCTCGGCTCGCAGATCGAAGCTTGCATCCAAAATTTGGCTCCCCTGAACATCGTGCCGTCGCTCGCGATTGTGTTCGTCAATCGCTTGTCCTGCTAAAGAACGAAGGTCATCTCCTGCCGCTTTCGAAGCATGCCGGACCGATCCACGTCTCGGGTAAGTCCGCCGACAACATCGGAAACCAGTGCGGCGGCTGGACAATTTACTGGCAGGGCAAGACCGGCCAACCAACTAAGGGAACTACCATACTCAATGGCATTCGCGCGGTCGCCGGCACTGGAACTAAGATCACCTATTCAGCGGATGGAACCAACGCCTCCGCCGCGAAAATTGGTATTGCCGTAATCGGAGAGATGCCTTATGCGGAGATGTTCGGCGATCGGGCCCAGCTCCAGCTTGATCCTGAAGACGTCGGCGTGATCTCTCGGATGAAGTCACAAGGATTGCGCGTAATTGTTGTTCTGGTTTCCGGCAGGCCGCTCGTGATCGACGATATTCTACCGGAGGCGGATGCCATCGTTGCCGCCTGGCTACCCGGCAGCGAGGGCGACGGTGTGGCGGATGTCCTCTTCGGCGCTTACAAGCCCTCCGGCAAGCTCTCTTTCTCGTGGCCAAATGGAACTTCAACCAGCTTCCATATTGGCGATTCCGAATACAGAACTCTTTTCAATCTTGGCTACGGCCTGACTTACTCGTAGGGCAGACGCCCTCGTCTGCGCCGGGTCCCCTGACCCGGCTTTTTATTCGTACCGCAATGCCGTCACAGGGTCCACACGCGTTGCCCGCCGGGCCGGCAAGTAACCTGATACCGCGGCAATCACCACAATCCCGAGTGTTGCCAGAACAATCGTCTTCGGATCCGAGGGTGACATTCCGTAGAGC
>DATBHS010000237.1:0-24162 GCA_036557345.1 Bryobacteraceae bacterium
TCGAGAGTTGGGCATTCTTCTGGTTCGCGGCAATTTGGGCGGCTGAGGACATGGAGGGAGCTCCTTAAAGCGAAAACGCCGGAGTCGCGCTGCGGCGATCCGGCGTTTTAGAGAATTCGAAGCCTTGGCGGGCTTCTGAAAACCAGTATACGATGCGGCGCCAAACAATTTCAGGTAAGTGCTTGAAACCGCTGTAGATTTTGGTTGTGATTGGCCTATAAGGGGAACACCGTAAAAATTCAGCTGACCGGAAAAGGTCTGCCGCAAAATGAATCGGATGTCGTCAAACGAGGGGCGAAATGATACACGTCAGCAAACTGGACATTGGACGGGGAGGTGGGCGCGACGTTGGGCCCGCAGCCCAATTGACGAGTAGCGCGTTGGCCGGAATCTCATCAGCCAGCGGTAGTAACAGTGCACGATTGTTATGAGTTGGCTGTTAGCCCTTCCTCATTCCGATCGCGACAAAAAACCACGCTACCGTTAGGCTCGCGAAAGAGGCTACAACAGGAGCCAAACCCTCCATAAACACTGCTCCTACGCGACGAAAACCGGGCAGGTCGAGTCCGGTCATCATGCTGATCGCAACGAAACCGTTGGCAATGGCTAAGACGAAATTGCACACAGCAGAGAAAACAGCTCCGAGGGTTAACGGCCTCATTAGGGTTAATAGCCGTTCAGTCGGTCGGAAGGCAAACCAGGCCCCTGCGATCGCAGGAATAATACAGATGAGCAAGCCAAACAGCGAAGCAAAACCTGAACCAGCAAGTCCGCGCATGTGGATCTCCTTATGCCCGGCTGATATGCCGGGACACTCTACACTCGGAATAACGCCCAACTGAGTGAAACGTGACGTTTGTCACGATTTAGATGCTGCGGCGTTATACGTTCTATGGAGCGGGAACGCGAGCTCGCGCTGGTAGCCCGATTGCGCGCAGGTGACCTCACCGCTTTTGACGATATCTTCGATGCTTTTAACTATCGGCTGCTGGGTTTCCTCATGCGAATGGCGAAAAACCGTTGCGTCGCCGAGGATCTGTTGGAGGAAACATGGCTGCGATTAGTTTCGAGTGGCGAGGACCTTTGTCCGGACACTCAGCTCGGTGCGTGGCTCTTCACAGTGGCTCGCAACCTGTACGTTAGCCACTGCCGCAATAGAGCCCGAGAGCAGTCTTACGCAGCGGACCTTTCGCTCCTGTGGCCTTCCGGACCTGCCCAATCCCCGTTCGATCTGGCATGCGTTAACGAGTTCGAGCAGCGCCTCGAAGCAGCGCTCGGATTACTGCCGCCGATCTATCGTGAAGTGCTGCTACTCGTGGGAGTTGAAGGCCTTCGTCCGGTGGATGCGGCAAGAGTTTGCCGGATCAGCCCAGAAACACTCCGGCAACGGTTGAGCCGAGCCCGGCAGTTGATGCTACAGCTGATGACAGACGCGGAGCCGTTTATAGAAGCTATTTGCGAGGAAGTGAATTCATGACACAAGAAGATGATCAACTATTTCAGGCTTTGGCCCGATTACCGGTGATTCAATCGGACCTGCAATGGGAAGGTTGTGTGCGGACGCGTTGTCATTCTGCGATCTCGCGGAGCGTTTCGAAACGGGCCCGAGGCAAGAAAAATCGACGTGGTGCGGGACCGACCCGGCTGGTGGCCAGCATTGCTCTCTGCATATACTGGGCTACCATGCTCTCCGACGCTGCTCAGTTGGCGGGCATAGCGTGACGGTTCCGCTTGCCTGTATCCAAACAGCTCACTATGCGGCCGGGCCGCTACGGGAAACTTGAAAGTAATACGTCCTCAGAACCACACTGTTTACGGCAGCTCCTTGTTCGTCCGCTAACCGTCAATGGGACCGGGCAAGCTGGGCGATATCGCGGTTGGCGTTCAAATCAACGAGTAACCGGTGATCCGAACGCAATCAAATTCGAGGCGGCTCTAAACTTTGGACCTCTATGAAGGTGCGAGGAGCGCAAACAGATCGCCGTTAACCACCCCAGGCGCTGGCCCAAGGTGTAGCTGCGACGTAGTTTTGAAAGTACACCGCCTTGCCGTTACGCAGTCGATATACATGTACGAACGGCGCGTCGAGGGTGGCACCGCTTTTCGCTGTTCCGCGAAACCGACCCACAACCACTACGTGCTCCCCGGCGTCTATGAACTGCTCAGGGTCAACGCGAAAATCGTCGAAGTTCTGTGGTACGGTTGCAAACACATCATTCGCGACGCTCTGCGGACCGTGGAATGTCCCCGCAGGAGAGCGTCCGCCACCAGCCTCGATCCATTCGATCTGCGGGTCATACAATTCAAGAACCGCAGGAATATCCTTCCGATTGAACGCATCGTAGCCACTTCGAACTATCGCGACGTCCTGCTGTGACATCAAACCTCCACTTTTCGATTGAATCGGATCGACGAAGGGTTCCCTTCGCATCGTTCAGGATACACAAAAAATCGTGGCTGCTGCGCCGGGTCCGCGTTGAACGAAGAGCCGGGGCAAAGGATGTTTTGCAAATAGCGTCCTGGATTGTCGGCAAACTGAACATTTATGTTCGGGTTGCCGCTAGCCTGGATCAGATTGTTGCGTTCGGTTTCCCGCAGTCGGGGATCTACCGCCAAATCGTCCGGTGCGCACAAAGTGGTGACCGGCATCAATAAGTAGAGCGGTATACTCCCGTAATGAACTGACAGATGGGCGGAGTGGAATCGAGCACGCCAGGCGAAGTGACCGTTATCCTCCAGCAGATGAGGAACGGTGATACCAGCGCTCCGGATCGTCTTATTCCGATCGTTCTTCAGGAGTTGCACCAACTGGCTCGGCATTATCTAAGCCGGGAACCGCCCGGGCACACTTTGCAGCCGACCGCTTTGGTCAATGAAGCATACTTGCGGCTGGTAGGCGATCAAGCGCGAGACTGGAAGAACCGGGCGCATTTCGTTGGCGTGACCGCAGGTATCATGCGGCGTATTTTGATTGACCACGCTCGCCGAAAGCAGGCCTTCCAGCGTGGCGCCCTCCGGCGATCTATGGAGATCCGTGAAGAACAGGACGCTCTTTCGACGGAGTACGCAGAAGAGCTCATCGCGCTGGACGCAGCTCTGGAACACCTCGGAAAGATAAATTCGCGGCACCGGCAGATCGTGGAGCTGCGCTATTTCGGGGGATTGTCGCTGGAAGAAACTGCTGAGGCGCTAAGCGTCTCGCTGGTTACCGTGAAACGCGACTGGCGGGCGGCAAGAGCCTGGCTCAAGGGCCAGGTGCGTCCTGAAATCCTCAGATGAAAGTGAGCAGTTACTCAACTGCTTGCCTCAATCAGGGCAAAGCCTTCAACAATCACGTGAACGAGCGCGCCGGGTGGCTGCGCTGGCCGAAAAGCCCAAAGCCAGTAACGTCAAACCGGCCAGCCCCATTGTGGCGGGTTCAGGAGTCGCGGTGAAGGTCGCTGAGTACGGCTGGCTCGCGCCCGGCGCAACGGACTCCAGAGTACCGCCGTTTAGCGGATCGCCATTCCACCACTCTGCGCTGAGATCAAATGTGCCCGAATTCACGAATCCGGGTGGCGCATTAGCATCCCACAGAATCTGGTAGAGTCCGGCGGGGATCACCGGATCATAAGGGACATTGACTGTCGCACCGGGGGCAAGATCCGGAAAATCGAAGAGCAGCATGGGGGTGGCGTGAAGAAACGTCCCGACAGAAAGTCCGGTAGTGACCAACCAGAAAGAACTGCTTTCATTGTGGATGGAATAGCCCCAACCAGTGAGAGAGAGACCGGCTGGGCCGCTGACGTTTTCAGCGGCGGGCACTGTGAAGATGTAGATATCCGCGGCCATCGCGGGGAGGGCCGAAAGGCATACAGCGAACAATAGTTTTCGCATGAATATCTCCGATCTCAATCGATACTTCGCTGATTAGGGTTAGGGTAATACTAACTGACCGAGGCTGAACTGGTATGACGTGCTGTTGGATTCGAGTGTTCCATTCTCGGTTATTGCCAGCTTTCTGAGTGTGGATGGAACATTCAAGATCAAAGAGACGGTAGTGACGCCACGCGGGAGGAGGCCGCCAACCTGGATGGGCACGCCCGGGCTAGCAATGGTAGCCTCCCCCGCACCGGCCAAGGTGCGAAGAGTAATCTGACTGAAGTCGATGCTTTCGACCTTCGCAGCGCCGGTATTGACAATCGTTAACAGCACGGGTAGCTGTGTTCCATTCCTTGAGCCGTTACTTGCGCTGATACTTATCGAAGGGGCCGAAGGGACGGGCGGCCGCGCGCCGAAGCCGTTCACAACCTGATTGATAAAAGCGGAGGTATCGCCAGTATGCGTCCCATCACCACCATAAGTGGCGTTGACCTGGTGCGAGCCAACAGAGATGTTCGGATTACTCACTTCGCCTACGCCATTTATTAGTGGCGCTGAGCCATAGATGATCGCGCCTTCGCTCACCGTGATGCTGCCTGTCGGTGTTCCACCTCCATCCGAAGTGACAGTAACCGTGAAAGTGACGGCTTCTCCTACCTTTGAGGGGTTGGGAGCGGAGACGATTACTGCGTGCGCCTGGAATTTGTCGTTGGCAGGCTGTACAGTCTGCGAAAGCGGCGATGAAGTGCTCGCGGTGTGAGCTGTATCGCCCGAGTAGTGAGCGGTGATGGAATGGTTTCCGCTTGCGAGAGAAGAGGTGGATGCAAGAGCCGTGCCGTCTATAAGCGGCACGGCGGCGAAAGATGTTCCGCCATCCTCGAATGTCACGGTACCGGTCGCACCCGAAAGTGTGGAGGACACGGTTGCCGTGAAGGTGACAGTTTGTGAAAGAGCCGATGGGTTCACGGAAGACTGCAGGCTGGTCGTGGTTGAGGCACCGTTTATTTGCTGCCGTAGCGCGGATGAGCTGCTGCTGCTGAAATCCTGGTCTCCGCTATAAGCCGCAGTGATGACGTGGGCACCCGCCGAAAGCGCAGAGGTGCTCAGACTGGCAATTCCGCTGACGAGCGGTTGCGCAGTTCCGATTGGCGTGGCGTCATCGCTGAACACTACCGTGCCTGACGGAGTTCCGGCGGAGCTGGTTACATGGGCGGTGAACGTGACCGGCTCTCCCGGGGTGGAGGGGTTCGTTGATGACTGCAGGCTTGTCGCGCTCCGTGTTTGCGCCACGGTAACTGCAAGAACAGGAGAGGTGCTGCCGCGCGAGTTATCGTCTCCGGAGTATATTGCGGTGATGTTG
Organism: Bryobacteraceae bacterium; assembly: GCA_036557345.1. Classification (GTDB taxonomy): domain Bacteria; phylum Acidobacteriota; class Terriglobia; order Bryobacterales; family Bryobacteraceae; genus Bog-105. The sequence goes on from DATBHS010000237.1 coordinate 5,222, forward strand.
TGCGAACCAGCGTGCAGGGAGGAAGTCTCGAAGTTACTCAAGTCACCTTTCAGGTTGACGGTGCCGAGAATTGTATCTCCGTCCTTATAAGTCACAGTTCCAGTAAAGTTTGGGGGAAGATCTTTGTCAACGGACGCGATAACACTCATGAACATGATTTTTTGCCCAAAGACAGGAGCCGAAGGCTCAGACTTAAGAGTCACGGTGGTGGTCCTCGTACTTACCACCTGATGAATGACGCCTGACGTACTGGGACCGTATGTTGGATCTCCGCTATACGTGGCCGTGATCGAATGGCTTCCGATCTGCAGAGACTTTTCCAGGAAGCTGGCCTGGTTATCTCGCAAAGGCCTCCTGTCTAGAACCGTATCGCCGTCTTTTAGAGTTACCGTTCCGGTCGCGCTATTGCCTGTCCCGCTCTGCAGGTGAACGGAAGCCACAAAAGTGACATCCTGGCCCACTTCCGAGGGATTGACCGAGGATGACAATGCGACGGAGGAGCTGGAGGCCTGTACATTCACAGTTACAGGCGCTGAGCTACTCTGGCTGCTAAGGTCGTTCCCGCTATAGACGGCGGTGAGGGTATGCGCACCGCCGCTAAATTTCGCGTAGGCGGCAGTAGCTTGCCCGTCGGAGAGAGTAGCATTGGCAATGACCGACCCGCCATCCAGGAACTGTACTGTACCGGTGGGTGAGCCCAAAGCGGCAGTCACGTGAGCCGAGAGGGTAACGCTTTGACCGAAGACGGGGTTCACCGGACTCGCAGCGAAATCGGTAATGGTAGTTGAAAAGAGCGTAGCGGTATGGGAGGCCCTGGGCGTCATGCTCGGGCCCGCGGTAAACGATTTGCTCGCGGGATCGTAGAGTTCGGTTGTGCCACGGAGATCATCACCGCCTGCGATGAATACTTTCCCATTCGGCAAGAGGGTAGCAGTGTGCTGATATCTCGGCGAGAGCATTTGGGCGGATAACAAGTTCCAGCCGGTTTCGTCTCTGAGCTCCGCATCCTGCAGCGTGTGCTGAAACCCCGTAAGACCGCCTGTGACAAGCAGCCCCTCATTATTGGGGAGTGCGGTCAAGGTGTGATAGAAGCGCGGCTCATTCAGTTTTGCCGCTGAAGTTGAAAAGGATGGCGGATTGCCCAATGTCAGTAGTGTTTCGTCCCCAGTGGCCTCACCGCTTGGAGATATACCGCCGACACTGTCCAATTCACCGTTTTCCAGAGGAACTGCGTTGGGGGTCCAGAGAATCGGGGAAGGTGATGAGCCCGCGACCGTGAAGGCGCCTGTCGATTCATCCCAAATCTCCGCCGTTTTCTGATCTGCACTGGCCGGTGTTTGACCTCCGTAGATCAGTACCTTGATGGAACCTCCAGAGTTTGGTAACAGAACGGAATAATGGTTGCTCCGTTGTTCAAGCATATTGCCGGTCGGCGTAAATTTGCCGGTAGCAGGATCGTATAGTTCTGCGCTGCTAAGTCTCCCGCCTTCGCCATTGATACCTCCGGCGATCAACACCTTTCCATCCGGAAGGCGCGTCGCAGTATGGAATGCACGCGCCGTGTTGAGGCTGCCGGCAGTAGCAGTCCAGTTTTGTTGAGAGGGGTCGTAAGTCTCCGCGGTTGCAGTAACCGGGGCGTAGTGCGGGGGATTGGAAAGTCCGGTCTGGCCACCAATTATCAACACCCTGCCGTCTTTTAGCAGGGTAGCCGTGTGACCTATGCGCCCGACATTCGGCAGTTGCGTGTCCACGACAGTATTGCTCGTGAAGTCATATACCTGAGAACTGGATTCGACGCCGGTTTCCCCTTCGCCTCCGACCAGCAGTACACCACTGACCGGCTGCTTTTTGGGAGTGCCGACCGTTACTGTGACTTCGAGAGGTCCGCTTCTGACAGCAGGCGCTGCATAGGGTGGATCGCTGTTTATGGATATGGTTGCCGTCTCTCCGTCCTGTACGCCAGGCTTAACCGTGATCGGAAACAGACGCCCGGTGGAGAAGGGACCGCGACTAGGAATGGTGGCTACCAGGCTATCGTTTGTCTCAGCCGTCCATGAGAAGCCCTCCTCAGAATAGGGAATGAAGTCTCCGACAGAAACAAGTCCCGTCCCACCGGCGGGGATCGTAAGGTTCGAGGGATGAACCGACAGCAACGGCGGCCCGACCGTGACAGACAATTGAATGACTATGTCGGAAGCTGTCCCGTTAAAGGGATTATTTATAAAGTCGTACCAGCACATGTGGCTGACGAAACGGATGGGGACAGTTATTCCCGCCGTTTCCGCAGGAACTGCAAAGATGGCGGCTTGCCTGCTGAGAAAGGCTCCAGTACTGGTAACTGGAGCCGAAACAGGATTGCATATGCCTCCAGAGAAGTGCATGGTCTCCTCCCAATGACCCGCAGAACCGTCACTGTGATCGGTGGTGACGACGGACGGCGTGCTCCAACTCGCCGAATACCCCACGCTTATTCCGGGACCTTCCGCGTTGAGATCGCCTCCTACCTCAAAGCCGCTCTCGCTGTCGGTGATTGTTCCGGTCGGGCCGTGATCGATCAGGGCCACATCGCCAGCCGGTGTTGTATCAGCGGAACCTATATCAAGGGATCGCGACAGGGTGTGCCAGCCGCAGTGAAGCCCATAGCATGTCCCATCGAAGTTCGGCTTCGTCTGGGGTACGGTGGCAACCATATAGTAGTCTTTATCGCGGGAGATGGAATTGAGCCGGAACACGCCGACTGTCAGCTCGCCGTCACTCTGCCAGGCGTCGCTACCCAACACGGTGGTTCTGTAGATGGCGGTCCAGGCTTCGGGCGGCGGTTCGGGATCGACGCTCTCCGCAGGAGCAGCGGCTAACGCGCGTGCTTGCTCTTGCTCAACCCAAGCGTTGAGGTGCTTGAGCGAGCTTTCTTCGCCGGCAGCAGTGCCGACTGCTGTTGGACTGAAAACCACGGCGGAACGAATGGCGCCGTTTTTATCCTTGTAAGCGGCGGCCGCGGTCATCTGTAACGATGGCGTGCTGGACAATCCGGCTTTGTTCATGGAGTGTTGCCCGGTTGCCGTCTTTACAGTGGCCCCTAATAGCGGAACACCGATCAGATGCTCTATTTCTTTCTGATTACCGCCGGTTACGCGTAGAATTGCGCCGCCGTTCTTGAGGTCGGCGTGCGCCCGGGCGAGATCGGCAGGTGATGAATCCGCGCCGAGATCTTCGACTTTAAGACTTTTCGGTGTCTGGGCGAATAAAGACATGCTGAAGCATGCCAATACGCAAGTGGGTAACGCCTTCTTCCGTAACACTGCTTTGCCTCCCCGTTCTTGGGCACGAACTGCGTGTCCGCGCAGTTCGCGTTCATGAGTAAAGCGAACGAGATCAAAAAAACGGCTCATGTGATCCAGCGGGTCGGGGATGCCCCGTTTCGAGGCGCAGAGGACGAAAGGCGATCGTCCGCGCCACGTCGCCGCCAGCACGCTCCGGGGACCGCAAGTTGGTGATATCCTTGCGTTCAGTTCCTAACATGTCCGTCATGGACAGGAGTCGTTTGCCTTAACGCGCTCATGTCATCTGAGAGATGGAACAGGATGATTGATCTGTTCCATGCGGCCCGCGAGAGGACCGCAGAGGAGCGGATCGCGCTGCTCAACTCGGCTTGCACCGACGATCCTGAGATACGGCTCGCGGTTGAGCAAATGTTAAGAGATGACGAGGCTTCGTGCAGTTTGCTCGACCGGCCTGCAATCGCAAGGCTGGCAGGCGTGCCCCAATTACGAACGATGGTGACAGCGGCAGGGGCGAGATTCGGGCGTTACGAAATCCTGGATCTGATCGGCTGCGGAGGAATGGGCGAGGTCTGGAAAGCCCACGATACAGAACTGGATCGTCCGGTCGCGCTGAAGTTTCTGTTTTCCGTAGTTGATTCGAGCCGCCTCGCCGAGCTTTTAACGCATGAAGCCAGGGCCGCATCCGCGTTGAACCATCCCAATATCGTGACGATTCACGAAGTCATCCGGCACGAGGAGACGCCCATCATTGTTATGGAACTGGTGGAGGGCCAAGCGCTTCGTGCAATCACCGGATCTCCGCAACCAATAGCACAGGTGATGCAATACGGGGTGGAAGTGGCACGGGCGCTTGCCGCGGCTCATGCTCACGGAATTGTCCATTGCGACATTAAACCGGAAAACATTCTGGTGAGGAGCGATGGTTATGTGAAGGTGCTGGACTTCGGTCTGGCTTGCCGCATCGAGAACGAAGCGGTAGGCAAAGGTGTTGCTGGAACGCTTCGTTACATGTCACCGGAGCAACTGCGCGGTGAATCCGTTTCGCCCGCCAGTGACATCTTCTCTTTAGGCTTGGTCCTATACGAGTTGGCGGCAGGCCAGCATGCGTTTGACGCGCGGCCGCTGCTCAACTCCGTGCATGAGGCGGTCGGGGACGAAGTGGCTGCACCATCAGTTGCAAACCCAGTTGCAAACCCGCTCGTACCTACGAGTCTCGAATCTCTCATTCTGACGATGCTCGCCAGAAATCCTGAGGAGCGTCCTTCGGCAGATGAGGTTGCAGGCAAGTTAGCCAAGAACCTGGCGCTTGCGGAGGAGCAAGCAGTGGTTCAGAAACCACCTCCGCAAAAGCAGGCGCCGAGACGGCTCGCCTGGCTGGCTGCTCTAGCGGCCTGTGTTGTGTTGATATATCTCGCCTGGGCTACGCGGTGGGCCATATTCGGCCAAAACAATTCATCGGAATTCACAGATCTACAAATCCGTCCTCTTACTTCCCAGCCTGGTTGGGAAGCAGCTCCCGCGCTGTCTCCGGACGGCCAATCAGTCGCTTTCACGTGGACGCCGAAGCTGGACCGGCCGAAGCAGATCTATGTCAAGCGGCTCGACGACAGCGAGCCAGTCAGGCTTACTAACTCGGAATCCGAGGGAAATATCGGATATCTTGCCTGGTCTCCGGACGGCAGACAGATCGCCTTCAAGCGCCAGTCTGTAATACCCGGAGCGATTTACTCGATCGCGAGCACGGGAGGCAACGAACGAAAGATTGTAGATCTGGCGAATGCGAATCTGAGCTCGGCGATTGACTGGTCACCAGATGGAACTAAGTTGGCGTTTTCAGATACAGTATCCGGGCGTACCGAGTTCGCGATCTACTTGTTCGATCTACGGACGGGCGCGAAGCGGCAACTCACCTCACCACCGTCAGAGATATGGGGCGATTGGAATCCCAAATTTTCACCGGACGGCCTGGCGGTCGCCTTCAAAAGGGTCATCGGTTTCTGGGCGGATGACATCTACATGGTGCGCACCGCAGGAGGGTCGCCCAGGCGAATAACAAACGGGAGGCGCGGTATTTGGGGACATGCCTGGACGGCGAACGGTAGAAGCCTGATCGTCTCCTGGCAACGAAGCAGCACTGTTTTCGGGATATGGCGAATCCCATTGAAGGAGCCCGGCCGGCCGGAATCCATTGCCCAGGGAGGCGTTGATTCGATCACCCCATCTACTGCGCGAAACACGAACCGTCTGGCTTGGGTAAACCAGCTCTGGGATCTTAACATCTATCGCATTTCGGCCACGGGAGTTGACGCTCCGACGAAGCTCATCGCCTCCACTCTTCGTGATCAAGGCGCGACATATTCAGCCGACGGACGGATCGCGTTTATAAGCGATCGATCGGGCAGTAGAGAAATCTGGATGGCCAAAGGCGATGGATCGAACCAGGTGCAAGTCACCCATTTCAACGGTCCGCAGTTGGATCATCTCCGGTGGTCGCCGGATGGACGCAGCCTGGCCTTTGATGGACGGCCTTTCGGGAGCTCCGATATTTTCACGGTCACGTGTGATTGGAGTGCAATGCGTTGCGGGGAGTCGAAGCGCCTGATCTCGGGGGAAGCCCCCAGTTGGTCCGCGGACGGCAAGTTCATTTACTTCGCCACGGGCCGAAGCGGCAGACAGGAGATATGGATGGCGCCCGTGTCAGGCGGCTCGCAGCCCGTGCAGGTGACGCACAATGGGGCTTACATGTGCCGCGAATCGGCCGATGGCAAATGGCGATATCTTTCCAGGAATCCAAGCGACGGAATCTGGAAGATGCCGGGTTCTAACTCCGGAACCGGGGCCACTGCCCGCGAGACCCTTGTGATCGGCCCACCCTATCGAGTGCAGAGCGAGGGATGGACAATAACTCCGAACGAAATAGTGTTTATCGACCGCGCGACCAGCACTCAACCGGCGGCGATTCGCGCGTACAATATTGCGACAAAGCAGGTCCGCCACATCTTAGCGCTTAGCGAACTGTTTCCGGACAGAGGCGACATCGGAGTCTCGGTCTCGCCGGACTCGCGGTGGGTTCTGTACTCCCAGCTCGACCGATCAGGCAGCGATATCATTATCGCCGATCACGGCCGCTGACCGGTATGCGTTTAGAAACACTCAGAGAAAGACCAAGAAACTGTCGAATGGAATTTTCGCAGCAGCGATGCAGCTCTTTTCCGAAGCACGACCAGCCGACATAGCAGCTTAGGGCCTTTTCTGCACCCTGCATGGAATGTGAATGTCTGCCGTCCGAACTCTGTTCGATATCGGATTGGTCGGCAGAGTTCATACAAGCCGATTATTTGGCGGAGGCGAACAGGCGGGAAGCCACGTCCTAGTTCGCGGATGCGGCCTTCTGTCCCTCCTGGGTGGTCATGTCATAGCTCAGGTCCGTCCGATAGTGCAGCACCGAAAAGTGCACGGAATCAACAATGCCCGCACTCTTGGCTCTCAATTTGCGCGCGCCCTCTTCGCCCAAGGCCTTGGTCAACACGGGACCCGCATCGAATTCCCCCATGTTCTTCATAAGCCGCACCATGATTCGCTCATTCGGGTCGCCGCCGAACATGGTCTGGCTGACCCAGAAATTCTTCACTTCGGCTTTCTTTATCGCCGGAAGATACTCGTTCTTCATCCACGCATTGAATTCTGACTCTTTCCCGGCTATTAGGTGCATGCTCGTGACAAGCGCATACTCGCTCGGTTCCAAAGTCTTGGTGCGAATACTCATATCATCGAGCGCCCTTGATGCGAGCCGGTGTACAGACGTCACGTAAGCAGAGCCTTTGCGCATCAAGCCTGCTGCGTCTTCTTTGCCTAAGGCTCGTTCGATCGGCGGAGGGCCATCCATATTCGCGAAGTGGGGCAGTGGAGATACCGAAACATATTCCAACAGGTTTCCCATCACTGTTTGCAGAACCGCCCTGGAAGGTACTTCGGCCTTCTTGCAGGCAGCCGTGACTTCTTTTTGCCAGGCTTCGTAATCTGATCGCGCGTCCGGCTTTATGGTTGTGATCGTTACTAAACTCCATTCCGGGGCTGAAGTCGACTGGGCCTTAACGGCAGGAATCGTTGAAAGCGCAAGGGTGGCCAAGATGGCGCCGGCACTGGAACGGAAATGGATTTCGTGACCTCGATGCATGCAGTCTCCTTTTCAAAAACGCGGTTCTCTCCGGATCCCGTCGCGTTTAGGAAACCTGTGACAGTAGCAGTAGCGGCGCGATGCTGTCCCCGAAACCGCTGTTGATTAGCAAGTATGCGCCGATTGCGACACAGATACAAGCATTTTTCAAGGAAGGTTCACCTGCCTGTGGGTGGAGTTGAGTTCCTCAGGAGTTCGCCAAGATCTACCCGCCAACGAACTTTCATTTAGCCCGAAAACGCGCCATGTCGAAGATTTGACCATCGTCAATTCAAGAGTCTCCGAGCAAACTCTTGATAAACGCCCCTGTCTGTAACGTGCTTTTCGAAGCCGCATACTGCGTTAACTCAAATCCTGGATGGTCCAACCATCTTTCCATTAGTCATCGGTTATGTACGGGTAGGCCGTTATTCGACAGCAATCGGAAATTTTAGGTGCACCTACATCCAGACTGACCCTGCGGTCACGACTAGCGACTAATCGGTTGTTGTGCCACTTGGACCATCCAACCTAGCTTCTTGCTGAAGTAGCCATCGGCATCGTATCCCGTCACTTGGAAACGGATCCGACCCTATGCATCGAGTACGTATAACTGAGGGATGGTGGTCGCCTCATACGCAGCATCGATAGTTCCATGTGAGAGCGCAACTGGAAAACGGTAGCCTTTCTGTTTGAGGAAGGACCGGACTGCTGCTTCATCCGTGTCGACGCTTACGGCCAGCAGCTTGGCGGCAGGGGCTTTATCGGATGCGAATAGTTGATCCAGTTCTGCCAGTTCAGGGTGGCAAGGTCCACACCATGTTGTCCAAAACGCGATGACCACGGGAGTCCCTGCATAACTACGAAGAGATACCGTCTGCCCGGATAACGAAAGGAACTGGAAGGGAGTGGCTGGCTTTTGAATTTGTGTCGATAACACCGTTTTTCTATAGTGTTCTTCGCGACGTTCTTGCTTCGCTGCAATCTGCGCCTGCCATGCCGATTGCGAAGTAGTCTGATTCCAATCGATCGGTAAGCCTTCCAATTGACGGATCGCCGGTAAACCACCAAGGGGGCCGTGCTGGATGCCCCTGGGCAGAGCCGGACTCCATAGCAACGGCTTTCTCGGATTCCTCGAACCTGCTTCCGATACGCTTCGATGTCGCGAGCCAACCACGCTTGAGCTCCTCAGAGACCATCCATCAATTGGATCAAATGTTGAGCAGTGCGGGCGCACTGCGCCAGCCGCTGAGGGACCGGGGACGCGATTTAGATTTCAAACATCATTCTGGAGCGAATAAAGCCTTACGACGGCGATCAACTCGCATAGCCGATCTCACGTCGGACAACATGTCTGGAATTGCACATTGGCGTATGATGCTGCGCTCTGAAAAAGTGAATTCTCCGAGGCGGGCAGCCGCATGCTGGATGTCGGACTTGGCCCAAGGCGACTTCATTATCCCGGTTGGGGAGTGTTTTGTCGATCGAAGGATGATATGCCCGAGCTCATGAGCTATGACGAGACCCAGCATACTTCCAGTGTCGATTTCGACATCTTGGGAAATTCGTTCCACACGGTCGTAGAAAATCGTGATGTTGGCGCCGATGCGCACGGAAGGCAATGAATATGCAAGCGTCCGATTAGGAACACCGCGCGGCGCGACGCTCACGATTTTCAGCCGGACAGCGTAATTCAACATTGCCCGCGCTGGGCCTGCGATAGGCCCTTGTACATCTTCTGGATTTGTTCGCCAAAGGATCGTGGTCCCAGTTGTGATCAAAATGCGCGACGCGCGGCGCTTCGCTTGCTCCAGATTCCGCGCTGGCACGCCTGCGGAGTTGATTAAGTCAATAACCATCGCTTGATCGGCGCATTGGACGACCGCGCGCAGCACACCAGACGTCAGGAATACAGCGATGACGGAAACGCCGAAAGATCTCTTCACAACCTTACCTCCTCGTGCTGTCCGGGCACACGGGTAGCGCAGTCGATCGTGGTTAAATTCAGTTGTTCGCTTACCTACTCAGTTGGCCCGGGCGGCCCGCCCTGCGAAAAAGACGACAGCAACGTCTCGAGAAAAGCTGATTCTGCGCCTTGAATCCAGGAGCCTCAATGCACAGGATGTAATTTAACTCTGACTTCCGGGTAATCTGTGCGTGTTCTGATTGACAGCAGGTTAGATAAATCAAGCACCTGTATGGGAATGTCTCGTTTGTGCTATAGTCACGGCTCGACGGTGGCGAGCGGCGAAATATCCAAGGCCGAGCATTCCAACCCGCCTCGTTTCGGCAGCTTTGAGCTGGACCCGCGGGCGGGGGAACTGTTGCGCGAAGGAAAGCGCATCCGGCTGCAGCAGCAGTCTCTTGAAATTTTGCTGATGCTGCTGGAGCACCCCGGCGAACCGGTGCTCCGCGAAGAGATCCGGAACCGTCTTTGGCCGAACGGCACGCTCGTCGAGTTCGATCACAGCATCAACTCGGCGATTAAGAAGCTCCGGCAGGCTCTCGAAGACGATGCGGAAGAGCCGCGTTACATAGAGACGCTGGCCCGCCGGGGCTATCGCTTCATTGCTTCCGTGGATGGACTCGTCGTTCAATCGCCGGCGGCTCTGCAGCCCGCGACTGAGGCAAGCCCCCAAGAGATGGAGGAAAAGCCGAAGCCAACATCCGCGAGGCCCAGGCGATGGAAACGTGAGGCAACGGCCTGGACCTTATTCGGGATCGCATCACTGGCTTTGATCATTTTCGCGGCTGTGTCTCTCGTCAAGCCGGCCGGCAAGGCGGGTATCATACGGTATGAAATTCCCCTACCGGAGGGGGTCAGACTAGGGTCCCTGGACATCCCAATCATTTCGCCGAACGGGCGGCTGCTGGTTTTCACGGGACCAGGTGCGGATGGCAAAAGGCGAATCTGGTTTCGGTCATTAGACTCACTTACGACTTATGCGCTGCCAGAAACCGAAGGGGCGTTTTTGCCCTTCTGGTCCCCTGACAGTCGCTTCGTAGCATTTTGGGCAGCATCCACACTTAAGAAAATCGATGTCACGGGCGGCAGGCCAGTAACGCTGTGGGATCTAACCGGCCTCTTCGGGTTTGTCGGTGGGACCTGGAACCAGCAAGGCGTGATTTTAATATCTGCTATAGACCGGGACCATCCCGTTGGCTTGTACCGTCTGTCCGACAAAGGAGGCACGCCTGCGCCTGCGCTGCCATTCGACAAATCGCGGCACGAAAAATATCAATGGTTTCCCCAATTTCTGCCGGATGGACGCCATTTTATTTACTTTTCCTTAAACACCGACGCCGGTAAGGGAACCATTTCCTTGGGGTCGTTGGATTCGCGCCAAAGCAGATCACTTATTAATACGGAATCGAATGTTCGTTACGTGGCTCCGGGGTATTTGGTTTATGGCCGTCAAGCACAAGAGACGTTGTTTGTACAACCATTCGATCCTGAGAAGCTTCAGGTCACGGGGGAGCCCATTACGATCGAAGGAGTGGCGCGCGCACCAGATAATCCGGCGTCACTGTTCTCAACCTCTGAGAATGGAGTGCTGGTCTATGCCAGCCCGAGTTGGCCCAAATATCAGCTTGCATGGTATGACCGGAAGGGGGTGCGCAAACAATCAGTGGGTGAGGCGTGTATCTTTGGCAACCTTGCCCTATCTCCCGACGAGAAACATGTAGCAATGTTTCGCCCAAGCCCACCGCTTGGAAATTATGACGTTTGGATCCTTGACCTTCTAAGCGGCGTATTTTCCCGCGTAACAACTCACCCAGATGACGATGAGTTCCCGGTCTGGTCGCCCGATGGACATGAGCTGATTTTCAGTTCGGGTCACACTGGCGAGGAGTTGCGGCTATTCCGAAAAGTTGTCGGTGGAGGAGATGAAGAACAAATCTTGAAATCGGAAACCGGCGAATTCGCTCGCAAAACTGCGCATCAAATTCCCCGGCAATGGCTCGCCGATGGCTCCATTTTGTTTACCTCATCCGCTGGTTCGGATACCGGTGCATTCTATCTCTGGCCAAGAGCCGAACGACGCAAACCCGTTCTGCTGCTCAAAACCGACTTTGCAAAGGGCTCTCCTCGCGTGTCAAAAGACGGAAGGTGGGTGGCTTACGAATCGAACGAGTCCGGGCGAATGGAAATTTACATTGCGCGATTTCCGACATTTACTGGCAAGCGGGAGGTGTCCAACGAGGGCGGGCTCCAGCCTCGTTGGCGCAACGATGGGAAAGAACTCTTCTATCTCGGTTCCGATGGCGAGGTAATGTCGGTAGATGTTAAAGGAACGGAAGAGCTCGAGACCGGGGCGCCCAGGATTCTGTTTAAAGCGTCAATGAAACCAGGAGAGTACTGTGTCACAGGAGACGGTGAGAGGTTCCTGATTGGCAAGCCGGTCGAACAACCCAAAAAGCCACTCGTCATTGTTCACAACTGGGTTTCGGAACTAAGGCCCTGAGTTGGCACAGTTTCCCTGGGTTTCTAGAACGTAAGGCGCCCGACCAGCTGAAGATTTCTTGGCTGGCTTACGGTTCCATTCCAGGTACCGAAACTATTGCTGGAAGGATCGTTGTTGAACGGAATACAGTCCCCGAAGGTCCCATCACATGTGAAGTAGTGATTGTTGAAGATGTTGAAGGCTTCAGCGCGGATCTGAATATTGAGTCGCTCTTTGATGACAACGGTCTTCGAGAGAGCGAGGTTCGTGTCACGGTATGGCGAGCCGCGAATTCCGGTGACTCTGGGGCCTTGGCCCAGATAAGTTCCGTTGGCGAACAAAGAGCTTGCTTCAAATGCCGCCGCGCTGTAAGCAGGCCGATTGACATCAAGGCTGTCATAGGACTGCGTGAGCACATTCACTCCGGGTACGAGCGCTGGAATGCACTGCGCCTGGAATTGGGAAGGAACACCGCACACCGTCGAATCGCGGAAGTATAGAGGCATTCCCGACACGAGCTTGATGCTAGTGGACAGAGTCCAGCCGCCCGCGATGCCGTTCAGCAAGCCGGGGCCATTCAACCAGCGCCTTCCGGCTCCAAACGGAAAGTCGTAAACGCCGAGAAGCGAGAAGGTATGGGTAATATCATCGGGCGAGAGGGACTTGTTCCTACTGCCCTGATAAGGATTAATCACCCCTCCGATTGCGCCGTAATTTGCGATGGACTGGGTTGTCGAAGAGGCATCCGTCAGGAGCTTTGAAAACGTTTAATTTGCCCCTGCGTGCATGCCGGTCGCAAACTGCCTTTCAAAGCTTGCCTGGAATGAATGGTACTGCGATGTACCTTGGTTTTCATTCAGTCCAATTAGCCCATTGCAGTACTGAGGATAAGCAACCAGCGCCTGCGCCACCGTCGGTTTACAAGTTCCCCGGTTACTCAGATCATCGACCCAGTTCGAATAGGGAACATTCACTCCAAATAGAGATGTCTGCCTCGGCTCAAACACCGCGTTTAGTACAGATGGACTCAGCTCGAGAAGTTTTGGGTTCAAATAATTGAGAGGTTGCAGCTGCGAAGGAAGATGAGTACCTTGACTCGCTACGTAAGCAATGGAAGCGATGCTGCTCGCACCGAACTTTCTTTCTATTTTGAGATTCCATTGCTGAGCGTATGAGAGGTGATTTGCGTAAGTAGGGCGGTAAATGGGTCCTGCAGCGCCATTATCCGCACTCGCGCTTATGTCCGGGGCACGATTGTAAGCGGGAAATCCTTTGTCCATATAAAAGGAAGGGACGTATCCACTGAAGGAATCCGAAAAAGTCACACTCGGATTGAAGCCATCCAGGTTGATGCCTCCGGCCCATCCCGGATAAAAGGCTTGCGTATAGAAAATTCCATAACCAGCGCGGACAACTGTATCTTCGCCAACTCTGTAAGCCAAACCGAGCCGAGGGGCTAGCGCGCCATTAAAGGGAGTTTCCGGATAGCGCTCGCCGAAGCTGGCAGTTCCCCATTTGTCGCCGGCGAATGCCAGGCTGCCGGCGCGATTACCTGCAGCGGGGTTGGATGCAAAACTGAAAAACGCTGAGCGATCGTCGGTCTCGTAGGTGGGCGTGAATTTATCCCAACGAACACCATAACTAATGGTCAGCTTGGATGTGATTTTCCATGTATCCGCTACGTGCAGCGAATAAGCGACCTGTTCGACTCCGTACTTGGCAACGTTGTAGACGTTCAGGTTCCCGCTATCGGCCGCTCCCAGGATGAAACTGGCGAAAGGATTCCCGCTGCTTGCACCGGGCAATCCGGTAGAAAGAGCAGAGAACCCAAGAGTTCCAGACTGGTTGTTGTTGTTGCGAAAAACTTCCGCAAGGTGACGGTACTCGCCGCCGAATTTGATGGTGTGCGCTCCGAGCACAATTGTCATGAGCTCGTTTGCGATCCAGGAGGGCCGGGTTCCTTTGTTCAAGTCACCTGCGCCGGCCGAGTTGCCCCAAGCTGCCAGATTGGTAATCCCGGGAGCGCTGAAATACGCCGCCGGGGAGGCGTTGTAGGCCACAGCGTTTGGAATCATCGGAAGCCGGGCCGGATCCTGGCCAGTCACCGAACCGTATCCTTCATTGCGATTTAGATAGCCGATTGCAAAATGGCTCAGGAGCGTGGGAGTAAAAATGTGATCCCAGTTCAAGCGGTTCACCCAGGCATCTTCCGGCTTGGCGACCTGTGAAGTGCACAGCATAACAGGCAATATGCATTGCTCAGTGGGCTTCGCCTTCTGACGCCAGATCGTCAGGAAAACGTGATCCTTCTCGCCCCAGTAGTGATCGATTTTATAGAGATACTCCGCGAGATTCGAAAGGAGAGCGTCAGAAACCGGATTGGAAAGGTAGTTGTTGTAAGGGCCCGGGACGGTAGGCGTCGGCAGGTATTGCATCCACTCGAGGGCGAGCGGGCTTTGCTTAGAAACGGGGATCTGATTGTTCGGGAACGGCTGCCGCTTCAGCATTCCGTTAATAATCTGGTCCGTGGTGGGATCGTAGAGTTGAACACCGGCATCTGAAAAGTCGCCAGAACGCTCCTGCTGCGAAGGAATTGAAATAAGCGGCCTGGTGGTGCCGCCCAAGCTGCGCAAGTATTCGGCATCGAAGAAGAAATACGTCCTGTGCCTGGTGCCCCAGACAAACGGCAGGAACAGTAGCTTCACGGGACCACCGATAAAGCCTCCGAACTGGTTTTCGTTGTCTTTTGGACGAAGATCTCCTTCCAGACGCTGATTCGTAAATTGCAGCGCATTGAGACTCTTGTTGCGGAAATACTCGAAAGCGCCGCCATGGAGCCGATCGGTCCCGCTTCGTGTTGTAACAATGATCTGACCGCCCGTAGTGGTTCCGTATTCGGGTTCATAGCCGGACGTCAGGATGCGAACTTCATTGACCATATCGGGCGTTGTCGGAAAATCAAAGAATGCGACCATGCCGCTTTGGGACATGGTCCCTTCCTGCATACTCACCCCGTCCATCACAGCTTCATCGCCCATCTTGAGACCACCGTTAATGCGGGCATTAAAGGCCTGCGGACTCGTTCCAGTATTCACGCCTGGAAGAAACGAGATGAACTGAACCGCATTCCGCGGCGTGCCTGCGGCAACGAGCAGCGGAAGCTGATTGATGATCTGCGGCGGAACACTTTCCTGCTGCGTGGCATTGCTGTAATTCAGTTGCGCCGCATCTGCGACGACCTCAACTCGCGTAGATGCCTCCCCGATCTCGAGGCCCGCGTCGATACGAGCAGATTGATTAGCCAAAAGCTGAATACCGCTTTGCACGTAGGTGCGAAAGCCCTTGGCTGAAATGTTCACATTGTATGTACCTGGCGGCAAGTTCGGAAAAGCATAACGCCCCTGGCTATCAGTGTGAGTTTCAGAACTCAGCGCACGCTCAGTTGCCGAGAGGGTAACAGTGGCGTGGGGAATAACAGCGCCGGAACTGTCAGTGACCTGACCATCTAAACTGGCGTTCTGACTTTGCGCGAACAGACCCGCTGCGATAACAGCCAGGAGAAAAGAAGACATCCTGACCTGACGAAGCATCTTTACCTTCCTGCCACGCGATCCAGTTACGGCAGAAGTTTTGAGCCGCGAAAGTTGCGGACAATGATATCATTGCTGGTGCTGCGCAAGAAAAGCGTGGGACTCATGGCGGATCAGCCCACTGATAGTCGTGATGCAGCCGCCGAGAATCGGTTTGTCCTGCCTGATAGGTAAGTATTTACTTTCCGAGTTGCTCCTGAATGGTCGGGAATCCGGACACAACTCTTTTTTCCTCTAAACGTCGCAGGTAGTCAGAATGTGTAGATCTATACAAGTCCGTCACAGACGATCAGTCGACCTCAACGGTACCACTGTCCGCATTTGTGCATAATATGCCTGGACGCGGGCATTGCACACGAGGCGGCACGAAGGGCGAGCTGAGCTGAGTTGAAACACTCAACCTTACCAGTGATATCGTGATGCGATCATGCATCCCCGTTGTGCTGTCGCAGTCGCCCTTGGCGTACTTCTTAGCGCGGGACTCGCAGCGGGACCATCCGATGTTGCCGCTGGAAGCGCGATCTTTGAGTCACGTTGTGCAGCGTGTCACGGAATGAATGGAGGAGGCGGACGAGGCCCGGATCTCCGTCGTCACAAACTGGCGCATGCAAGCGACGAAGCGACACTCAAGCTCGTAATCGGCAGCGGGATTCCGCCCGGCATGCCGGCGGCCTTCTACCTGAGCCCCGAAGAATTGGGAAATGTCACCGCCTTTGTCCGCAGTCTGAGTTCCGTGTCACCAGAGAAGCTGCCTGGAGATTCCGAACGCGGCAGGCTCATTTACAATCGCGTCGGCTGCGCCAGTTGCCATATCCTTGACGGTGACGGCGTAGCTATCGGACCTGACCTGACCGGTGTGGCAAGCCGTCGGGGGGCATCGCAGATCCGCGCCACAATCATCGACCCGGCGAACACGCTGCCGGACGATTTCCTGCTCATTGAGGCCGTCACATCCAGCGGCATGACAATCCGTGGCATCCGCCTGAATGAGGATACTTTCACCATCCAAATGCGAGACCTCCAGGGCGACTTTCACAGTTTTCGGAAAAGCGAGCTTACCCAGCTCAATAAGCTACGAAACAGAACTATAATGCCGTCCTTCGGTTCGACACTCTCGGCTTCTGAGTTGGACGACCTTATCGCGTATCTAGCCGCGCCGCGAGGTGACCAATGAAAGCGCTGATTTGTATTGCCCTGTGCGCATCTCTTGAAGCCCAAGTCCCGTTTAGCCAGATCTTGCACGCCGACGCCGATCCCGGCAACTGGCTAACCTACTCAGGCGATCTCGGCGGTAAGCGCTATTCGCCCCTTTCCGAGATAAACCGGCAGAACATTTCGCGCTTAAGAGTCAAGTGGGCGCACCAGTTTGCGAATGGCACTAACGAGGTCTCGCCGATTGTAATCGATGGTGTGATGTACGTGACCGGGCCGAACACGGCAGCCGCACTCGACGCTCGCACTGGTCGCAACCTGTGGGACTGGAGCCGTCCTATTCCTCCGGATTACCGACCGGTTGGTTTCGGCCAAACCAGCCGCGGTCCGGCCCTCCTTGATGACAAGCTGTTTGTCGCGACCTTGGACGGATGGCTCGTGGCCCTTGATCTCAAGAGTGGTGCGCAGCGCTGGTCGACGCAGGTGCTCGACTACAAGCTTGGCTACAGCATGACGATGGCACCACTTGCAATTGAGGGCAAGGTGGTCGTTGGTGTCAGCGGCGGCGAGGCTGGTATCCGCGGCTTCATCGACGCGTATGATGCAAACAGCGGAAACCGAGCCTGGCATTTTTGGACGATTCCCGGTCCGGGTGAGCCCGGACATGAGACATGGGCTGGAGACAGTTGGAAGACGGGTGGCGGCTCTACTTGGGTAACCGGCGCTTACGATCCGGAGTTGAAACTTGTTTACTGGGGCGTTGGCAATCCAGGCCCGGACTGGAATGGCGATTCACGAGGAGGCGACAATCTCTACACTTGTTCGCTCGTTGCGCTCGATGCCGGTACCGGCAAATTGCGCTGGTTTTTCCAATTCACGCCGCATGACACGCACGATTGGGATGCCGCACATGTTCCCGTCTTGTTTGACGCGGAGGTGAACGGCGCTAAGCGCAAACTCGTTGCCGTGGCCAATCGCAACGCCTTCTACTATGTGCTCGACCGTGTCACAGGTAAGTTCGTCGGCGGTAGAGCTTACGCGAAGCAGACGTGGACCAATGGCCTGGATGGAGACGGCAAACCCATCCACACAAAGGATTCGGATCCTAGTCTCGAGGGCCGAGTCATTTGGCCGAGCACGAATGGGGCAACGGTATGGTTTAGCCCATCCTTCAGTCCGAAAACCGGATACATTTACGTAGCGGTACGGGAAAAAGGATCCCGCTATTTCAAACGAAACACTGCTTACCAGCCCGGCGTGGAATTCCTCGGCGGCGGCGAAGATGACTTGCCAGCCGACGACGAGTGGGGCGCGATTCGCGCCTTACAAGCCAGCAGCGGCGACCAACGCTGGGAGTTCAAGCTGCATTCACCGCCTTGGGCTGGCGTGATGGCTACGGCCGGCGGGCTCGTCTTCTCAGGCACGAACGAAGGAAATTTCTATGCCCTGGACGCCGATACGGGAAAACCGCTTTGGGATTTTCAAACAGGCGGCGGTATTGAGGCGAACCCGATCGCTTTCAATGTGGACGGCCACCAGTGTGTCGCCATTGCGGCAGATCGCGTGCTATTCGTTTTTAGCCTCGAATGATTTTGACCTCGTTATACGGGAATTGCGCATACGTCGTCCCGCGCGTGCGAAGATCACAGCGGCCCAATGCGACCGACCGTTCCCCGCATCGTAGGCGTGAGGGTGGGGCGAAGGGATCAGTAGTTCTCGGCGAACGATTCGACTCTAACCAGAGATGTGCAAAATGTAACCGTAACGTGTTGGCCCGGCGCGGTTTCAAATAGGACGTAGAGTTCTAATAATTCGCGTAGAAGGGAGAAAATTTTTGTGAATCAACAAGCAAAAACGATGAAGGCCGTGGTAATCGACGAGTTCGGGGGGATCGAAAAGATGAAGGTGCGGGACTTGCCCATTCCCCAGGTGGACCCCGACGAGATTTTGGTTCACGTCGAAACGGCGGGCGTGGGCGCGTGGGATCCGTTTGAGCGTGAAGGCGGATTCGCCAGAGAGTTCGGTGTTAAAGCGCAGTTTCCTTATGTATTGGGTTCCGACGGAGCGGGGACCGTGGAATCGGTAGGGAAGGAGGTACACGGACTGAAAAAAGGAGACCGCGTCTACGGGATTAATCTGATGAATCCAAAGGGCGGCTTTTATGCGCAGTATGCGACCCTCAAAGCGGAGCACGCCGCCGCCGTACCTAAGAAGCTTTCGATTCAGCAGGCGGGCGTGATGGCGGTCGACGCCGTCACGGCGCTCCAAGGTTTGGATGATACGCTTCATCTAAAATCGGGCGAGACGGTCATGATCT
>DATBHS010000238.1:0-6648 GCA_036557345.1 Bryobacteraceae bacterium
TGATCAAAGCGTCCCTCAATAAATACAGGGGCCAAGCTGGCTATAACGCAGCGGCCGACATCAATAATGACGGCGTCATAAATGTTCAGGATCTGGCGCTCGCCGCCAGAGATGTGTTGAAAGGGACAGTGTGTCGTTAAACGTTGGGCGGCTTTCAAGTGCAGGGGTTCTCATGTGCCCTGTTGCAGCGACAAGAGCCGTCCACTATTCGTACGCACCGGCAGCACAATCCGAGCCTGATGCGTTTGTAACGGAGCCTTTAAGATCGTCCCGTACTCATTTGCGCTTCGGGGCCGGTGTTTTCTTGATCAGGGCAGCCGCCTTTTTTGCGTCTTCGCTGCTCTCAAAACCAATTACCGCCGAGTATCGTCTTCCCAGCACCAGTGCCATGAGGAAATCCAGGTTGATATCTGCGTCGGCAATTGCCTTCGCAATCGCATGTACCAACCCCGGCTTATTGTCGCCTTCCACCAGAAGCGCAGGAATCTGAGACGCTTTCAGGCCGGTTGTTTCCGCGGCAGCAGTTAGCTTCCTGCCCGCGATCGGATACAGTTCCACCGCCGCCTTCGTTTGATTGCCCGGGTAACGATAGCCCATCACAATTTGCAGATCTGCGCCGCCTGTGGCAAACGGCTCCAAAGTACTTGCCAGGGTCCCCGGTTGATTGCCAATCTCCTTCCGCCAAAGAACGATATTTTTCACTGTGATTGCCATAGCTGCTCCAGATCTCATTCTTATCTCAACTCGGAAGGTGTGGAAAATGGAGAGGCATGCCTCACATTACGCCCTCGTCGGCGGAGGACCTGGCGCAAGCGATTCGCGATACTGCTTCAAACGGCAAAACGATCTCGCTCATCGGAAACAACACCAAGCGGCTGATGGCGGGACCGCTTTTGCCCGCGGACGTGACGATGTCGACGTCCGGTCTGCACCGCGTGCTGCAGTATGAGCCGAACGATTTGACGATCAGTGTCGAAGCCGGCATGGGCTTTCGAGCCTTGCAGGAACTCCTGGGCCGGAACCGGCAAATGCTGGCGCTCGACCCGCCGTTCTGGTCTCAAGCCTCGGTAGGCGGCGTGATCGCCAGTAATTCGGCCGGGCCCATGCGGCGCGCATTCGGCACCAGCCGGGACCTGGTCATCGGAATGAAGTTCGCGACGCTTGAGGGGAAAGTCGTCAGCACGGGGGGGATGGTTGTGAAGAACGTAGCCGGACTCGACATGGGCAAGCTCATGGTGGGAAGCTTCGGAACGCTGGCAGTCATTACAAGTGTGAATCTGCGCCTTCATCCATTGCCCGAGCGGACCACTACGTTCTTATTCTCATTCGCTGGTCTTGATGCCGCCATAGAGAAACGCGACAGCATTTTGCGCGGTGTTCTGCGGCCGCTGGCGCTGGATCTGCTTTCGCCTTCCGCGTCAGCCCGGCTGTCCCGGCGCGGATATCTCCTCGCGTTGCGTGCCGGTGGAAGCTACGCGGTGATCGAGAGGTCTGCACGAGAGCTTGCCGGGAGCGAGCGCCTGACGGGCATCGATGAAGAGAAATTTTGGGTGCAGGTTCGGGAATTTACTCCCGACTATCTCAAGCGCCAACCGAACGGGATCGTTCTTCGTGTCTCCACAACGTTGAGCGATGTGAACATCGTGCTTCGCTCCGTTTCGGGCGCTGCAATTGCTCGCGCGGCGTCGGGAGTCACGTATGTGTATCTGAGCACATGGCAAGGAGTGAGTCCGCTGCGCAGAGCGGCCCAAGAGCAAGATTGGGGCATGGTCGTCGAGCACGCACCCGACGAGATCCGGGCGGGAAAGGAGCTGTGGCTTCTTCCGTCGAGGCCGGCCGCGGCAAACGCTTTTGCCATGATGAAAAAAGTCAAGCAAATGTTTGATCCAAATGGTTTCTTGAATCGCTTGCGGCTGTATGGGCGCATCTAGCAGTAGTTTGGTGGCGGATGAGTCTCTCGCCGGTCCGGCTCGAGCAGATCTCGATAAATGTGTTCACTGCGGACTGTGCCTGAATGCGTGTCCGACGTACCGGGAGTTGAGCGTCGAGATGGACTCGCCCAGAGGGCGCATATATCAGATGAATCAGGTTGCGAATGGCGCTCTCATGACGCCTTCGTATATCGAGCATATGGAGCTTTGCCTGGCCTGCCGCGGCTGCGAGAGTGCCTGCCCCTCGGGGGTGCCCTACGGGCGGATGATCGAGGCCGCACGGGCGCAGATTGAAGCGCGCCGGCAGCGCTCCCGGTGGTCCCGTTCCGTGCGCAACCTGTTCTTCGAGCGTATATTGCCGTCACGCGCTGCGCTGCAACTACTCGGAACGGGGCTCTACGTCTACCAGGCGTCGGGCCTGCAACGGCTGGTGCGCGCAACCGGCGTTCTCAAACCACTGGGCAAGATGGGCGATATTGAAGCGCTGGCGCCTTCTGCCGAGATTCCGTTCTTCTATTCGAAAATCGGAAAAACGTTTGAGCCTTCAGGAGAACGACGTTATCGTGTCGCGTTTCTGGCCGGCTGCATAGCCAACGTCGCGTTCGCGCGTTTGAATGACGCCACAGTTCGCGTTCTGCAGAAGAACGGATGCCAGGTTGTGATCCCGGCTGCGCAGACCTGCTGCGGCGCTCTTCATCTGCATTCGGGCTTGAAAAGCGAAGCGCAGGCGCTCGCTCGCCGGAACATCGACGCCATTTTGGCGGAAGAGGTGGAGGTTGTTGTTACAAACGCGGCAGGTTGCGGGTCTACCCTCAAAGAGTACGGTGAGCTGCTGGCTCACGATTCCACTTATGCGGCGAAAGCGCGTGCGTTCCACGCGCGTATGAAGGACGTAACGGAGTTTCTTGCTTCGATCGAGCTGAATCGCGATATGGGTTCCGTGGATGCTGTTGCTACCTACCAGGATTCCTGTCACTTGGCCCATGGGCAGAAAATCAGAACCGCTCCGAGGCACTTGCTCAGAGCTGTCCCCGGCCTCGCCTTTCGCGAGATGCCGATGGCCGACCTGTGTTGCGGCAGCGCGGGAATCTATAATCTCATCCAAAACGAGATGGCCATGCAGATCCTGAAGCGCAAGATGGAGTATGTCGGCTCGACAAAAGCGTCGTTGATTGTGACGGCCAACCCGGGTTGCATGCTTCAACTTGCCGCGGGCGCAAGATTGTACGGCAGTGGGCAGCGGGTCGCGCACGTCGTGGAGGTGCTCGACGAGGCCTACCGAAATTACGGTCGGGAGGGCATGTAGAGGCGAGGCATGCCTCGCCCTTTCTCCTCATGATGTCTAATCGAACAGTTCACTCAATCCAGTGACTTCGTCTTGAAGTTAACCTGCAAGTTTAAAGCGCTAAATAATTCTCTAATAGAGACTTCTGCGTTCTTCTGGGCTCTTTCAAGAATACCCATTTTGAGGGCGGCGTCCCGCACGTCAGAGATGGCCTGAAGCCGCGCCTTGTGTTCAAGGTCCGGGTTGTAAGGAACCCAAGGCGTCCACCAGGTAATGTGTCGGTCCCAGATTTTGGTCTGGCTTTCGTCGAGAAAACTGTTGAAGAGCCGCGCGGGAGGAAGCGCGATGACGACGCTCTGGGTACTTGTGTAGCTAATGTCGCGGTCGCGCACGCGATCGAGGTCGATGCCCGCGAGAACCTCGCCCTGCACCATGAGGAGGATGGATTCTTCGCCCACCGGCACCTTCTGTTCTCTTATGCCAACAACTCTCTGAATACTGAAACGGACTGTCACAAGCTGATTCAGTTTGTGCACCTCCGTAATGATCGTGGCGGGGCTTGCCGGCCGCCGGGGCCAGAGAGGAAAGTACGAGGTTACAAGCAATACCAGGAGGGCGATTGTCGAGACGATTGCGATGGCTCTCCAGGCCTTAGACGTCATACAGCAGAGCGAAGATTATTTGCCCGACACGGTCATGGCCCCGTCGACCACAAGGAACGTACCGTTGACGAAAGAGGCGGCATCGGAGCAGAGAAAGAATACAGCCTCGGCGATGTCGCGCGGCGTTCCGATGCGGCCGAGCGGATGGGATCGCAGCACCTCGCGCATTGTCCCTTCACGGTCTGGAACGCTGTCCAGCCATTTATCTAGCATTGGAGTTTGTATGTATCCGGGACACACTGCATTGACGCGAATTCCTGAGGGGCCGTGATCCAGAGCCATAGCTCGCGTCAATCCTAACAGACCTGCTTTGGAAGAATCGTAAGCGGCGTTATCGGCGTAGGAGGCAAAGGCATGTACCGAGGATATGTTCACAACCGAGCTGCCTGGTTTCATTCTAGGAATGGCAAATTTCGAAAGCAAAAAGGCCCCTCGCAGATTCACGCCCAGCAGGCGATCCCAGTCTTCCACAGAGAGGCTCGCGACAGTTCCTACAATTTCGATTCCCGCATTGTTGACGAGAACGTCGAGCGACCCAAACGCTGTAATCGTCTGCGCGACGGCGCGTTCTGCGTCGGCGGGCTCGCTTACGTCGCCATGTATGGAAATAGCGGGGCCGCCGGATTTTTTGAGTCGGCGGGCCATTTCATCTGCCCCGGCAGCATTGCGATCAAAGACGGCGATGGCGTATCCAGCCTCCGAAAACCGTTCAGCGATGCCCGCGCCGATTCCCGAGGCTCCTCCTGTAATAAGAATGGATTTCATGAGCGAATACCGGAAGACAGAAGCGTAACATCCATTCGCGTGTTGATCCAAGCTCGCTTATCCGATACAGTTTCAGCAGTGCGTTGATACTTTGTGGATTCCATGAAGATCATTGATGTCGAAACAATCTATGTTCGCCTTCCTGAGGTCAAGGCTCAGGCCGATAGCGGGCAGGACGCAATCATTGTCAAGGTTCATACCGACGCAGGTATTGTCGGCATCGGCGAGATCGATTCTGCGCCACTGGCTGTAAAAGGGATGATCGAAGGCCCGTATTCGCACACTGTCTGCAAAGGCCTGAAGCACATCCTCATTGGCCAGGATCCGTTTGCCACGGAGTGTCTCTGGCAGAAAATGTATGACGAGAACATCTACGTCGGACGCCGCGGGCTTGCAATCCATGCGATGGCGGGGATAGATCTGGCGCTCTGGGACATTAAGGGCAAGGCCCTCGGCTTGCCGGTTTGGAAGCTACTGGGCGGCGGCTTTCACCGCAAGATGCGTTGCTACGCCAGTTCGTTATTTGGTAATACCCCGGAAGCTACCAAAGACCTCGCGCGAAAAATATGCGACAAGGGTTTCAATGCGGTGAAGTTCGGCTGGGGCCCCATGGGCCTATCCGAGAGCCAGGACATTGCGCTAGTCGCTCAGGCCCGCGCCGGCGCCGGCGCTGAAGTAGACGTGATGATTGATGCCGGACTTGCCTGGGATGGACGCACTGCCATCCGGCGCGCCAAAGCATTTTCCGAGTTCGACATATTCTGGCTCGAGGAGCCTGTGAGGCCTGACGATTACGATGGCTACCGTAAATTATCCGAAGCGGCGACCGTATACATTGCCGCTGGAGAACACGAAAGCAACCGCTTGTCGTATCTCGACCTGATGGATCGGGGGCGGATCGATATCGTGCAGGTTGACCTGACGCGCTGCGGCATCACAGAGGCAATGAAAGTCGCGAGCTTGGCGCACGATCGCGGCCTCAAGGTTGCAAACCACGGTTTTTCGACGTACATCAATGTTGCGGCTGCTCTTCACTGGCTGAATTCGATTCCAAACGCATTGATTGCCGAATTCGTCGTGCAGGAATCAACAAACCTGCGCGAGATGATCACGCGCCAGAAACTGCGAGCCAAGGATGGCTTTCTCGAGATTCCGCAGGAGCCGGGACTCGGGATCGATCTTGATGAGGAACAAATTGCACGCTTGCGGGTTTATTAAGCCTCGACTTGTCATAGGAACGCTGCTTGGGCTGGCAACGGCTTCGGCCGCGCCGTTTGACCTGGCTCCCTTCGCGCATTTGACTGTATGGTCGGGTGAAAGCGAACGGACTGTTGCCGATCTTCGCGGTTCTGCCGCCTCCAGCGTTGGATTGGTATGGGACGAAGAACGTGATATTCGCGAGATCCGCGTGCGCTATGCCGGCAAGGCCGAAACGCATGTGCGTGTGGAGTACTGGTTCAAGAACTGGCCGTATGATCCTCCGCACATGCCTTCCATCGAGGATCCGATGGATGATCCCTGGCAGGGAACATGGTTGCAGGCGAATGTGCAGGAATCGTGTAACGGGCAGCAGTGCCGCTATGTATTCGCTCCGCTGGCGGAAGCCGAGAACCCGCGCGCCCGTCACATGCCCGGAGTGACTTACCGCCGCACTCTGAAAGTGCGCCTCGTCTACGGAGGCGCGCACGCACCGTTGGGCGATCTCCAGGCGTACTCCGATTCGGAAGAAAAGCCGGAAGGGGTGGCGATTGAGCTGAGTGCCGGCTCGGCCCGATCGGAATGGACCGGCTGGTTCTCCGTCTATAACGGGCTTGCGCGGTCCGTGAGGGCGAGAGGATTCGATGCTTCCGACCGGATTGAATCAAACGGGCACTGGCGTTTTCGCGCTTCGAGTCAAGAGAAAGCGCTGCTGCTCGATCTGATCGGAACAGATCCGAAGCTGCCGGGATCGAATGACGTGACCGTCGTGACAGTACACGCCCAAAGACGCCTGCCGGAGGATCCG
>DATBHS010000239.1:0-35961 GCA_036557345.1 Bryobacteraceae bacterium
TATTCGTACCGCAATGCCGTCACAGGGTCCACACGCGTTGCCCGCCGGGCCGGCAAGTAACCTGATACCGCGGCAATCACCACAATCCCGAGTGTTGCCAGAACAATCGTCTTCGGATCCGAGGGTGACATTCCGTAGAGCTGGCTTCGTATCAAGTTCGAAATTCCGAGCGCCGCCGGCAACCCAACCGCGATCCCGATTCCAACCAACAGGAGCACCTCGCGCATAACGATCCAGAGAACGTCGCCCCGCAGTGCTCCGAGCGCCATGCGAATGCCGATTTCGCGTGTTCGCCGCGCGACCAGAAATGCCATCACGCCATATAATCCGATCGCAGCCAGGATAGTAGCAAGCAGGCCAAAGCCGCTCGACAAACTGGCTGCCAAGCGTTCCACCGCCAGAACATCGTCAAGTTGCCGCTCCTCCGTTTTCATCTCGAAAACGGGCAATCGCGAGTCGAGTTTGTGTACCGTGGCGCGCAATAGACCAAACATCTGCAATGACCCGGCATCGGTTCGGACGTAAGCCGTCATACTGGTTGCCCAATCGCTCTGCTGATAAGGAAAATACACTTCCCGCGGCGCGTCCTGTCGCATGGTCTGGTATTTTGTATCCGCCACCACACCGACAATTTCGATGTCGGTCTTTGTTCCCGGATCGCCACCCATGCCGATGTGTCGTCCCACAACGCTCCCGTTGCCGAAGAAATGGCGCCCAAATTTTTCGTTCACAATAGCAACTTTGGGCGCGCCAAGCGTGTCCTTATCTGTGAAATCGCGTCCCGCATAGAGGGGAATCTTGAGAGTCGCGAAGAATGCGGGCGAGATGTAGTTGACCCACGGATTCATGTCCTCGCCGGGCTTGGCGCTGTAACCCTCTACCGTAATTGAGCTGTCCCACTCGTCAAAGCTGAGTGGCGCTACAACGCAGAGCGCAGCGGTTTTCGCGCCCGGCAGCGCCGAGAGGTTCTGGCCTAATTGCTTGTAGAACAGATTGGCGCGCTTGGCATCATACCCGTTAAGCGTCGGGTCAATGGAAAAAGAGATCAGGTTGTTCACATCGAAACCCGGATTGATGGACTTCAGATTCTTCAACGTGCCCACAAACAATCCGGCGCCGATCAGCAATAGCAGAGAAAGGCCGACTTGTACACTGACCAGTAATTTGCGCCAGCGCGCTTGTCCGCCACCGGCTACGGCGCTTGCCTCGTCTTTCAGCGTAGGAGCAAGATCGGGCCGGGTCGCTTGCAGTGCCGGCAATAGCCCGAAAATCAGCGCGGTTGTCAGCGAAACGATCAGGCTGAAACACAGGACGCGCAGATCAGGGTTGATATCCAGTTTGATCGGCGGCTCCACGTGAGGCATGATGCCGACCAGCAGCCGCATCGTCCACGCCGATACGAGTAGGCCCAGCACTCCACCCGTAAGCGCAAGCAGCAGGCTCTCCAATAGAAGCTGGCTCGTAATTCGCTTCCGGCTCGCGCCTAACGCAAGCCGCACGGCAATCTCTTTCTGACGGGCGGTCGCGCGAGCAAGGATCAGATTCGCGACGTTGGCGCAGGCGATTAACAGGACCAGGCCGACCATCGCCATCATGGCCCACAGCGGCGCTTCCAGAAACTCGCGAGCCACGGACTGGCCTCGTCCGCCCGGCATCACGTCAACAGTCATCTTCAGAAATTCCTGCCGTGAATATGCGGAGGCGTGCGCGAAGGCCGCCTGTTGTACTTCCATCTGCAAAATGCGATGAAAGATCGGCTGTAGAGAAGCCTTTGCTTGAGTGGGCGTAACTCCCGGTTTCAATCGTCCGAAGACTTGCACCCAGCGCCGTCGGCGGTTTTCGAACGGCTTCTTTTCCTTGGTGATCTGCTCGGCCATTGACATCGGCACATAGATTTGGGCCGCAAACAATGCCTCCACTCCTTCGAATCCCTGCTGTGCAACTCCAATAATCGTGAGCTTATGGTTGTTCACGAGTATCGGCTTGCCGATGACATCGGAATCGCCGGCAAACCGCATCTGCCAGTAGTTGTAGCCGAGAACGGCAAACGGCGCTCCGCCGCGTGTCCGGTCTTCCGAAGCGGTAAAGAGCCGTCCCAATGCCGGCCTGACGCCCAGTACGGGAAAGTACGTGCCGGAAACCAGTTCACCTACTGAGCGCTCGCTCCGGCCTCCGAAGCTGATGCTTAGCGGTTGACTGCTCCGGCAGAGCATCCCGCTGAACACCTGGTTCTGCTCGCTGAAGTCCTTGTAAATCGGATAGGACAGCGCGTTCATTCCCGTATTGGATCCGTAATGCTGGCCGACCTCTTTGAGCTGAACGAGTTCTTGCGGTTCTTTGACCGGTAATAACCGCAACAGCGCCTGGTCGAGGAACGTAAATACCGCGGTGTTCGCCCCAATGCCCAGTGCCAGTGAAATCACGGCTACCGAGACAAAGACAGGTGATTTCAGCAGGGAGCGAACGGCAAACCGGAACTCATGCATTAAGGGCATATTACGAAGTAAGGACGCTTTGAACTGTGGTTTGTTCCCAAGTCTTCGCTTTCGATTTAATATCGCAACGCCCGCGTCTCCAGACGCCGCACAACTTCGAATCCCGGCGTGCCCACGATCTGCTGCATGAATATTGTCCAGGGCTGGGCTTGCCCCTTCACCAGCACGGCCGTAGCGCGAATTCTGCCTACCAGGTCGCCGGTTGTATGGTCCCAGTAGGCAAACGAATCCAGATAAGGCGAACCGGGAACCGATTCCGGCGCCGGCATGCGACCGCCGAGATTTTCTTCGCACTCCACACGAAGCAAAGTCTCGCCTTCCGGGCGCAGCAGCATCCGGCAGCCGTTGAATTCCGGGAAGAATACAAACCGGTGTGGCGGATTCTCTTTCGGAATCAGGATCGGGATGCCCGGCCGCGCGAAATAACTTGTGAGCGGCGCATCGGAGTATTCGTGCAGGCCGCTCAGAATTTGGGCGCTGGCCCGCTCGCCCATTGGCTGAATGTCCAGGTGATGCGCGATACGATTTCGCGTGAGCGAAAGAGAAGCAGGCGAGGATAATTCATCCGTGAAGAGAACGATTCTTTCCAGGAACTGGCGGGGTGCCGATTGGAACAGGAGATTCAGGCGCGAAGCCATCCTAGTCTTCCTGTTGCCGGAATACGGGTTCTTTGCCCGCCAGCATCAGGCGCTCGTCAAGCGCCGCTTTGACCAGCTCTTCTTCGATTTCAGACAGCCCCCGCGCATCTTTCTCGATACGCGCCAGCAGACCCTTCATGCGCCCGCGCGAGATTTCGCCGGGTAGAGCGAGCGCATACGCAAAGATCGCATCCGACCGTAGGTCCTCGTCCTCAAAGAACTTGCGAATTCTGTCCAGCTCGCTCCTGATGGCGTAATAACCGACTCCCCAGATCGCGCCGCGTCGTACTTCGAGGTCGGGATCACCAAGGTGCTTTGAGAAGTAATCGCGGAAGCTCGGGTGCATGGATCGCCACATCGCTTCCAGAGCTTTTGCGCGGCCTTCTGGCGCGTTGTACAACTCCGCAATGGCCGCCCGCACTTCATTCCGGTCCGCTTCCGCCGAGAGCCCCACCAGGAGTCCGCCGCGTTCCACCTCGGACAAACCGGGTTTCCGGAGCGCCGCAAGCATCGCTTCCACTACTTCGCTGTGCTCGGTCGAATCAATCAGCGCCTCCCAGGCTCGGGCACGCACGTCTTCCGAGCCATCCGCCCCGGCAAGCATCAACAGCTTCTTGCGTTGCTCCGGAGTCAGCTCGCGATTGAAGAACGAATTGGCGGCTGCCGCGCGAACAGACGGAACGGGGTGGTCCAGCAACTGCACGCGTTCGTCCTCATCGAGCATGTCAACCGGTAAATCGGCTCGTTCCGGATATTGTTCCCAGATATCGAAGGCCTCTGTGGGGAGCTCTTCGGCCGTTACCGTCGCTGGTTGAGCAGCGGCTTGTTCGAGCATTCGAACGGTGTCGGTCGTTTCCTTCTTGAGTTCCGTCTCGTTGTCGCCCAGCTTCAGAGCAAATTGCTCGATAGGTTCTATCGCCGCTGGATCCCCATACATTCCCAGAAGCAAAAGCGCGTCGGAGAAGTCGTAATCCATGCGGCCGAGCAGGAGCTCTAAAATTCGCGGATCTCGCACCCGCAGATTCGCGAGGACAAAGGCGACTTCTCCGCCTTCGGATTCGTCGAGCTTTTGATAAAGCTCAAGCAGCGGATCGAGGGCCGGCCTCCCGATCTCCACCAGCGCCTCCATTGCCTCGTCGGGCACATTCTCCGGATCTTCCTCGATATAACGCACCAGGAACGGTACGCCTTCGGGCGCCTTCCACTGCCGGAAGAATGCGATCAGCTCGAATGCGATGTCTAGCGCATCCTTGCTGCGATCTCTTTCTCCGAAAGCAACAACCGCCGGCAGAGACTCCGCCGGCCTGTCGAGAATCGCGTGAAGAAACCGGTGATCCAGGCCGAGATGGCCCCGGGTAGCTGCCTCCAGCACTTCAGCCGGAGAGAATTCGAGCAGTTTGTCAGGATCGAGAAACACCGCGCGAACGACTATTGCTCGGGTTCAACGATAACGGTGATATCCGTGGATACGTCGCGATGTAGTCGCAGGGTCACTTTGTGCTCGCCGAGCGTTCGAATCGGTTCCTCGAGGTGAATCTTGCGGCGCTCGACGTGGAACTTCTGAGCTTCCAACGCATCGGCGATGTCCTTTGCCGTAACCGAACCGAACAGCTGGTTATTGTCGCCAACCTTCTGATGAAATGTGACCGTCACATTCGTCATCAGCTTGGCGAGATCTTCCGATTCGCTCTTCACTTTGGCTTCGCGGCGCAGATACGCCTCGCGCTCCTGCTCTACGATCTTCTTGTTGGCGTCCGTGGCCAGAACCGCGAGCCGCTTCGGCAGGAGGAAATTTCGCGCGTAACCGTCAGCGACTTTCACCACAGATCCTCGCGCGCCCACCTTCTCGACGTCTTCTCTCAGGATGACTTCCATTGTTCTCTCCCTATAGCTTCGAAGCGAACGGCATCAAGGCAATGTTGCGAGCTTGCTTGATGGCTTCGCTTAAGCGCTTCTGGTGCGGGGTACAAACGCCCGAGATACGCCGGGGCGTAATCTTTCCCCGTTCGGAAATAAAACTGGAAAGCAGCTTGACGTCTTTGTAATTGATGTCATCCACTTTGTCGACACAGAACCGGCAAACCTTCTTCCGCCGGAAATACTGTTTCTTGCCGGTTGCGATCGCCTTGTCGCTGCCGGTAGGCCGCTGCGAAGCCGCAATCGGGCGGCCACTTCTTTGCTCTGCCATAATGATTCTCCTGTTTTCCTCCGGCTCTTATTCGGTCGTCTCCGCTGGATGCGAGGGAGTATGCGCGGGAGCGCCGGGAATAGGCGCAGGGGCCTCCTGCGGCATCAGGGGTGAAGCCACAGCCGGCGCTTGCGGCGGCGCTGCCGGCTTGCGGGCGGCACGCTTTTCGCGAGCTTTCCGCCGCTTCTCGATCCGCTTCAGCTTTTCATCGATGCGAACCGTCAAAAACTTCAGAACCAGGTCTGCGACCCGGAGACGGCGCTCGAGCTCCTTCACTGTTTCCGGTCCCGCGCTGAACTGCAACAGAACATATTGTCCTTCGTTGTATTTCGCGACCCGGTAGGCGAGTTTGCGAACGCCCCATTTTTCCGCCTTGTCGATTGTGCCGCCCGCATGCGTGACAACACCCTTCAACTGTTCGATCAGCGGATCCACTTCTTCATCGGTGGCGTCCGGTCGAACGATGAATAACTCCTCGTAGATTCTCATTCTTCCTCTTGTTGTATGCCTCGAGCGCGGCGATTGTATTTCGCCATGGCCCTGGTGGCGCCTTCGGCAACGATGGATTCAACGGCGTCAGCGGTATACGATACCATTTCACCCACGTCATCCCTCAATTCCCGCTCGAATGGAGCGAGAACATATTCCGTCGCATCGACCGGATGACCCGGGTGTATACCCACCCGCACCCGAACGAAGACCTCAGTCTTCAAAGCGGCGATAATCGACTTGACACCGTTATGTCCAGCCGCTGAACCGTTCTTCTTGATCCGCAGAGCGGTCCAGGGAAGATCGAGTTCGTCATAAACCACGATGAGATCATGGTTCGTCAGGTTACGGTATTTCAGCACGAAGCCAACAGCCGCACCTGAATTGTTCATAAACGCTTGCGGCTTTACCAGAACAACCGTGTTGTCCCGGATGTGACCGCTACCCGTCAACGCGGCGCCTTCGTTCTTCGAAACTCGAATTGCGTGGCGCTTCGCCAGCTCATCCACTACCAGGAAGCCGAAATTGTGAGGCGTAGCCTCGTACCGGATACCCGGATTGCCCAAACCGGCGACGCAGAAAACCGCTCGGCCCAGAGGGCGCTCTGGTCGCGGCTCATCAAGCATGCGCTATTTTTTCTTAGCAGCAGGCTCGGCCGCCTCTTCCTCTTTCTTGCCCTTCTTAATGACTTCAGGCTCCGCTGCCGCTGGAGTGGCAACAGCGCCGGCGGTCTCAGCAGCAGGGGCTTCTTCGGCCCGCAACGAAACCACGTGCGAGATCACTGCGTCAGACGGGCTCAGCAGCTTCATAGAGCCGCTCATTGGAATGTCTGCAGCGCGCACGCTCTGGCCGATCAGCAACTCGGTGACGCTGACCGTAAACTGCTCCGGAATGTCGTCGGGCAGGCATTCGATTTCCACTTCGCGGGTGACGATCTCGTGAATACCGCCCTGAATCTTCACGCCTTTCGGGTCGCCCTGCGTGACCACCGGAACCTTGACCGTGATTCGCTGACTGAGATCAATTCGCTTCAGATCGACGTGCAGCAACGAATCCTTAATGGGATCGTACTGCCAGTCGATGATCATGACCGGCGCATTTTCCCTGCCGGTCACGTTTAAATTGAAAATCGTGTTATGGCCGGTCTTGCTGTTCAGGATCCTCGTCAGTTCCTTGGGGTTGACCGCAAGCGGCGTGGCTTCGCCGGTACCGCCGTAGAGCACAGCCGGCATTGAGCCGCTCGCGCGTAGGCGGCGCGCTTCATTTTTGCCGCGCGAATCGCGTGACTCCGCGGCGACTGTAATATCCTTCCTCATCCTTCTTACCTATATAAACAGCGTACTAACCGAGCCGCCTTCGTGGATCGACTGAATGGCGCGCGCCAGCAGCGGTGCCACCGAAAGCACTCGAATCTTGCAACATACTGCTGCATCCGAGCCGAGCGGAATCGAGTTCGTGACGACCAGTTCCTTGACCGGCGAACTACTGATACGCTCCACTGCAGGTCCCGAAAGAACCGCATGCGTGGCGCATGCCGATACGCTCTTTGCCCCTTGTTCGAGTAGCGCCTCCGCACCCTTCACCAATGTCCCGGCTGTATCCACTAGGTCATCCACCATCAAACAATGCTTGCCGCGAACCTCGCCGATAATGTTCATCACTTCCGCTACGTTCGCGTCCGTTCGCCGCTTATCGATGATCGCCAGCGGCGCGTTCAACTTCTTAGCGAACGAACGGGCACGCTCCACGCCGCCCGCGTCCGGTGAAACAATAATCAGCGCCCCCCGCTCAAAGCGCCGCTCAAAATACTCCACCATCACCGGCGCAGAGAAGAGGTGATCGACAGGAATATCGAAAAAACCCTGGATTTGAGCGGCATGCAGATCGAGTGCCAGGACCCGGCTCGCTCCCGCCCTTTCCAGCAGGCTGGCAACCAGCTTCGCGGAAATCGGCATACGCGGGCGGTCCTTGCGGTCCTGCCTCGCGTACCCATAATAGGGTAACACTGCCGTGATGCGCTCCGCGCTGGCGCGCTTGAACGCGTCGATCATCAGGAGCAGTTCCATCAGGTGGTGATCGACCGGAGTGGAGGTCGGCTGGACCAGAAAAACGTCGGCTCCCCGGACGTTCTCCTGAATCTGAAGATGCGTTTCGCCGTCAGCAAAACGCTTGATCATGGCTTCGCCGAGCGCGCACTGCAGACACTGGCAGATTTCAGCAGTTAGCGCCGGATTAGCGGTGCCGCTAAAAACCTTGAAGTCGGTGAACAGTGCTCGGGCCGGTTTGGAAGCAGACATCTTTACTTCTCGAAATCTCCTCTAGAACGGGGCGAAATAGCTTGCGCCAGCTGCAGGCCCTAAAGCGCGGCGCCAGAGGCCTTTATACTTCTGCCGGGAGACGAAACGAACTGGAAAGGCGCTTCCGGCAGGAAAACTCAAGGCCGCCACCCGCGCCGCGGCCGATGTCTTAAAAACTCCGAAAACAGCCGAACCGCTCCCGGTCATCTGGACCGGCTTCGCGCCCAGCCGCTGCAGCTTGCGCGCGACGGCAGACACTTCCTTATATTTTCCGAAGACGGCTTGCTCAAAATCGTTTTTCAGCGGGAGATGGTCCAGACCGGCGTCATCCAACATCCAGGTGATCGTCTGAAACTCTCTCAGGATAAAGGACTCAGCCTCTGAAGTCAACGCGCTTGTAACATTGCGGCCAAGCGCGCTATAGGATTCGGCGGTAGATACGTGGATGCCGGTTGCGACCACCAGCACGGAGCGGGCCGGCTGATCGGGCAGGGGATACAGTTCCGAACCGCGGCCGAGCCCGGCGGCGGTGCCGCCGAACAGGAAAAACGGAACATCGCTGCCCAGCGATTCTGCCAAACGAACTCGGTCGGCAAGTGGGATCGATTTGCCAGCCAATGCCGGGAGGGCGATGAGGACAGCAGCGGCGTTGCTCGAACCTCCGCCCAGGCCGGCGCCCATCGGGATCCGCTTAGATAATGCGAAACGAACCCAAGCTTTTACCTTCAGGTGGTCCAGGACCAATTTTGCGGAACGAACTACGAGATTGTCCTCAATCTCGATAGAACTACTTAGGTCGATTTGGGTTCGTTTCGCAAAATTGAACTCGATGGTGAGCGTGTCTTTCAGGCTGATGCTCTGAAAGATGGTTCGAAGCTCGTGAAAGCCGTCGGGACGTTTATGGAGGACTCGCAGATCGAGGTTGAGCTTAGCGAGCGAGGGAACAGTGACACGCACGAATCAGTACTGAATCAGCGAGAAGACGTCGTAACCATCCAGCTTCTGGCGGCCATCGAGAAACGTAAGTTCAATTACGAACCCGAGCCCCGCGATACGGCCCTCCAGAAGACGAACGAGACGCGCGACCGCGGAGGCAGTTCCGCCGGTGGCCAGTACGTCATCGATGATGAGCACGCTTTGGCCGGGTTCAATCGCGTCGGCGTGAATCTCCAGTTGATCTGTCCCGTACTCCAGTTCATAATCGACGCTCTTCACAAGGTGCGGTAGTTTCTTCGGCTTCCGCACCGGAACGAAGCCGGCGTTCAATGCGCGAGCCATAGCCGGTGCGAAGAAATAGCCGCGAGCTTCGATACCAACGACGACATCGATCGACGTCTTGCGATAGTGCCCCTCGAGTGCGTCAACAGTTTCGCGAAAGCCCTGCTTGTCCTTCAGGAGAGTGGTGATGTCGTAAAAGTTGATGCCGGGCTTCGGAAAATCGGGGACTTCACGAATTAGCTGTTTGAGATGATCCTGGACGGAAGGCGCGATTGATGCGTTTGCGGGCACGCCGCGATTTTAGCAAGTAAGCGGAGGGCAATTAATTGGAAGAGCGCGCCAGTATTTGCCGGACCTGCTCGATGTGGTTCATGTCATGCCCGGCCATCTGGGCAACCAGATCTCTTACGGTCATTCTGCCGCGCTCGGAATGGACTCCGAAGCACTCCCATTCCTGCGGGGTGAGCTTCGCAAGCATTCGCAGATTTGCCTCCCGCAGAAGGCGGAATATTTCGAGTGCTTCGCGGGGATTCCAGGAATCGTAGTCGCCGAGCCTGGCCCATTCGATCTGGTCAAATGAGGGCAGGTTGAGGCCGCTGTTCTCAATCATCTGCCGGTAACGCCAGGCGTTAGCGACTTCGTCCTCGGCAAGATGGGCAAGGATGGCACAGACCGACCACTTTCCGGGTGCGGGAGGCCGTTGCAGCGTTTCAGCAGGAATGCCTTCGATCAGACGAGCAAGCGTGCCGGGTGCCTCGCGTTGCATCGCGACCGGATCCTTGCCTTTGATGTATGCACCGAGCCGGGCTTTGTACTCCTCGGCGGCTGCAAGCGTTGCTGTATCTGCTTTGTCACTCGGCATGCCGATATTGTCTCGCAGGACATGGAGATTGGAGGAGGGTAGGCCAGGTCCAAGAGGCTAGTGCGTTTATGACATGCCTGTATACTAGGCTTCCACACGACTCTCTCTAGTATTGGAAGCTGCTTGGAGAGGAGTCGCGGGAGGCTGAAGGCTGTAGACCGGCCGAAAATGCCGCTTCCGATCGAGTATGGGCTTTTCGATAAATCTCCAACTCAGCCAAGCGACGCCAAAACACATAGCCATCACTAATAGAGCGTAAATCGAAGCCGCAATGGTATTAAGTTGCCGCGTGTCGCGGCCGGCAAAGTGACGGAAGGCATGCGCTGCCGCCAAGTAAAGTGGCACGTGATAAACGTACAGTCCGTAGCTGTACTTGCCGAGTGCCCGAAGCGGCTCCGATCGAAGCAGTGCAAGAAGACCCGGTAGGGAATGTCGCGTTGAGGCAACCAGAGCCACAGAGATTAAAGCGATGCCTGTAAAGCCGACGGAAGGCCTCCGCATATTCGTTTTGAAGCCCGCTAGCTGGCCGGGAAGCAAACCAATGCACAAGATCGAGATACCACAGACAGCCAGGATCGCCAAAGCGCGACGTGTAATGCGTTCTTGTCTGGCACAAATGATCGCAAGCGCTGAGCCCAGCATCAGGGACTCACCGCCCCGAGCCGGCAGCCACGTGCTCCAATCGACTTGCGGCCCATACTGATGCAATAGCCACAGCCGGAATCCAAATACGCAGACCGATCCCACTATGCAAACACGCATTAAGAGACGTCGCGGTAAAAGCCAAATGACCATGGGCCAAACCAAATAGAATTGCTCTTCGACGGCCAAACTCCAGAAGTGACCGATGACGTTCGGGCCATGAAAATGGTGTCCCCACAGTTGTGGAACATTTTGGAGATAAACGAGATAGCACCATCGGTCCCACCCTGGTTTCGGCAACCAGGCTGCAATCCACCAAAGGCGCGACAGCGCCAGCAGGATTACGAGTAGCGTCAGGTAATAAATCGGTGCAATCCGCAACAGACGGCGCATGTAGAAAGAGCGGCTTCGGTTAACGGCTTCTCTGGTGTCGAGCAGGATGCCCGTAATGAGGAATCCGGACAGAACGAAAAACAGATCGACACCCGCCCAGCCAAAAGAGGCCGCGGCGAATAGCCAACGTGGAAAGCAGGAGGCTTGCAAGTACGCCGTCATGTGCGTGGCAAGTACGCCGGCGATCGCAACGCCCCGCACGCCGTCCAGAGCTAGATCGCGATGTTTGGACGGACTCGAAGGGGTTGAAGGGGGGACGACGTTTTTCCTCACAAACAGATATGGATAGTCTACTGCCAGGCCAGACCCGTCCCGGCTTGTTCTGACTTCGGAAGTAGGGACGATGCCGAACTGAAGTTCGGCACGGCACGCTGAGCGTGCGCCACCCAAAATGTCCAAACTCCAAAAGCCGGTCAGGCGACTGGCTCGCCGACAAGACTGCCGGCCCTGTACGAAGGTTCTCCGAGCCGGCGAGCCAACAGTCTCCAAATAACCGGTATCAGAACGCGCGGTCGGAATAGCAGCGACGGCGGCCGCAGCATGTGAAGAACCTGGAGGAAGTCGGCGCGCGTCTTTCTATCCTGCAGCGATTGCTCCAATACTCCATCGAAATAGCGGTGCATGAGCCGGGTCGAGAGATTCATTGAAACGCCTTCGGCGCCGGGATACCGGATGTCTTCGCTGGTGGCGAACATCCAGGCTGGTTGTAATCGCTTTGTCAGCTCGCGCTGAAATCTGTGGAGGCGTCCCCGGTACAGGCATTCCTGAAGGAGTTGCGCGCCCATAGCGGCAGTCGACATGCCTTGACCGTAGACCGGATTGAAGGCACAGGCGGCGTCGCCCATCACGACAAACCCTTCGGGCATTTTGA
This sequence comes from Bryobacteraceae bacterium, assembly GCA_036557345.1. GTDB lineage: Bacteria > Acidobacteriota > Terriglobia > Bryobacterales > Bryobacteraceae > Bog-105. The sequence goes on from DATBHS010000239.1 coordinate 12,094, forward strand.
CTTTTTCGTAGTGTCGTAACCGGTTTTGCGTGCCTCGATGCGAACGGATGGGCGAGAGCGGCTCCGAGGTGGTAATTACCCGGTAAACGTCGGGATTGGGAAGCGATTGGGCGAAGGCAGCGAATGCTTTCTCATCGGTTGGCGGGTAGTCTCCTCCGCCGCCCGCGAGGGAGACCATCCAGCGATCTTGCTCGATTGGGAAAGCGAGTCCGATGCGGCAGATAGCGGGAGGAGCAGCCTGAGAATACGAGGCACGCCAGTCGGTATTGCGAGGGCCGCTACGGCGGAAGATCCGGCTGGCATAGCCCATGCGGCCATCGACGACGGTTTCGAGCGGGCGTTCATATCCGAGTCGATCGAGCCAATCGGAGGCGGGTGAACTGCGCCCGCTGGCATCCACCGTCAGGTCGGCCTCGATAACGGAAGGAACGTTTTCACCGGGGCGTGATTCGAGATGTACACCCGTGATCCGGCGCGAAAGTGCATCCTGACACAGTCCGACCGCCGCGGCACCCTGCAGGAATTCGATGTGAGGGATGCGTTCAAGCTGTTTTCGCACCACCCACTCGATGAGCGGACGGCTAGCAGCCAGGAACGGCCAGCCGCAATGGAAACGCGGCGCCCAACCAGCCGGCGTGAGCCACGTAAAATCAGCGGCGCTATCGAAGAAGTCTGCTCCCTGGCGTACATACTCTTCGCGAATACCTGGAAAGAGGTCTTCCAAAATGAGCTGGCCGCGCAGCAGCAAGACGTGTACATGGCTAGCCTGGGGAACGCCCGCGCGGCAGTCGGGATGGGCTGGGTAGCGGTCGCGTTCCACCACAGTCACGCTGCTGAAGTGATCGGACAGGACTCGAGCCGCCATAAGGCCCGCCATGCTGCCACCAATGACGACGGCGTGTGTGTTTGCCTGCGAACAAGGGCGTTTCAAGTTCATTTTCAAGATTCCTTTGCAGAGTGTCACGGACAGTGTTACGGATTCGGAGCCCGGTTGGATTTCAGCGGGGCGAAAGCCAGTGTAGGGCGCCTCGGGGCACGAGGTCCTAAATTTTCAGTAAGGTTACGGTAAGCGTGGCGTTAACAAACGGCGCCCAAAGTGACTGGTGAAACTCCGGAGCGCCGAGTTTCACATTTGCGTTTTGGAAGGTAATGGTTAATCATTTGCAGAAAGGGACAATTTCCGGAGGCCTAAATTTCCCAGTGGCAGCAGGCGTCCACACCGGCTCGGAGTCTGGCAAAAAGGCCACCTCCGTGGTATTCGCGCCGTTTCGGCTGGACTGCGTGAACGAGTGCCTCTGGCGGGATGCACAACGCATCGAGCTGACGCCAAAGGCCTTCGCGGTACTGAAGCACCTGGTGGACGCTGCCGGTCAGCTCGTTACGAAAGAACAACTGCTGAATTCCGTGTGGCCGGAAACGTTCGTCGGAGATGCCGTTTTGAAGGTCAGCATTGCGGAGATCCGGCGTGCGCTTCAGGATGAATGCCGGTCCCCCCGCTATATCGAGACGCTTCATCGGCGCGGCTACCGTTTCATCGCGCCGGTGGATGCGAGCGCTTCGAGGGCGACACTACAGATCGCTGCCCGACCGGAAGCCGTGACGCTTGCAACCGCTCACGCCGCAGCCGCCGGCGGCGGGGCCATTCGCACGAAGGCTCTCATTCCAGAGACCCATTACGCCCGGAGCGGTGATGTAAACATCGCCTATCAGGTCCTGGGCAGCGGCTCGATCGATTTGATCTTTGTCATGGGGTGGATCTCGCACCTCGAATATTTCTGGACCGAGCCTTCTTTCGCGCGATTCCTTAGACGTCTAGCTTCCTTTACGCGGCTGATCTTACTGGATAAGCGAGGTACCGGTTTGTCGGACCGGGTTCCCATTTCGGAGCTCCCGACGCTCGAGCAGCGGATGGACGATGTGCGCGCGGTGATGGAAGCAGTCGGCTCTGAGCGCGCCGTCATTTGCGGCTTCTCCGAAGGCGGGAGCATGTCGGCGCTGTTCGCAGCAACATACCCTGCAAAGACGCTTGCCCTTATTATGATCGGCGCATTCGCGAAGCGCATACGAGATGCCACGTATCCCTGGGGACCGACTCTCGAGGAGCGACAAGAGTTCTACGACGAAATCCTTAGCGACTGGGGCGGCCCAGTGGGGTTGGAGGAACGCGCTCCTTCAGTGGCAGACGATCCACGTTTCCGTGAATGGTGGGCAACGTATTTGCGCGTTGGCGCAAGCCCGGGCGCCGCTTTGGCGCTGACAAAGATGAACACCGAAATCGACGTGCGGGACGTGCTTAAGAACGTCCGTGTCCCGACCCTAGTTCTGCACCGAACGGAGGACCGGTGCCTTTTAATAGAGGAAGGGCGTTACATAGCTTCTCTGATTCCTGGCGCGCGGTTCGTCGAGTTGCAAGGCGTCGATCACTTACCGTTCGTCGGCGATCAAGATTCAGTACTCGACGAGATAGAAGAGTTCCTGATTGGCGCCAGGCTTTCTGAAGAATCGGATCGCGTGCTAGCGACTGTGCTGCTCGCGCGATTCTTTTTCCCTGGAGCCGCTCTAGGCCGCTCTTCACCCGCACTGCGGCCGGATAGCGACCCGCTGCTTGCCGCAGACCTGAAGCGCGAAATCGAGCGGTTCCGCGGCCGCGAAATCCCGACCGAGGCAGATGCGTTGTTCGTTCTGTTCGATGGCCCGGCGCGCGCGATTCGCTGCGCGTGCACAATCGCCGAACGAGCGTCGTGGCTAGGTTTAGAAGTTGCCGAGGGCCTGCATACCGGGGAATGCGACTGTGCCGGAGAGGCGGGGCCTTCCGGGCTTGCCATAAACATTGCCGCGCATGTTGCCAAGGCCGCGGAGCCAGGGGAGATTCTTGTGTCGAGCACGGTGCGTGACTTAGTGGCCGGCTCCGGGATCCGACTGGCGGAACGCGACCCGCTATACGTAGAGGAACTCTCCGGGAGATTACGGTTGTTTCGTGTGCAACAACCTTGTGGCGGTTCGGTTGGTGTCCACACCGGACCGGCATGAAACCCGCGCGGAACAGGCGGTCCCGTCCTACAGCAGAACCTCTCTTGCAAACAGTGAATGAGTACGTCATGATTGTCAGTCATGAACTCGACGCGCCGGTACTGGCTTTCGACGTGTCTTGCGACGACGGCGTGGGCAGAGATTGCTTCGGCACTCGAGCATGCACACGCTACATCGAAATCCGTCGCGCCTCCAGCGTTTGAAACGTTAGATTCCGAAGCGGCCGCAGAGATCGAAGCGATTGCGGCCCAGATCATCCCATCCGCGGATGGGCCAGGCGCCCGCGAAGCCGGCGTCATTTACTTTATCGACCGCGCGCTGTCCACCTTCGATGCCGATAAGCGCGAAGCCTATTACGCCGGAATGGGAGAGATCCAGCAGCGGCGAAAGGAGCTCTTTCCTAGTTCCACAAGTATTAGTTCGCTGACGAATGAGCAGCAGATCGAGCTGATTCATGCGATCGAACATTCCGCGTTCTTCGAGTTGCTGCGAACACACACCGTGATGGGTTTTCTTGGTAACCCGAGCTACGGCGGAAATCGATCAGGTGTTGGATGGGAGTACATCGGTTTTGAAGACCGGATGGCGTTCCAGCCGCCGTTCGGCTATTACGACGAAAAACTGAGCGGACCATCCAAATGAGCGCCGTGAAGTTCAGTAGCTCGGAGGCCATAGACTTTCTGGTGATCGGCGCGGGCGCCGCGGGCGGCGTCATCGCCAAAGAATTATCGAGCGCCGGATTCAGCGTCGTTGTGCTGGAACAAGGCCCGTACCATCGGGAACAAGATTTCAGTCACGACGAGATCAAGTACACATTTCAGCCGGGATTGACGAACGATCCGAAGCTACAGCCGATTACATACCGCAAATCAGAAGCGGAGAAAGCGAAACCGGTAAAGGCGATTGAATACGGACGTCAGGTAGGCGGTGGCACGGTTCATTTCACGGCCAATTACTGGCGCTTTCATGAGAGCGATTTCAAAGAGCGCAGCCTGTACGGTTCAATTACAGGAACCGGGTTTGCCGACTGGCCAATCTCGTATGCGGATCTCGAGCCCTATTACACCAAGGCCGAGTACGATTTGGGGATTTCGGGACTGGCCGGAGCGAATCCGTTCGAAGGACCGCGTTCCAAACCGTATCCGCTACCTCCGATGCCGGTCAAATCATCGGGCGTCCTCTTCGAGCGAGCGACGAAGAAGCTGGGGCTGCATCCATTTCCGGCTCCCATGGCGATCCTCTCGCAGCCGTATAGAGGCCGAACCGCGTGCGCGCACTGCGGTTTCTGCGAATCTTTCGGCTGCGAGCTGGGAGCTAAATCAAGTACTTTGGTGTCCGTCATTCCCACAGCCGAACGGAGCGGGCGGTGTGAAATCAGACCGAATTCCTACGTACGGCAGATAAAAATCGATCAGCGCGGACGGGTGAGCGGCGCGGTGTATTTCGATGCCGAACGGCGCGAGATTTTCCAGCGCGCGAAGGCAGTCATGCTATGCGCTAACGGCGTTGAGTCGGCGCGCCTGCTACTGCTATCGACCTCGAACCAATTTTCGCAGGGCCTGGCCAACTCCAGCGGGCTGGTTGGGAAATACCTGATGTGGGATACCGGCAGCGAGGTCAACGGGCTTTTCGAGCACCCGTTGAACGAGTACAAGAGCATTCAGGTCACGCGACTGATTCATGATTATTACCGAGCCGATCCGAAGCGGGGTTTTTACGGCGGAGGCGGCATCGACGCCCGCTTCGATTACTATCCGGCGGGTTTCGCACTGCATGGCATGCCGAAGGACGTGCCGAAGTGGGGCAGTGAATACAAGGCTGCTTTGAAGACGTATTACACACGGACGATGGTCCTTCTCTCGCATACCACGTCCTTGGCTGTCGAGAAGAACACGATTACGCTCGACCCGGACGTGAAGGACGCTTGGGGGCTTCCGGCTCCGCGCGTTACGTTTGATCGTCATCCTGACGACACGGCGACTTTACGCTGGATGATCCCGAAGCAGGTTGAAATTCTGGAGACTGCAGGGGCGAAAAAGGTATGGGTCCAGCCTTTCGATGTGCCCAATCTCATGCCATCTCGTCACCTGATGGGTACCTGCCGGATGGGCGACGATCCGAAAAATTCGGTGGTTAACCGGTACAGCCGCAGCCATGACATTCCGAATTTGTTCATTGTTGACGGCAGCAATTTCGTCACCTCGGGCCGCCAGCAGCCGACAGCAACGATACAAGCACTGGCATATCGCGCGGCCGATTATGCGATCAGAGCGGCAAAACGAGGGAACTTGTCCTAAACCAACCGTCTGCGGACGGCGGGACTGAAGTCCCGCGGCAGACGGCAAGACCGTCTTGCCCTACGTCACTAATAGCGCCGGTGAATATATGCTCGCCTGTGGCCCATTCTCCAGCAGGCCCTGGTGCAGGAGAGACCAAAGAGCAGAAAAATTACCAGCACGATCAAACACCCGATGCCGAGATTTTTCGCGAATGTGTTCCCGGGCGGCTTGGCACCCTGCGACTGGTATGCGGAAGGCTGGTAGACCGGAGGGGGCTGCGGGGCAGGGGAGGACCCGAAAGCCGTGCCACAGTTTGCGCAGAACTTCGCAGTATCGGGGTTCGACAAGCCACAATTGGGGCAGTTCATGGGTCATGCCCAATGTAACCGATCGACCTGGTCTAGCGGAGGCAGGCGCCACTGGCGCGGAGCCAGTGTTCGAGTTTTCGGCTCAGCTCGGCCTCGCGCACCGGCTTCGATAGATAATCGTTCATACCGGCTGCCAAGCAGGCCTCGCGATCTTCGATGAAGGCGTTCGCGGTCATTGCAATAACAGGCACGGTGGACGCGTAGCTGCCCTTTGACCGAAGGATGCGAGTTGTTTCGAGGCCGTCGAGTTCCGGCATGATGCAATCCATGAGGATCAGATCATACTCGCACTCCGAGACGGCGCGAAGCGCTTCGCGGCCGTTCCTGACGACATCGGCGCGATACCCAAGCTTCCTCAGCATCAACAGTGCAACCTTCTGATTGATCACATTGTCATCGACCAGCAAGAGGCGGAAATCCGCTCGGCCCTGAGGGCACCCCTGGTCGCGGCTCGGTTTCGCGCCCTCGCGGCTCTGTTCAGCGCATTCGGCACCGAGCACTTTGATGGTGAACTGGAAACAGGACCCCTGACCGAGCCGGCTTGTTACGCTGATACCCCCTCCCATTAACTCAGCCAGGCGCTTGCAGATCGTCAGGCCGAGTCCGGTTCCGCCAAACTGCCGGGAGATATGCTCCGCTGCCTGGCTGAAGGGCTGAAACAGTTTTCGCTGCTGGGTCTCGCTGATTCCGATTCCCTCATCGGTGACCGAAAAAACGAGCTCGTACTCCGAATCATTAAGAGCCGCTACCCCGGCACGGAGCTCAACTTTTCCGGCAGGGGTGAACTTAACTGCGTTGCTTAAGAGGTTGAGAAGAATCTGGCGAAGGCGAACACTATCGCCACGAACTCTTTTCGGTATCTCATGGCCTAAGCAGGTCACCAATTTCAGCGGCTTGTGGGCCGCGGCTGCCTGGACAATCTGCATGGCTTCGCTGAGAACGGCCGCGACCTCGAATTCCACCGATTCGATCTCGAGACGTCCGGCTTCGATCTTTGAGAGATCGAGAACGTCGTCGATCACGGCCATCAGGACCTCGCCGGAGTGACGAATGGTTTCGACGCAATCGCGCTCCTGCTCGGAGAGATTGCGCGAGAGCAGAACCGCAGTCATGCCAAGGATGCCGTTAAGAGGCGTGCGCATTTCATGGCTCATCATGGCCAGGAAATCGCTTTTGGCCTTAGCAGTAAGCTCCGCTTCGCGCGTGCTCCTGCGAAGGCGTTCCCGCGAGGATTCAGCTTCGAGGAAGTATTGGAGCATGTCCCGTTCCGTACACTTACGCTCCAGAATCTCCTCAGCCAACCCCGGTTTCACCCAAGGTTCCTCGACGAGTCCCAGCGATTTACGGAGCGCGTGAGGCCGGAAATCCTCCGGTACGGGCTGTACGGGCTGCACGAGCGAGTCGGCGGTCGAGTCTTCTAATACGAGCGGATCGCACTCGCGATTTGCCATAACGGGAATCGGTCCAGTTAACTATTCGGCAACTGGCCTGGTTTCGTTAAGACTAGGTTGCAAGCCGGGAGGCTTAGGCGGTTGGAGCTAAGAGTGGCTACTCGACATTATTGCGAAAGTTTCTGCATAACCAGCCGCAAAGCCTGCTCATCTGCCGGGACCGGCTCACCGCAGATTTTTATGCGGGTTTGCCAGATCTCTTCGGCAAGACTTAAGGCTTCCTCGGCGATTTCATTCGTGACACCCCTGCGAGGCTTATTGCTCGAGACCCTATTTGCCGATGTGAGTAACTCGCGGACCCGATCGTATTTTAGTGCCGGCCCTTTAGCGGCGCAGCGTTCGAGGCCGGAGCGGGCCGAGTTCAGGATCTGCAGACTGCGACGGTACTTCTCTGTCGATGTGAGCTTCCGCGGCGTCGGGTCGACTGCTATGAGCATGCTCGATAACTCCAATTGCCGACGAATCGAAGGGTCATCGGGTTTGTGGGCTGCCGCAGCAAGGAAGGCCTCATGTGCCAAGCGATATTCGCCACGGCTTAGTTCCGCTTCGCCGAGGCCGGCATAGGCCGTGGCATTCGTCGCGTTCTGGTTGATAATGGTGCGAAATTCATTCGCGGCACGTGATGGCGAACCGGCCGCCAGAAAAAGACGGGCCAAGTGCAGTTCGGCCGCTGGATTCTTGCTCACTTCAGCTTGCAAAGGAAGAAGCTCAGCCAGTAATTCCTGCTGCTTGTTCCTTCTCGCCAAGAAATCGGCCAGCTCCATCCGGACCGAAACACGGCTTGCAGCCGCATCGCCGCGCCATTCTCCATAGACTGCGCGATGGTAGTAAAATTCCGCATCAGCGGCTTTTCCGTTTGCAATCATGAGGTGCGCAGCGAGCAAATTCGCCCGGCCGTTGTTCGGCTCCCGCTCGAGGACATCCCGGACGAGGAACTGGGCTTGATCGGCCTTTCTGGTGGCGATGAGCGCATCGATCAGTTCCAACTCGTGTTCTGTATTTCGGCGCTCGAGCGCATGTGCTTTGCGAAGCGCCTCGATGGCTTCAACTATCTTGCCTTCCTGGCGTAGTCGACGTCCGTCGAGATAAGATTGCTCGGCTAGACGCCGAACTTCGGCGTCTTGGGCGTTTGCTAGAAATCTGTCGAGCGCCGCCAAACCGGCGATCACCAAAGCAATCAGCGCAATCAGAGCCAGCTTTGGAGGTACAGCGGGCGGTGTCGCCGTGCTTTGCCCACTCATCTCGCCTTACCAGCGGATCCTGCGTTTCCGATACCATACGTGGAGAGAATGCCATTTAAGGTGATAACACCATTCATCTGCCGGATATTGGCACGGCTTACCACAGGCACAACATCAACTGCGTTATCTCGCATCAGTTCCAGTGCATAACTCAGAGGGTGGTCCACATGAACATAGGGATAGCTCCCATCGGCTTTGATGAGGTCGCGAATCGTATCCGGCGGAGGGTTTGACGTTTCTATCTGATGGCTACTGATAACTCCTTGTAGGTGGTGCGGATCACCGGCTGGCCACGAGGTGCTCTTCTCTTCCTCGAAACGCGATTTGGCGGTACCTATCGTAGCGTCCAACGGAAGTGGGTTCGCATTGGGTTGCATCACGTCGCTGACACGGATACCGGCCAGCTCTTCACGCGACTCTCCCGTCGGGAGATAGACACCCTCCTGAAGAGCGAGCGCCTCATAAATCGGCTCGCGTTGGAGTTGCTGAGAGATGAAGAAACTGATCAGATTCGAAATCATCAAGGGAACGATAATCGAATAATCGCGGGTCATTTCGAAGATCATGATTACCGAAGTAAGGGGCGTGCGCACGATACCTGCGAAGGCCGCTCCCATACCGACCAGGGCGTAGGCTCCGGGGTTCGCGGTCACATGAGGCAGGAGGACGTGGGCGACGCTGCCGATGGTGCCGCCAACCATGGCACCAATAAAAAGACTTGGGCCGAAGATGCCACCGGCGTTGCCGGATGAATAGCAGGCGGGTGTTGCAATGATCTTCATCACCGCGAGCAAGGCCACGGTCTTAACTGGAAAGTCGCCGCCAAGCACCCGATCTACGTAGTCGTATCCAACGCCCAGAACTTCGGGCACAAACAGACCAAACACACCCATCAAGATTCCACCGGCAACAGGTTGAGCCCAGACAGTGTTTTGTGGAAGGGCCCTGAACCAAATACGCAGTTTCAGCAGTAGCTTGACAAAGCAGACCGATGCGAGGCCACCAACCACTCCGAGGACCGCATAAATTGCAAACTCTAAAGGATTCACGAGCTGCCAGGCAGGTGTATGAAACAACGGCTCATCCCCGAGGATGAGGTGCAACACCATCCAGGACGTTGCCGAACTCAGCACAACGGAACCGAGTACAGGGGCATGCAGATCCCCGAGAATCTCCTCGAGCGAGAAGAGGACGGCAGCGATGGGCGTGTTAAAGGCGGCCGCCAGCGCGGCCGAGCAGCCGACCGGCACCAGAGCCTTGACGTTCGATTTGCTTAAGCCGAAACGCCGGCCGAGAACAGAAGCAATACCGGCGCCGATCTGCACTGACGGGCCTTCACGGCCCAGCGCGATGCCACTGGCCAGCGATATGGAGCAACAAACGAATTTGCCTATGACAGTCCGGAGCGAAATATACCCCTCTTGAATGAAAAGGGCAAACTTTGCTTGGGGGATTCCACTTCCGCGTGCATTGGGAAAGTAGCGGAAGAGTAAGTATCCGCTGACTAACGTTCCTGTAACAGGAACCAGCATCCGGCGCCAGGCAGCGCTGCCCGGTGGGTACATGCGTGCGGCGAGGCGTCCGGTCAGAAGGATGAAGGCGACAACGGTAAGTCCGACTAAGACACCGATTACCAGGCTTAGCAGCATGGAGAGCTGGTCTTCGCGGTTGGCGAAGCCTGTCCAATTCCACAGCTTTGCCCGGAACGATGGTTTCGCTATCACTTATTCATGTTCACAAACGGACTCCGCTCATCCGGTTCATTTCTCCAATCCGTACCTCTCGCGCAGGAGCCGCAAGTTTTCGCGCTCTTTGGATTCTTCATAGGCGTAGGAGCGCGCCGCCGGGAAATCGTGGTTCGCGATCGCGTGTACAATACGTCCTACCAGGCTACTCACTCGATCCTGAGCCTGAATCACCTCTTCGGGAACAGCGCTCCCTCCCGATTGTGCGCAAATCCCGAGCGCGGATCTACGCCGGATAGAATTGACCATCGTAAATCTTGCTATCCATTCTGCGCCGGCTCCGGTTATCAAGCCGAATAACTCCGCCGTCGCGAAACGGCCGAAAGCTGCGCGTTTCCCGGCGTGTTCCAGGGCCGCTTTCTCAAAGACGCCCAACATTTCGGCGGCAAACGCTTTTCGGTAATCCGCCGGGTAAAGCTGTAACAAAGCCCGATATATCTGATTGATCCGCATCTCACGCATCTCCCGTTCTGAGGCGCAGAGTTCCGGTGCGTGTCAAGTGTTTCATTCGCTCCAACTCCAGCCGTAGTTGTCTACGCCCGGCAGGCGTGAGCCGGTACGCTTGTTTTTCCCGCGACGCGTCCTCCTGATCGAAGCGTTCGATCCACAGGTCCTGAAGGAGTCTGCGAAGCGCGCCATACAGGGTACCTGTGCTCAAACGGACGCGGCCGTTGCTAAGGTCCTCAATGTCCTTTAGCAAGGCGTAGCCGTGGCGCGGCCGGTCCGCGAGGCTCATCAGGATCAGTAAGACGGGCTCCGTCAAGGGCCGGCTATCGCCATTTCCCTTGTTACTACGTGACACGACATGTCGCATAGTGCTATATTAATCCTGCTTCTTTCGACACGTCAAGTGCATCTCTCTGGGCGAAGGTCGTCTATCGATTTTCAGCAAAACTTGGGGGGAATAGCTCTAATGAAAATCATCACAGTAATCGCGCGAGTACTTCTCGGGCTGGTATTTCTGATTTTTGGCCTGAACGGATTCCTTCACTTCATCCCGGCACCCATGCCCACGGGATTGGCAGGCACATACCTCGGCGTTCTGTTCACCTCGCATTACATTTTTCTCATTGCAGGGGTCCAGGTGATCGCGGGCGTTCTTCTACTGACCAACCAGTACGTGCCGCTGGCGCTGGCGCTCCTGGCGGCGGAGCTCGCAAACATTCTTACCTATCACGCAACCATGGACCCGGGGGGTTTTCCGCTGGCGATTATCGTGACGATCTTATGGATCATCGTTGCATGGCGGTTCCGGGCCCAGTTTGCCCCGATTTTTGTTCGGAAGGCGCCGGCGGCCTAAAGCCGATCAGGCGGCCGGCTTGCGGGCACGACGGCTAGCCCACATTGAGCGCTCAAATCGCCGTGCTATTCTGACGCCAGCCGCTCGAATCTATGCGTCTGCGTAGCGCGCTATTCGCGACCTTGCCGAGCCTGGCGCTCTTCAGCGCACTCTGCGCGACGGTACCGCTTCGGGATCAGGAGAACCTTCCTAACGACGCAAGCAAAGTAGGCCAGCGCACTTCACGCAAAGAGCAAACACCGGGCGCCTTCCGCGAATACCCGGGCTGGGAGTATTACGGCTACCCGATTCCCCCGGATGCGGACGTTCCGGGAGAGTGGGTATTTGCGCGTTTCATGTACCGATCGGTTCCAACCTGGCGTGGCCGACTGCCCAACTGGACCATCGATTATCCACGATCGGACCGTCACCTTTCCGCAGCCGTGCGGCGCCTTACACGAATCGAGGCGCGCTCCGTAGAGCAGCCGGTGGGCGCCGAGGACGGCGATGACATATATAACTGGCCTTGGCTTTATGCCGTCGAGACCGGCCATTGGGATCTCACTGATTTCGAAGCGGCGAAACTGCGTGACTATCTCCTGCGCGGGGGTTTTTTCATGTGCGACGATTTTCACGGGACAATCGAATGGGAGACTTTTGTTGCGAGCATGAAGCGAGTTTTCCCGGATCGTCCCATCGTCGATCTGCCGAGTAGCGATCCTATCTTTCATACCGTTTACGACTTGGACGATCGCTACCAGGTCCCTGGCGAGCAGTTCGTGTTTACCCATCGCAGTGCCGAGTTCGACGGATATGAAGCGCGCTGGCGGGGCATCTACGACGACAAAGGCCGCGTAATTGTGGCGATCTGTCACAACATGGACCTGGGCGATTCCTGGGAGCACGCCGACAACCCCATCTATCCAGAGCAATTCTCGGCGCTCGGATTCCGCATCGGCATCAACTACCTCGTTTACGCCATGACGCACTAGACCCGGTGAGCACGTGTTCGAGTTTTTATTCAAATATCCGGCCAGCGTTTTTTCGAACGGCAATTTCGTATTGCTGGGCTCGTGGCCGAAGTGGGCGCTCTTTGCGGCGATTACAGCCGCCGCCGGATTTCTGGGATGGCTTCTTTGGCGCAGGCGGCGACAATTTGCGCCCTCGCTTCGTGGCCTTCGAGTGGCCATCATCTGGGGACTCGAAGCGCTTACATTGACTCTGCTGTTGATTGTGCTTTGGCAGCCGGCGATTAGCGTGACGTCTCTAAGGCCACAACAAAACATCGTGGCAGTCGTGGTGGACGATAGCCGGAGCATGGGCATCGCCGATACGGGAAAGTCGCGCGAGCAGATCGCGGCCGAGGTGCTTCAAGGCGATCTACTGAAGCGGCTGCAGAGCCGTTTTCAAGTGAGGCTATACAAGATGGGCGCCGGTCTGGACCGGATTCAGGATACGACGGAGTTGCACGCCGGACAGCCGGCCACGCGGATCGGGAAGGCGCTGCATCAAATTGCCGACGAATCGGCGACTCTGCCCATAGGAGCCGTTGTGCTGCTGAGCGATGGGTCGGATAATACGGGCGGCATCGATCTGGAAACGATGAACGCCTTGGGTCAGCGCAGACTGCCGGTGAACACCATCGGGATCGGCAACACCGAGTTGACCAATGATGTGGAGCTCGACGGATTCGGTGTTCCTTCGAAAGCCTTGCCCGGCTCGCGCCTGCAGGCGCAAGTTGCGCTCCGGCAGAACGGGTTCGGCGGCAAGCATGCAAGGCTCATTGTCAGCGGAGGCGGAGCTATCCTCGCGCAGCGTGACATCACGCTGCGAAACGCTCAGGAACAGGTGGAGTCCATCGAGTTCAATGCTGGGAAGAACGGCGTCCAGGAACTTGAGGCGCGGGTGGATCCACTACGCGGCGAGACGAACACGGCGAACAACGAACTCAGACAGGTTCTTTCGATTGACACATCGAAGAAACGCGTCCTTTACGTGGAGGGAGAACCGCGTTGGGAGTTCAAGTTCATACGCCGCGCGGTGGAGGACGATCCCGCGCTGCAGATTGTCTCCATGCTGCGCACGACGCAGAACAAGATTTACCGGCAGGGAATCGCCAATCAAAGCGAGCTGGCCGATGGTTTTCCGAGCAAGGCTGAGGACCTCTTTACCTACCAAGGGCTGATTCTGGGAAGCATTGAATCGGCGTTCTTCACACCTCAGCAGCAGCAGTTTATTAAAGATTTTGTCGACCGGCGCGGCGGGGGCCTGTTGTTTCTGGGAGGCCGCTGGGCCTTGAGCGACGGCGGCTATAACGTTCCACCGTTCACGGAACTGCTGCCGGTGAACCTGCCGCAGCGAAAGAACACATTCCAGAGAAATTTTGTGGCAGCAGAACTCACCGCGGCGGGAAAGAACAGCCTGATCTGCCGGGTTGAAGATGATGCGGAGAAGAGTGCACAACATTGGGAGGTCCTTCCGTACCTGGCGAATTACCAGGATCCAGGAACTCCGAAGGCTGGAGCGGTGACACTAGCCAGAGTCGATGCAAGCGGCACGCGCGTACCTTTGCTGGTCACGGAAAACTACGGACGAGGACGCACGGCGGTGTTTGCAACGGCGGGTAGCTGGCGATGGCGCATGCAACAGCCGGCGGGGGATACAAGCCAGGAGACATTCTGGCGTCAATTGCTTCGCTGGGAGGCCGGCATGACGCCCGGCCAGGTAACAGTATCGACTCCCAATTCGCGTCTGGAGGACGATGGACGCATCCAACTGCGAGCCGAAGTACGGGGCAAGACGTACTTGCCGGTCAACGATGCCGAGGTACGGGCAAACATTATTGGGCCGGACGGTTCTTCAGAGTCTGTCGCACTCAGGCCGGACCCGCTGATGCAGGGAGTTTATTCGGCGATCTGGGACGCAGCGAAGAGCGGCTCCTATGTGGCTGAGGTAAAGGCAAGTACCGGGGCGCAGGCACTTGGCAGCGACGTGCTGACGTTCCGGAGGGAGGACGGGCTGGCAGAGAATTTTCACCGCGAACAGAATCGGGAACTTCTCGAGAAGCTGGCGGGCGAAACGGGCGGACATTACTATACGCCGCGTACGGCCCGCCGGCTGCCGAACGAGATCTCTTATTCGCAGGCGGGGATTACGTCGCGGGAAATCAAGGATCTTTGGGACACGCCGGCAATTTTTCTGCTGATACTCGGACTGCGGTCATGTGAATGGTTTTTGCGCCGAAAGTGGGGCGTAGTATGAGGCCCGTTCTTTTGCTGATGGCGCTTGCCGTTTCCGCTACCGCAACTAATTATTACGTGACAATTGCGGGGCTGGGAGGAGCACCCGAATATGAGGCGCAGTTTGAAAAATGGGCCGCGGACCTCGACCGCGAACTGAAGGCAAACGGCCCGGACGCGCATGTGACGACCCTCAGCGGACCGTCTGCTACGAGGCATTTGATTGAGCAAAGTCTGGAGGGAATTGCAGCCGGGGCGAAAGCGGAGGATTCGTTTGCGTTGCTGCTGATCGGGCATGGGAGCTTCGACGGCACCGATTACAAGTTCAATGTGCCAGGTCCTGATCTCAATGCCGAAGAAATTGCACGCCTGCTGAACCGGATTCCCGCCAGGCGACAACTGGTGGTCAACATGAGCAGTTGCAGCGGCGCTTCGCTGGCGGCGCTCGTCAAGAAGGATCGCATTGTGATTACGGCTACCAAGTCGGGTACAGAGAAGAACGCCACGATCTTCGCGCGCTACTGGGTGGACGCGCTAAAAGATCCAGCGGCGGATACCGACAAGAACGGGACCGTTTCCGCGCTGGAAGCCTATCGCTATGCGGCGGGCAAAGCGGCTGCGTATTTCGAGTCGGAAAAGCTGCTGGCGACCGAACACGCGCAGTTCTCCGATTCCGGTTCGGCGAATGCGGTCCGCGATCCGAAACCGGAGAACGGACAGGGACTCAGGGCCGCCGCGTTTCCTTTGATGCGGGCCGAAGCCGGGCTGGCGAAAAATGTCACTCCTGCGAAGCAAAGGCTCGTGGCCAGGAAAGAAGATCTGGAGGCGCGAATCGACAGGCTGAAGTATCAGAAAGAAGCGATGTCCGCCGATGAATATAAGCAGCAACTTACGGCGCTGCTGCTTGAACTGGCGAAAACGCAGGCGGAGATCGACCGTTGAGGCAAGCACTGCTGATTGCCGCTGTGGGGGCGTCGATTGGGACTGCTTGGAGGGTATATGGCGACCAGGCAGATACCTGCCGAGGCTTACGGCATCACGGAAAGCTCAAACAGGCGCAGGCTTGCTTCGAATCACTTTCGCGCAGCCAGAATCCATTCCTGAGCGCGGAAGGGTTCTTCGGGCTTGCACGCTATGACGAGGCGAATGACCAGTTCCGCATTGCGGTAAAGAGCGAACCGAAGTTAGGGGAGATCCGAACGGAATGGGGCAACTTGTATCTGGAACATTACCAGCCGGGCGATGCCGCGAAGCTTTTCGAGGAGGCGCTCGAAATCGATCCAAAAGATGCTGCGGCGTATCTAGGCCTGGCGCGGGTTGCGGCCGAGCGATATGACAGCAAGGCCATCGACCTGGCGCGGAAAGCATTACAACAGGACCCGAAGCTCTACGAAGCACACGAGCTCCTTGCGTTTCTCGCTCTCGAGGACAGCGATACCCAGCACGCAGCCGACGAAGCGCAGAAGGCGCTGGCGCTCTCGAACGAAGCGCTGGATGGAATGGCTGTGTTGGCTTCCATAGACTGGCTGAACGATAAGCCGGAATCCGAGTGGATGCAGCGCATTCTGAAAATCAATCCGGTGTACGGCGAAGCGTACGCGACGGGCGCGCATTTTTTCGAGATTAACCGCCGGTACAAGGAGGCTATCGCCTATTACCGCAAGGCGCTGGAGTTGAACAATGAATTATGGCCGGCCCGGTCGCAATTGGGCGTCAATCTTATGCGCTTGGGCAACCAGACCGAGGCGAGGCAGGAACTAGAACGGTGCTATGAGGCACATTACCGCGATCCGGAGACGGTCAATTCTCTCAGGCTGCTCGACACGTTGGGCGATTACGAAACGTTCCGAAGCGGCCCGGCCGAGCTGCTGCTTGCCAAGAAAGAGGCGCCCTTACTGAGACCTTACATCGAGCCGGAGCTCCGACGGGCACTGGCAACTTACGAACGGAAATACAAGATGAAGCTGCCGGGTGCAGTTCGCCTGGAAGTCTACCCAAATCACGATGATTTCATGGTGCGAACGCTGGGATTGCCGGGGCAGGGAGGCCTGTTGGGTGTAACATTCGGCCTGGTGGTCACGATGGACAGCCCTTCGGCGCGTCCTCCGGGCGAGTTCAATTGGGCTAGCACCATGTGGCACGAGATGAGCCATGTTTATGTCCTCACCGCCACAAATCACCTGGTTCCTCGCTGGTTCACGGAGGGCCTTGCGGTGCATGAGGAGGGCGCTGTAGACCCGACGTGGGGCAACCGGCTGACGCCGGAAATTATTTCCGCCTTACAGCGCAAGCAACTTCTGCCTGTGCTGGAACTGGATCGCGGGTTCGTGCGTCCAAAGTACCCAAGCCAGGTGTTGGTCTCTTACTATCAAGCCGGCAAGATCTGCGACTACATCTCGGAAAAGTGGGGCAACGACGCGATTCTGGGCATGATTCACTCTTACGCGGCGCGAAAGACGACCGCAGAAGCGATCCAGGAGAATCTTCACCAAGGCCCCGCGGCATTCGATAAAGATTTCAATAGCTGGCTTGACCAGAAAACGGGCAACACCGTGCGGCGTTTCGACGATTGGAAACGTGGGATGAAAGCGGCTTACGCGAATCTCGAAAGCGGGAAAAAGGACGATGCGATGCGGGAAGCTTTGGCCGTTCGCGATTACTATCCTGACTACATTGCGAAGGGGAGCGCGTATGAGCTGATTGCCACCGGGCTGCTGGCAAAGAATAAAAAAGGCGAAGCTATGGGAGAGCTGGAACGATATCGCGATTTTGGTGGCGCGAACCTGGATCTTCTCAAAAAACTTGCCACACTTGAGCAGGAAGCAGGCTCAAACAAGCAGGCCGAAAACACGCTCATGAAGCTGATCTGGATCTATCCGGAAGACATGGAAGTTCACCGCATGTTTGGCGCAATTCTGCTAAAGAACGGCGATGCAAACGGTGCCGTCCGCGAGGGGCAGGCAGCGCTGGCGCTCCATCCTGCCGATGCGGCTGATTCACATTACCAGCTTGCCATGGCTTTGCGAGCGGCCCGGCGTGTTGCTGAAGCAAAAGATCAAGTGGTGCTCGCACTCGAAGCCGCGCCGGACTATAAACCGGCGCAACAACTCCTTCTTCAATTGAGCCAATAAATATGTCAACCCTCACCAGTGGACCTACCATTGAAACCGCCGATGTTCGTGAACGGGTACGGCGCTTCCAGGATGTGCAAAGCGCGATCAAGCGGGAAGTCGGGAAGGTCATTGTCGGACAAGAGGAAGTAATCGAGCATGTTCTGATCTCGCTGTTTGTAGGCGGCCACTGTCTGCTGACCGGACTCCCCGGAACGGCGAAGACTTTGCTGGTGCGCACGATGGCGAGGACACTCGGACTGAAATTTAATCGAATCCAGTTCACACCGGATCTGATGCCGTCAGATATTACCGGGACGGACATCATTGAAGAAGATTCGACAACCGGGCGGCGGACCTGGACGTTTGTTCCCGGCCCGATTTTTTCCAACGTGCTGCTGGCCGATGAGATCAACCGGACGCCCCCGAAAACGCAATCCGCGCTTTTGGAAGCGATGCAGGAGCTATCGTGCACCGTGCGTGGACATCATTACGCAATCGACCCGCCATTTTTTGTGCTGGCAACACAGAATCCGATCGAGCTGGAAGGCACGTACCCGCTACCGGAAGCTCAGCTGGACCGCTTTTTGTTTAACACCGTTCTCGACTATCTTTCGGCAGAGGATGAGTTGAAGGTAGTGGACCTGACAACCACCACGAAGTTGCCGCAAGCGGACGTGATTACGAATGGAGAGGAGATTCTCGAATTTCAGCAGCTCGTGCGGATGACGCCGATTGCAGAATCCGTTGTGCAATACGCGGTGGACCTGGTGCGAGCAACGCGGCCGGTCCCCAACGGTGTCAGCCCCGAATTCATAAAGAAGTACGTTAACTTCGGCGCCAGCGTTCGCGCTGTGCAGTTCCTGGCGCTCGGCGGAAAAGCCCGGGCATTAATGCACGGGCGGTTCCATGTGTCCTACGACGATATCCAGGCGTTATCGGTGCCGATACTTCGGCATCGCGTGCTGTTGAACTTCCACGCCGAATCGGATCGAGTGAGCTCGGATGAGATTGTGCGGCGGCTGCTAGAGGCGCTGCCTGCCCCACGGGGTTGAAAATTTAGCGGGTGGAGTACGCCCGACCCTGATCAAGGTAATTTTAGATGCAGCTTGAGGCCGCCAATCGCTTTCTCGATCCCGCCATTCTGGCCGGCATCTCACGCCTGGATCTTGTCGCAAAAACAGTAGTAGATGGCTTTCTCGCGGGCCTGCATCGTTCGCCCGATTTCGGCTTCAGCCAGGAATTCGCGGAGTACCGAGCTTATACGCCGGGCGACGATCTGCGGCAAATCGATTGGAACGTATTCGCGCGGACCGAAAGGCCGTACCTGAAACGGTATCGGGGCGAAACGAATACCGCGCTCATGCTGCTACTCGATGCCAGTGCGAGCATGGCTTTCAGCTCGACCGCCGTCAGAAAGTTCGATTACGCGCGATACCTCGCCTCAGCCCTGGTTTACCTGGCTCATCTGCAGCGCGATAGCGCGGGTTTGATTGTCTTTCATGACGAGGTGGCCAACGTGCTGCAGCCTTCGGCGCGGCAAGGGCAACTCATGCGCTTGCTACATGGGATCGACCAGGCGCAGCTCGGCAAGCGAACGGATTTCAAACGGCCCTTTCTGGATCTGCAGCGCATCTTGAAGCGCCGCGGCATTACGGTCCTCATTTCGGACTTCTTCGAAGCACCCGACACGATCGTGAGGACGGTAGAGCCGCTCCGTTTCCGCGGCAACGAACTGATTCTTTTCCACGTGCTGGACCCGGCGGAACTGGCTCCGAAGCTGGCGGCGCCGGCGCTATTCGTCGATATGGAGACGGACGATGCCATAGAAACATCTCCCGAGTACCTTCATGGCGAATATCGAGGCAGGATAGCGGCGCACATAGAGGATCTTCGATCGAAGGCCCAGCGCGCAGGTATCGATTATTTTCTGTTGAGCACGGATCGCCCGCTGGACGAGGGCCTGCGCGAATATTTCACGATACGGCAGGGGAGGCTGTAAGTGGGTTTTCTTTCTCCCTGGTTCCTGGCTGGAATCGCGGCCGTATCCATTCCGGTCTGGCTGCACCTGCTACGGCAGTACAAGCGAACTCCGCGGCCGTTCAGCTCGCTTATGTTTTTTGAGCGGAGGCTGCAAAGCTCCGTGCTGCACAGGCGGTTGAAGTACCTGCTTTTACTTGCGCTGCGCTGCGCGCTGCTAGTGCTGCTGGCGCTGGCCTTTGCCAATCCGTTCATTCACCGAACATCGACATTGGCGGCCCGCCGCAAGTTGACCATCGTCGCCGTCGATAGGTCATTCAGCATGCGTTATAGCGATCACATGAGAAGAGCCAAAGCGGAGGCTGAGCGCGTTATATCGGGGCTGCGTAGCCGAGACATGGCGCAGGTGTTCGCAATTGACTCCCACGTGGAGGCAATGACCGCGCCGGAGTTCAGCAAGAGTACCCTGAACACAGCAATCGAGGCGATTCAACCGGACGATCAGGCTAGCTCGTTTGGCGAATTCGTGCGAGCACTGCGTGTGATGGATCACGAAAGCGGGATGCGGCTGGATGCGCACTTCGTCAGCGACATGCAACAGACTTCGATGCCGCCCAACTTTCGAGATCTGCAGGTTGGACCGCATACAGCCCTTACGCTTTACTCTGTGGCGGGAGGCGACATGCCGAACTGGGCGATTGAGAGCGTGAATACGGCAACGCACGTTTACGACCCGAGCCGGACGCGCTTGACGGCAACGATAACCGGGTGGCAGACCGGCGCAGCCACTCGAAAAGTCTCGCTGGTGTTGGATGGAAAAACTGAAGGGGCAAAGGAAGTCGCGGTTCCCACGAGCGGCCGCGCGCAGGCGGAATTCATCGGCTTCGATGTTCCGTACGGGGCGCATCGCGGCGAAATTCGCCTGGAACCGCAGGACGCATTGCCGAACGACGATTCGTTTCCGTTTTCAATCGAGCGTTCCGACCGGCAAAAGGTCCTGTTTTTGTATTCCGCCGGGCGGGCTCAGGAAGCTTTCTATTACAAGGCTGCCATGGAGTCGAGTTCCGAAACGGGTTTACTGGTGGAAGCAGCTCCAATCGAACGGACGATCACGGCGGATTTGGTTAAGTATGCCTTCGTTGTTCTGAGCGATCCCGGCGAAATCGACTCGGCAATAGCGCAAGCGATTTGCGGTTATGTGAGCCGTGGGGGCGCCGTGCTGATTGCACTTGGACGGAATAGCAGCCGGCTAGCCAAAGCGCCGCTTTCCGGTGACCGGCTCAGCGGGCAGCTTCAGGCTCAAGGCGCAGGTACATTCGACGCGGACGATCCGGCGGTGCGCGGCACAGGCCAGCTTGAGAACGTACAATTCTTTCTGGCCACGCGGCTTGCGCCAAAGCCCGGCGCGCGTGTGATCGCGAGGTTGTCCGATGGATCCCCATTGCTGGTTGAAGAGCACATGGGCGAGGGACGAGCGCTCATCCTGACCTCGGCGCTGGACACATCGACCAGCGATTTCCCGCTGCATTCGTCCTATGTTCCGTTTGTTGTGCAGACGGGGCACTACCTGGCAGGTTTCGAAGAGACTGCTTCGAGCATAGTAGCGGGCAGCATGATCGCTTTGAGGCGCACGCGGGGCCAAGGAACCGCGGCGGACGTAATCGGCCCCGATGGCCGGCACGAACTGGGTCTCAATGAAGCGAGCCGGACCATGAATTTCGCGCTCATCCGGAACGGCTTTTATGAAGTGCAGCGCGCCGACAAGCGGCGGTTGCTGGTTGCCGTGCATGCAGACCGGCGCGAATCAGACCTGCGTCCGATGCCACGAGAGGCGCTCGAATTATGGCGCAATACTGGAAATAGCTCCGCAGCCGCGGAGACCGTGGGCGAACAAAGGCAGACGGTTCCGTGGAGCTTGTGGCGCTACGCGATGTTGCTGGTCCTGGTGGCGGCAGTGATGGAATCCATAGTTGCCAGACGCTATTTGAAGGAAGAGAGGCAAACCGGATGACGGCGCTGAATCAAGTGAATGGCTATCTGCGACGCGTCGAAATGCGGCTCCGGCTGTTTGCGGCGGCGCGCGGGGCCGCCATGGTAGCGGGCGTTGCGCTGTTCTTGACACTGCTTCTCGTCTGGATCGGCAATCGCTATGAGTTCGCTCAACAGGTGATTCTCCCACTCCGCATTTTCCTGTTCCTGTCACTCGCCATCGCCCTCTCGTTGATGCTGGTGTTGCCGCTGCTCAGGCTGAACCGTCGCCGCATCACCCGACTTGCCGAACGCCGCATTCCAGGCTTTGAAGAACGTCTGCTGACGATAGCGGAACGGCCCGACTCGACAAACCCGTTTACCGAACTGGTGGCCGAAGATACGCTTCGCATCGCGACCGAACATCCGCCAGAGGAGTTGAGCTCCGGGCGCTTGCTTCTTACATGTACCGGATGCGGAGCGGTCGCGGCCGCCATTCTGATCTGGCTGATTGCGTCCGGTCCGGGGTATTGGGGCTATGGCGCAGGATTGCTTTGGACGGGCAGCGGCAATCCGGAGAAACGGCCGCTATACGACGTTACCGTGTCGCCCGGCGATAAAACCGTGCGCCGAAAATCGGACCAGGTAATAACCGCTCAGCTGCACAACTTCTCTGCGGATCGAGTAGTCTTGCATGCCAGATATCACGGCGCGACCAAGTGGGAGTCAGCTCCGATGCAGCCGAAGCAAGATGGGGCGGGATACCAATTCTTATTCGCAGGATTGTCGGATTCCGTCGAATATTTTGTTCAGGCGGATGCGGCGCAATCCAAGCATTACAGCTTGACGGTGAAGGACCTGCCCGGAGTCAAGCGGGTGCGAGTGGCTGTGCATTTTCCTTCTGCTTTGCATCTGCAGAACGTGGTGCAGGATCCGGGCGGCGACATACGCGCGGTTGCCGGAAGCGAAGCCGATATTTCGGTATTGACGAATCGTCCATTGCGGCGCGGCGTGCTGGTTCTGGAAGACGGATCGAAGGTCCCGCTGAAAGCAGGGGAAGGAAACTGGCTGACGGCGCACCTTCCGATTAACAAGGACGGCTCATATCACGTGGCGGCGCTCGACGGCAACGATGTGGTTCGTATCAGCGACGACTACTTCATAGAAGCGAAGAAGGATGACGCGCCTTCTGTCCGGATTCTGCGGCCGGGGCGCGACCCGCATGTAAGCCCGATCGAGGAGGTGCCTGTTACGGTGGACGCTTCCGACGATTTCGGGGTCGAGGATCTCGAACTGCATTATTCGGTCAATGGAGGGGCGGAACAGGCAGTTCCGTTGTTAAAGAACAAAAACATCAAAGAGGCGGAAGGGACGACTACGCTGTATCTGGAGAACTTTAAGCTACAGCCGGGCGACCTGATCAGTGTTTACGCGACAGCGCGCGACGCAAACAAGACATCTCGCAGCGAAATTCTGTTCGCGCAGACCGAACCGTTTGATTTCAAGTTCAGCCAATCCCAGCAGGCAGGTGGGATGGGCATGGGAATGGGTGGCGGGCAGGATACCGACATTTCGGAGCGTCAGAAGCAAATCATTGCTGCAACATGGAACGAGCTCCGGGACATTAACAAGGCCCGCGCGGCCCTTCAAGAAGACGCCCGTTTCCTTTCCAATCTGGAGGGCAAGCTAGGCGAGCAGGCGAAGACGCTAGCCGAGCGAATGGGGAACCGCGAACTGGCGTCTCCCGGTTCGGCATTCGAAAACTTTTCTAAATTGATGACGCAGGCATCGAGCGAGATGGATGACGCCGTCGGAGCGCTGAAGCCGGGCAAGTGGCACGACGCGCTGCAGCCCGAGCAGAGAGCCCTGCAATCGCTCTTGCGCGCTGAAGCGCTGTTTCGCTACATTCAAGTTGCATTCGGGCAGCGTGGCGGAGGAGCCGGCGGAGGAGCGCAACGCGACCTGGCGCGCATGTTCGATCTCGAGCTGGACACTTCAAAGAACCAATACGAAACGCAGCAATCCGCATCACAAACGCAAAGCGATCAGCAGAAGGCGATCGATGAGGCCTTCGAGCGTTTACAGATGCTGGCGCGCCGCCAGCAGGAGCTTGCGGCGCAGAATAACCAGCAGCAACCGTTCGAGCAACGATGGCAGGAGGAACAGTTGCGGCGCGAG